>JAFGDV010000029.1 GCA_016931955.1 Candidatus Altarchaeota archaeon | reverse complement strand
CGAGCGATAGCGAAGATGGCACAAAGCGTGCACCGATTTTGCGGTGCCTCGGCGCGGGCATAGCCCTTTCTTTTTAGGAAAAAGAAACGCTGGCGAAAGAAAAAGGAATTCGCCTGATGGCGAATTCTAGAGGAGGGTAACGTTAATTAAAAAAATGGCTGCTCTGGAAGACATTGCAAGGAAGGAAGGTATTTCAGAAGAGAAGCTCAGGCGGAGGGTTGACAGTGGATCGGTTGTTGTCGTCAAGAACTCTGAGAGGGATATTCCTCCGTTAGTTATTGGGGCTGGTACCCGGGTTAAGGTGAACGCTAACGTGGGCACCTCCTCTGACGTCGTTGACTTGAGGAAGGAGTTGGAGAAGAGCTGGGCTGCGGTGCGCGCTGGCGCAGACACTTTAATGGATCTGTCAGTCGGCGGAGACCTTGACTCCATAAGGGGGGAGATCTTGAAGAACACTAAGGTCCCCGTAGGCACGGTTCCAATATATCAGGCATTCATCGAGGAGAAGGTTGATATGACTTCAGAGCACATACTTGAAGTCATCGAAAAACACTGTAGGGACGGGGTTGATTTTCTGACGCTCCATTGCGGGATAACCAAAAGCATACTTGAAGACTTAGGTGGCAGGATCATTCCCATAACCAGCAGGGGTGGTAGTTTTATCGCAGCCTGGATGATCAAAAACGGAAGAGAGAATCCCCTATACGAATACTTCGACAGCATACTTGAGATAGTGAGCAGATACAATGCTGTGATAAGCCTCGGGGATGCTCTTCGTCCAGGATGCTTGCACGATTCCTCTGATGTAGCGCAGATGCAGGAGTTAATAAACTTAGGAAGGTTGACGAAGAGGGCTAGGAAGGCTAAGGTTCCAGTCATCGTTGAAGGCCCAGGGCATGTTCCATTGGACCAGATCGAAGCAAATATGATGCTGGAGAAGCGGATATGTGATAACGCCCCATTCTATGTTCTTGGTCCATTGGTCACTGATATAGCGTTGGGCTATGACCACATCTCTGGCGCCATAGGCGGTGCTTTGGCTGCAATCTATGGGGCAGACTTCCTCTGCTATGTGACGCCATCAGAGCACCTGGGCCTGCCTACCGTGGAAGACGTCAGAAACGGCGTCATCGCGTCAAAGATAGCGGCCCACGCAGCCGACATAGTCAGGTTAAGGGATATGGGAAGAGACGATGAAATGTCTCATGCCAGGATAAATCTGGACTGGAACAGGATGTTCAAATTAGGCGTCGACGAATGCGTAAGGGAAAAGTATTCCAAGTTAGTTAACCAGGAAGTTTGCACGATGTGCGGCAAATACTGTGCCCTGAAGATCGTTAAGGACTACCTGAGGAAATAGATTTTATACTTGCTGGTAGAATTATTATCTATGGTGGAGCAACTCTTACATGATCCCCTTTCTGGGGACTTCAGTCTGGTGTTCGCGATAAAATCCTTTGTGGCGTTGTTCGTCATAGTCGACGCAATCGGCATAGTTCCTATCTACATGTCCCTGCTCTCCAACTACACAGATGAGGACAAGAGGGCGATGGTAAGGATGGCGGTGAGGATAGCCGCCATGGTCCTATTGGTCATGACCTTAATCGGCAACCTGGTCTTTCGTTTCCTTGGTGTGGAAATCTTCTCGTTCAAGATAGCTGGTGGGATAGTCCTGTTAATAATCTCTATCGAGATGCTATTCGGCAGGAGGACGAGGATGGGTTTCTCAGATGTCCTTGATTCAGATAAGGAGGACATAGCTGTGATGCCGATGGCAGTCCCTCTCTTGACGGGTCCGGGCGCGATAACGACGGGGATAATACTGTTTGAAGAGGCTGGAGTCCCCATCAACAAACTGGCTCTTATGGTAAATATCCTCCTAGTGTTCTTAGTCTCCTATCAGATATTCAAGAGGCTTGACTTAGTCTATAAGGTTCTTGGTCGTGTAGGCACCAAGGTTGCGACTAGGATAATGGGCCTGATGCTCGCCGCGATCTCAGTCCAGTTTATTATCTCAGGTATAGCTGATGCAATAACGTCCGGAATCATCGGATGACTTATTCTGGTTTGACTCCGAGTGCCTTCTCTTTTTCCGCGATCTTGAGCCTAGTCTTTATGACGGTGTCCGGGTTAAGTGAAACTGAATCGATTCCGCATTCGACCAGGAATTCAGCGAATTCTTCATAGTCGGATGGCGCCTGACCGCATATGCCGATCTTTCTGTTCTTTTCCTTGGCCGTCTTGATCACCTGCGCGACAAGCCTTTTAACCGCCTCATTTCTTTCATTATAGATGTGTGAGACCAGTTCTGAGTCTCTGTCCAATCCAAGGGTTAACTGCGTGAGATCGTTAGAGCCTATGGAGAATCCGTCAAATACTTCGGCGAACTGGTCTGCTAATATCACATTCGATGGAATCTCGCACATGACGTAGACTTCAAGTCCGTTCTCTCCTTGAACGAGACCGAATTCCTTTATGGTCTCTATCACTTGTCTGCCTTCTTCAACGGTCCTGCAGAACGGCACCATGACCTTTATGTTCGTTAAACCGAATTCATTCCTTGCCTTCAGTATGGCCTTGCATTCTAGGCCGAAAGCGGGTTTGAATTCTTCGTCGTAGTACCTGGAGGCGCCTCTCCAGCCGATCATGGGATTGCTTTCCTCTGGCTCATAGAGGTATCCTCCGACGAGGTTAGCGTACTCATTGCTCTTGAAGTCGGACAGCCTTACGATCACGTCATTAGGGTAGAATCCTGCAGCGATCTTGCCTATCCCCCTCGCCAGTTGGTCTATGAAGAACTCGACCTTGTTTTTGTATCCATTAGTTTTTTTGTCTATCTTTTCTATGACCCCTGCCACTTCTTTATCCTTCTTTGCCTTCCTCTTCAGTTCCTCGTAGTGCACCAAAGCCAGGGGATGCAGCCCTATGTAGGAGTTTATGATGAATTCCTCCCTTGCAAGCCCGACGCCGTCATTAGGTATCTGTCCCTCGACGAAGGCCTTGTCTGGGATGCCAACGTTCATCATTATCTTTGTCTTAGTCTTAGGCAGTTCCTTGAGGTTGATCTGTTTCACCTCAAACTTCAGAAGCCCGTCGTAGATGTTCCCTGTTTCGCCTTCAGCGCAGGAGACGGTGACGTTCTGGCCTGTTTTTATGTTCTTTGTGGCGTTCTCTGTGCCTATGACACATGGGATTCCGAGCTCTCTTGAAACGATGGCTGCATGGCATGTTCTACCGCCGCGGTTTGTCACGATGGCTGCGGCGATCTTCATGATGGGCTCCCAATCTGGGTCGGTCATATCGGTGACCAACACCTGCCCCTTCTTGAATCTGCTTATCTCCTCAGCCGACTCGATTATGTGTGCTCCCCCTTGCCCTATCATTTCTCCGACTGCTTGTCCCTTAGCGAGTATTTTACCCCTCTCCTGTAATATGTAGTTCTTCATCACAGAGACGTCCTTTGTTGAGTGGACGGTCTCCGGTCTTGCCTGGACTATGAACAATCTCCCTGTCCCGACTTTTTTGCCGTCGCCGTCCTTCGCCCACTCTATGTCCATAGGCTTAAAGTATCCTGCCTTCTTGCTGTAGTGGTCTTCTATGTCATAGGCCCACTCAGCCAGCTGCAGGACTTCGTCGTCGCTTATGCAGAAATTGCTTCTCTCCCCCTCCGAGGTTTTAATGTTTTCTGTGCCGTTCTTTGTATATACCAGCGTCATCTTCTTTGATCCGAGCTTTTTCCCTATTATCGGTCTCTTGCCTTCCCTTAGGGTGGGTTTGAACACGTAGAATTCATCTGGATTGACTGCGCCCTGTACGACGTTTTCCCCTAGACCATATGATCCGGTTATGAAGACGGCGTTCTTGAATCCTGTTTCCGTGTCTATGGAGAACATCACTCCAGCACTGGCGGAGTCGCTTCTAACCATCTTCTGGACTCCGATGGACAGGCTGACTTGAAAGTGGTCGAAGCCTTTATCCACTCTGTAGGATATCGCCCTGTCAGTGAAAAGGGAAGCAAAGCACTTCTTGCATGCGTTTATGAGCGCGTCTATCCCTTGAATGTGCAGGTAGGTTTCCTGTTGGCCGGCGAATGACGCATCCGGCAGATCCTCAGCCGTTGCGCTGCTTCTTACTGCAACGTCTGTGTCTTTCTCATAACCCAGTTTTGTGTGCATTTCCCCATATGCCTTTGCTATAACATCTTTAAGCTCTCCAGGGAATTCGGCGTTCTCTATGAGCGCCCTTATCTTTTTACCCCTCTGTCTGAGGTTGTTCACGTCGTGTGTGTCCAGATCGGAGAGGATCTTTTTTATGTCGTCTCCTATGCCTGCATGTTCTAATAGATAATTATAGGCGTAGGCTGTGACCGCAAAGCCGTTTGGCACATTTATATCCTTTTCCTTCAGTTCCCTTATCATCTCGCCAAGTGAGGCGTTTTTCCCGCCCACGAGCGGGACATCTTCGATGCCGATGTCATCAAACCATAAAACGAATTCCTTGCTTTTATCTGCCATTGAAATCACCAAATGACTGTGTTATACTATATTGAACCAGACAACTATAATATTTATCATTAACCGATAAAAATAGGTATTTATGGGAGTACGCCCTCTAATTAACACTACATATGGAGGTGGAAAATGGCAGATATACCGCTTGCGCCTATTGAGAGGATCATGAGAAGGGCTGGAGGCGACGTCAGGATTGGTGAGGAGGCAACTAAAGCGCTTCGGGACTACCTGGAGGAGATCGCGGAGCAGGTTTCTGAGAAGGCTTCGAAGTTTGCAAGACACGCCAACAGGAAGACAATTAACGGCGACGATGTGAAATTAGCCACCAAATAGAAAATGGTCAAGGCGACAATAGTTGGGGCGTCAGGCTACATGGGTGGTGAACTGTTGAGGCTTCTTGTGCGCCACCCAGGGGTAGAAGAATTAATCCCCACTTCAAGGACATATGCTGGGAAACCGGTTTCCTCCCTGCATAGAAACCTCTACAGGATCCTTGATGTCCCATTCGTTAATCCTAATATCGAGGACATTGACTCGGAGATTGTTTTTTTCGCGGCCCCGGAGAGTGAGTGGTTCGCAAAAATCCCCAACTTACTGGATAAGGGCGTGAAGGTCATAACACTGGGTGGGAAGTTCAGGATACAAGACGCTTCCCTGGATTCGAAGATCTATCCTGGCTACGAGAATCAGGCTCTGCTGGATGAGCGGGTTTATGGATTGCCTGAGTTGTACAGGAGCAAAATAAAGAAGGCCCGGTTCGTCACAAATCCTGGATGCTACGCAACCTCTGCACTACTTGCGCTGCTGCCTATGATAAAGTTCAAGGACAGCTTGGATCTGAATAGGCTTGTAGTCACCTCGGTTTCAGGCACCTCTGGTGCGGGTGCTAAGCCTTCAGAGTTCCTGCATCACCCAGAGGCATGCGGCACCGTTAAACCCTACAAGGTTTTGTTCCACAGGCACCTTCCTGAGATGGAGTTCATCCTAAAGGACACTTTCAAGAAAGACCTAAAGCTTTATTTCACCCCAGCTGTTGCAAACATGGCGAGGGGTATAATGAGTTTTGTCACCGTATTCTCCGAGAAACTTGACGTCGATCTGTCAGACAATTTCAGGAACTTCTACGGAAAGGAGCCCTTCGTGAGGATCGTCTATGGTGGAGACGAGAATGTTCCTCAGCTTCGTGATGTCGTTGATACTAACTTCTGTGACATAGGAGTCAACTTGGACCCGGTTTCTGGTAGAATACTTGTACTCTGCGCATTAGACAACCTCATAAAGGGTGGTTCGGGTCAGGCGGTGCAGAACATGAATCTGATGTTTGATTTCAAGGAGGTCTATGGATTGGATTTAATAGGCGGTCATCCATAGTGATTTTTTTATTTTCACGTCCAATAAATAAGGAGAGATGTGTGAGGTGATACTATGCCAACGATAAACTATAGGATTGATAGGTTAGAGGGGTCGAGGACGGGCGAAGAGGCTAAGAGCGTAGACATTAAGTCAAATTTTGCCATACTCTCTTTGAAGATGGATAATAATCCGAACATCGGAGACTTCCTTAACGTCAGCTTCAGGTTTGAGGTGGGGTATGAGCCAAACCTCGGGAGCATGAAGATAGAGGGCACCCTCTGGTACAGTGAAAAGGATCTGAATAAAATGGTGACTGTGAAGAAGGACACGATAAAGCTTGAATCCGAAGTCGTCAAAGAAGTGACTTCGTCAATTGTCAGAGAATCCCTCCTGGAAATCATAGAATTATCAAAGAAGCTCAGACTTCCAGTACCGATAAGACTCCCAAGGATAGAGATGGAGCCCAAAAAGCTGGAGTTTAAGAAGGCTTCTTGAACCAGAATGAAAGGATTATGCGACATCTGCGGTTCTATTGGTTCATTATACACTTGTACGCTCTGTGGCAGGCGGGTTTGTTCCCATTGTTACATAAGCGGAGAAGGTGTCTGCAGGCTTTGTTTAAGGGGGCAGCGCATTAGAAAATGAAGGCATGTCTCTACCTTGAGATGGAAAACCAGCTTAAGGCTAGCGGTATATCGTCTGCCATAAAAAACCAGCGGAGTGCTCTTGATCTAAACAATGTGGAGCATACGAGCGACCTCAGCGACGATTTCGACATCCTGCACCTCAACCTCATCGGTTTGAAATCCCTCCATCTTGCTAGGAGGATGAGGCGGAAGGGCAGGAAGATCGTCGTTCACGCTCATGTGACCGCAGACGACTTCAGGAACAGCTACCGGTTCAGTAACGTCATCGCTCCCTTCCTGAGAAGATACTTGGCCTACTACTATAATCAGGCTGATCTGGTCCTCTGTCCTTCAGAGTACACCAAGAATGTGTTGCTAAGGTACGGGATAAAGAAACCAATTGTGCCGATAAGTAATGGTATAGATTTGAACAAGTTCCAGTTCTCCGAGGAGAAAAGAGAGAAATTCAGAAATGAGTATTCATTGGATAGTATTACCCCATTATGCGTCGGCCACCTGTTCATCCGCAAAGGCATTAAGACGTATGTGAATGTTGCCAGGGAATTCAGCAACCGCTTCATATGGGTTGGAAGACGGTACGTGCGCCTGGAGGAGCCGGAGGTTTCATGGATCGTGAAAGACGCTCCATCGAATGTAACATTCATCAATTTCATAGAGGATATAGTTTCAGCATACTGTGGCACTGACGTCTTCTTTTTCCCTTCTTTCTGCGAGAACCAGGGTATTGTGATCCTGGAAGCGGCTGCCTGCAGGAGACCCATCATCGTGAGAGACATCCCGGTATATGAGAACTGGCTGACGGACGGCGTTGACTGCTTGAAGGCGAGAACAGACGAGGAATTTAAGCAGAAGCTTGGGATGCTGTTCGAGGACGAGTCTCTGAGGAAAAAACTGGCGGACAACGCCCACGAGATGGTCAAAGAGCATTCTCTGCAGCAGGTTGGGGCGAAACTGAAGGGCATATACGAGGATCTGCTTAGCGCATAGACTGAAATGAGGGATCTTGAAATCCGTAAAAGCGGGGATGTGAATCCACTCAGGAGGTGGTATGTTTACAGAAACCCCCTCAGGGTGGTCCTTAATTTTCTTGTGATATATGGTTGCAGGTATATCCCCTCTCTGGAGCTGAAGAACATGCTCTACAGGCTTATAGGCATCAAAGTTGGGAGAAACGTCTCAGTCGGCTTGGGTGCTGTCTTCGACATATTTTTCCCGGAGCTGATAGAGGTGGGCGAAAACTCCGTCATCGGCTATAATGCAGCGATCCTTGCGCATGAGTTCCTCGTGGATGAACTCCGGAAGGGCAGGGTTAGGATTGGAAGGAACGTTCTAATAGGCGCGAAGGCTTTAATTCTGCCTGGGGTTGAGGTAGGTGATAATGCGAGGATATCAGCGTGCTCTCTCGTAAACACGGACGTTCCAGCCAACTCTTTTTTTGGCGGCGTACCGGCTAAGGAGATAAAAAAATGATCTCCTATCTGGGTAAGGGAATACTTGAGAGCAAGCCTCTTCTTTTGTTTCTGATCCTCTTGAATTTCCTTGGCTTCCTCTTTGGTGTCTACTACTATATGCCTCAGCTCGATGAAACCCCTCAGTGGCTGTGGCTGGTTGTCATTGACTGCCCGCTCTATGTTCTCTTATTCGCGATCATCCTCTTGTTTGAGTTACTGAGCAGACCATTACCTGACGTGTTGAAGTTCATAACCTCTGTGGGTCTGTTCAAGTACGGTGTCTGGACGGTTATTGTCGTATTATTGCATTTTGATTATTTTTTTTCCATCAATCCTGTTGTATATGGCTTGATTCTGCCGATGCACGTTGGCATGGCTTTGGAGTCTCTTGTTCTTCTTAACCTGTTCCGTCCAACCCGCTCATCAACCCTTTTAGTCGCTTTATTCTTCGTCCTCAACGACGTCTCAGACTACGTCTATGGAACCCTACCCAGGATACCTGAAACATGGGTTTCTCTCTTATTTATAGAAAGCCTGCTGGTTAGCGTTCTACTACCATCAGTAATCTACAGAGGCCTGTTGACCAAAGGTATTTATACAACAGACGTTTAATATCTTTTCAAGATGACAGAAGCCGTGATCAAGGAATCGGGTCTTGATAAGACGTCATCAAATTTGATCTTGTTTTTAGCCGTCGTTGGAATCATTTCTATCTTATATCTTTCTGGTTTTTTTACTACCCGTGAAGGCATCGATTATAGCTTATTGACTTATCTTCCAGATGACGGTCTTAAGAGCGTCATCTATATACGGGCTCACGGGGATTTATTTCAGGAGCTGTCTTCCCTCGTTGGCGAAATGTTGGGTGGAAGATACCTAAGGGATGTTAAAAACGCTAATATGGCTGTTGTTTCCTATGAAGATGACTCAACAGCCTATATCCTCTATCTAGAGACAGGAAAGGGTATAAATGAGTTAATCCAGGCTTTCACGAAGCTGCCCCTTGGTTATTCCTACCCTGATTCAGAATTAGAGGTTGAAGAGAAGGTTGTGGACGGTAAGACCTTTTATGTTATCAAGTCAGAGGGTGGGTATTCTGAACCGCTTTGTGCTTGGGAGTACTCCAGTGGAGTGGTCGTCATGGGTTTCCAGGAGGGTTATTCTTGGAGCCGTGACAGTGGCGTAAGGGACTGCACGTCCCTGTTAGGTAACAGCTATGGTGCAGAGGGTTTCGGGGATTTTCTTAAAGAAGCCGTTGACTTCAGTGAAAAGATTGGATCTAATAGACGAGTGTATGCTGAGGGGTGGATGAGTGGTTTAGAGTCTGGCGAGGATAAACTGATCTATGCCTTTGTTTTAGGAGACGAAGTAGGCGATTACCTATTATTTGCACAGAATCAGGCTACTAGCTCTGATTTCTGCTTTGAGGGAACAGTCGTGGAGAGAGACGGTAAGGAAGCCTGCCTTAAGGAACAGTCCTCTGGTTATTCTATGATACCTATGGCGTCTATGATGGTATTGGAGAGGGGGGTGGGGGATTATAGCGTCACTGTTATGGCGTACTCGAAAGGAATTGACGGCGACAATGTACGGGAGAGGGCTGTAGACTTGATCTTTTCAGTGGAACTGAACGGGGAAGAAAAGACTTGGCGGGATAAGAAAACTTTGACGGTCAGGGTTTTGGACTACGAGACTCATGATGAGGTCTACAATGCCAGTGTTGGAGTATATAGTGGCTACGACGGTGAGCTGGTTGTTGTAGGTTTCACGGATGATGTGGGCGAGGTTGTTTTTGAGGGTCTTCCCCTGGGGAGCCTAAAATTGGAGATAGCAAAAGAGGGCTATTCTGAAGAAACTGATTATGTATATTATGAAGATACTGAGTCGTCGGTCTATCTTAAAAAGCCTTGTGGTGATGGATACTGTGGGGCTGGAGAGAACTGCCTGAACTGTCCAAGTGACTGTGGTTGCAGAAGCGGATACGTCTGCGACGACGGAGAATGTGAGAAAGAACCATCCTGCGGTGATGGATTATGTGATGAGGATGAGAACTGTCTTAACTGCATCAGTGATTGTAAGTGCAAGTCAAATTTTTATTGTGATGATGGTGGATGTGTTGAATACAGTCCACAGTGTGGAAATGAGGTCTGTGAGATCCAAGAGGAGCTTATCTGCCCAGAGGACTGCTCACTCGATCCATGGACCCAGAAGGACACTGAATTCTGGCTTTTGAGGAAAGACTATAGATTCTTCAAGGGTGATGGTCCAGGAACGAATTGTTTTTCTGGAGTAATTAATGTAAATGGAATACCTTTCGATGTTGACAACCCGCTTCTATATCAGGCATCCTATGGGATTATGGATCTGAGAAACGACTCAAGGGTTCTGGTACCCATAAACGGCAGCTTTTCAGAGGTTCATCTATACGCTCAAGGGAATATCGGCAATACCCAGAATAATGGTGTAACAACTATCTCTGTTAAATTCAATTATGCAGATCTAACATCATTCACTGTCTCTGGAGATATACACTGGGACAATTCTGCGGCCGCATCATACAAGAAGGACAATTATAAGATTGTTCATGTTGCGACGGGGAATCCTTGCAGACCAGATGATTCATGGGGTAGAAATGCGAAGATGTATGAGTTGAGATTCCAGAATCCGAGGGATAAGGGAATAGCCTCAATTGAGATAAGCGATTCCTGGAATGACGATTACCCCTATTCTGTAATAATTGCAGCAACCCTCAAGAAAAACAGAAGTGAGGACTGCGGTGATAGGCTGTGCGATGATGATGAAAACTGCCTAATCTGTCCTCAGGACTGTGGTTGCAGAAGCGGATACATCTGCGATGACGGGGTGTGCAGGATCGATACGACCCCGAGGGAATATGATGTCGGTTTTGATGTTTGTAATAATGGGTTGGGTTGGTCTGAGCCTGAAAGTGCCGCGCTTAATTGTGGTTGGCCTCCAGGGGATAAGGGCTATGTGAGGGATTGTTGCTGTTGTTATCTGGAGTCGCATGTCCACGACCTCGGAAGTGTCTTTAATGCGGATTCAAATGTCTGGATAGAATACAGGCCGGGACAGTATGAAGGCTGCACGTCTACTATGTATGTGTATTACTCAGTTGGGGGGGAGGACTGGAGTCTATTCCATACTTCGAAGGTGACTCAGGAGACATGGACTCCTAAATCCACCTACAATAAAACCCTTACTGTTCCAGGGGATTTCAGGTACGTCAAGATCTATATCCCTAAATGCCATAATGATTATTCTTCTGCAAGGGTTTTGGGATAAGAACAGAATTCGTCGATTGTCGTAATTTAAATACCTGCGATACGCTATTTACTCTATGGAAGAATTCCTTGCTGAACTGGAGTCATCCGGTTCGCTGTCGGATGTCTTCGAGCTGGTTAAGGAAGCGGTTAGGAAGACAACAGGCAGGTCCAGGGCTGGTCTAATGTTAGGACTCTCTGAACTAGGTGTGGGCAGTCATGGATTCATAGGAGCCTTCTATCCCCTGGATTCCAACATAATCGTCGTGAATAGGACCATGCTGGACAGGATAGTGAAGAAGAAGCCCGAGCTTTATAAGCCATACGTCTTCCATGTCCTCCTACATGAGTACCTGCACAGTCTCGGCCTAGTGGATGAAGGATTGACCAGGAGAAGGACCTACGAGATCAGCCGGCAAATATTCGGAGAAAAACATGAGGTCACAGGGTTGGCGGCTGACATGGGCAGCTTTCTTCCCGAGCTCATATATCCCGAATACGGCTGGATGCCTCAGGAGTTTCCGCCAGTAGAGCTGGTTAGAGACTTCGCCAGATCAGATACAACATACATCGCATAGCCTACTTTTAACCTCCTTCTCTAATATCCTAAACGCGAAATGAAGGGGATCTACGAAGATCTAACCAAGGAAAAATGGACACGGCACTGATAGTAGCATTCATACTGGCGATCCTGGTCGACATCATGTTGCCTCTGCTGCTGGTTTACTACCTGATAAGAAAATTCAGGACAAGCTGGAAATTGGCAGGCTGGGGGGCATTGATATTTATCGCAGTCCAGGTCCTGCACATAGGATTTCTCTGGTTGATAAATGATCCTGCAAAATCCCTTCTGCTCCAGCTGCCGCAGACGGAGATGATCTTGCTAAATGCTGCTCTCCTTGGTATCTTAGCGGGGCTTTTCGAGGAGATCGGCAGATACCTTAGCTTTAGATACATAATAAAGAAGGCGAGAACGTGGAAAGAAGGCCTTATGTTCGGTGCCGGCTGGGGAGGTGTCGAATCATTCGCTGTCGGAATTTTGGTGATATTCTCCCTGATAAATGTGATCGTTCTCCCCAACATGGATATGCAGAGTTTGAACGCAACCGGCCAACTTAGCCAGGAGCAGCTGGAGCAGATAGAGCAGGCAAAGGAACAGATAACAGCTATAAACTGGTACGATCCGCTCTTCGGTGCCATGGAGAGAGTCTTTACTATAGTCTTGCACCTGGCTCTTACCTTAATCGTTTTGCAATGCTTCATCCAGAACAGAAAGATATTTCTCCTAATAGCGATATTATTCCATTCGCTTGTTGATTCCCTGGCGGTTGCGATGCTTGGTTTTGGATATTCCGTCCCAGTGATCGAGGGCGTGATTTTTCTGACAGCCCTGATAAGCCTCTGGGTAGTATCTAAGCTGAAGGTATGATACCTTTTAACTTCTTTCTCTAATATTGTAACCGAGGATGAAGAGAATACTGTGTCTTTTACTTCTGGCATCTATACTCTCTTTGGGCTGCGTTGAGCGGGAGGGTTGTAATCTTCCAAGAGACTGTGAGGGCCAGCCTCATGTGAACTGTACCAGCGACTGGCTGTGCATAGACAACAAGTGCGTCTGGGGCTGTGGTAACTGCTATCTAAGCTTATGCGACTGCAAGTGTTACCTGAAAGGGGAGGCCCCGGAGGAAAAGACCGGCAGAATCTGTGGAATAAACTGTCTTCAACAATATAATGTCTCAGGATGTGAGTACCGGAATGGCAGATGCGTTGAGGTATATGAGGAGCCTCCTGAATGTAGCAACGACTCAGACTGCGGAACAGGCGGCTGCTCGGGCCAGGTCTGCGGCCTGAAGGAAATAGTTAAGGATATCATAACCTCCTGCGAATACCGGCCAGAATATGACTGCTTAAGGCTCACGTCTTGCAGATGCGTTGACGGGAGATGCCGGTGGGAGGATAATACTGCCTACATGGAATGCATGCAGAACCTTACTACAGGACTATCTAATCCTGCCTCGGTCTACTGCGAGGAGCAGGGCTTTGGGTTGGAGATAAGGACTGACGAAAACGGCAGCTATGGAGTCTGCGTATTCCCAGACGGCTCAGAGTGCGAGGAATGGGCGTTCTACAGAGGAGAATGCAATTACACTCAGTCAAAGATTACAATTGAGGAAGCAATATCCATAGCCAATGCAACCGAGGAAGTCCAGGAGTTTCTGAAGTTATATCCTGATGCAAATCTGACCGCAATTCAGGATTGCTGTGCAGAGGTAAAAGTCTATGGGGGAGAATGTAAGTGCATACAGACGGAGAACGATAACTGGCTCGTTGCTTACTGGACTGGAGAAAGCTGGCATTCAACGTATTCGATGGCAGTTAGAATAGCAGTCAATGCAACATCCGGCGAAATTCTCACTAAGTACCCGAAGATTGAATACATAGAGAATGAGACGTATTGCGAGACTGAAAGTGACTGCATATGCCTGCACCAATTCACTGGTTGTGCGAACTTTATACATAGAGAAAACTTGGGATTAATCATGTTATATGAGCGTTGCGGTTGCCCGGATTTTTGTGATGAGCCATGCCCGCCAGTTATCTGTCAAGATGATAGCGATTGCAAGTGCGTCAACAACACCTGCACTACATGAATTCTCTTTCAAAGCTCCCGGGCTTCAGGATCTTTATTCCCTCAAATTCTTTCAGTTCCAGAAGATGTCTGTCACTGGTGATGATGTAATCTGCCTTACCTGCTACAGCAGCCTCCAGGAACCTGTTATCTGCTTTATCCCTACATGCGGTGATTTTTCTATCTGGATAAACCTTCTTTGAATGCCTGTAAAACCTCAGGATCTTATCCAAGTAGTCCTTCGGAGCCTTGACCTTCTCCAGGATGAAAAGGTTCTCATCCTTCACCTCTGTAGTATACACGGCGTCGAGTTCCCCTTCTATCACCATATCTATTATCCTGTTGGAGCTGCTCTGCTTCTTCCATCTGCCTGCAATTATGAGATTCGTGTCAATAACAACAGTCGGCATGGTTTACTATTTCGGTTTCAGCCTAAAGAAATCGATAATGGTTTATATCTATCTAATAAAGTATTTACTGGTGCGATGAGATACAAAATCCTGGTTGGAATTTTGGTAAGTGCATTCATCCTGTTGAGTGGGTGCGTTACGGATAAAAAATCCTGTTCGGTCGATAGTGACTGCGTAATGGTGTGTGATGGTTGCTGCTGCTTATGCGGAGGTCACACCGATGTTGTTAATAAGGGGTCAGCGGATTTCATAAAGTTAACTAAGACTATTAAATGCTTTGGAGTTTCTTGTCCGCTTGCTAGCTGCATTTATCCTTTAACCGAGGATCTGCCTGTTTGCAGGGAAGGTCAATGTGCTGTAGAAAAGATACCTCTATGTGAGGGCATCTGTTATTATGCTGAAAGATCAGGGAATCTGACGGATACTCTAAGGTATTTGGATGGTCGGGCAGAGAAATTGAACAAAACCGGAGAAGAACTATTGCTATTATGTAACTGCAGCATTCAAGACCAGGGAGTAACCGTCTCCACGGACAAGACCGAGTATGAGCAGGGTGAAGAGATTAGCTTTACTATAAAGAATAACAGTAGCTTAGATGTATTTTTAACTCAACGAAGATGTGCTGATGATTTAGGAGATCATTACCAGGAAGAACAGCAGTCTTCAGTGCCTTTTTTGCAGCGATTTGAGAATAATGAATGGGGAGATGTTAAATGGCATTATTTTCCAGCTGATGCTACTGCGGCAAAATGCCTGCGTTCTCTGGAATGCATTAGCAAAGTAGAAGACATAAACTTTAGCAGGATGCCTACTGATTTTATTGGAGAATCGTTAAATCCTGGCAGATATAGACTTAAATTAAGTTTTGGTAGATCCTGTCAGAGAAATGTTGGATTATATGATACTTTTACGGTCTACTCTAACGAGTTCACGATTAAAGAAAGAGAGATTACTGTGGGGGGTGAGATCGCCGTAATAGGCAACGAACCTTTTAATCGACTAGTTATTATAACAGACGAAGATGTCACATACGTTATTACTACTGAAAATATCGAGGTCTTCGAGAGATTATGGAAAGAACAGGGAAAGAGAGCCAAGCTAAGAGGGTATATGAGAGAAGGAACATATATGGGAGAAGGTATAGAAGTCACAGGCTTCGAAATACTTGAGTGAGAGTTCTTAATAAGTTTCCGCTGAAACGATTGTAGGCTTCTTTGGTAGTAGCTCTTTGATAGATCGGCTATATTGCATTCAGGTCTTTGAGAATCTGTCTGGTGGAGGACAGATTGACTTTTGTTTTGATCTCCTCATTATGGAAATCTCTGTCGCCGGATATGAAGTAGTCTGGTCTGACGGATAAAACGGCTGCAAGAACTCTCTGGTCATTTCTCTTGTCTATGAGTTTTTTGGCGTTTCCTGTTTTTTCTTTGTATTGTTGGACTGGGATGATTGTCACACCAATCAATGATCTGCTGAGTGCTTCCAAGGCGGCGACTTGTGTTTCAGTGCCGAGGTCCTTGAATTTCCTCCTCACGACCTCCGTAACCTCGCTGACACAGATGTCGGCTGTGATAAGCTCAACTCCGCCAAGGTTAAGTAATTTGCTCTCTAAGCCGGAAAAGAATGTTCCAGATATGAGTATGTTGCCGTCAACGAATATCCTGATCTTCCTCATCCTCTTACCTTCTCTAACTCTCTCAACATGTCTTTCTCCGATATCATTGCCAGCTTCGCTAGTCTCCTCAGGAAGTTTCTGCTTTGCTCTGCGCTCATCTTCTTCAAAGCGTCGCTGACAACATCGTCGACGCTGTCATACAAGCCAAGTTTTATCCTCTCCTCGATGTTCTCATAAAGCTTTTTGGGTATTTTGGCCTCTATTGTTTTGTATTCCATATCATTAAGGACTGGGATTCCGTAAATAAATTCACATACAGGAGATATTGTTTCGGTCTAAGCCGAATTAAACCGATAAGGCTTACCTGTTCGTGTTATTTCTTAGGGTTTCTCCATTCCCTGAAGGCTCATTATTTATCGTAGAATTGGAGTGATAGTATCCGATAATTTTTCTCTTAGCAGCCACCTCCATAGGGGAATGAATCTTATCTTTCTTTTTGTTTTTTGGTTTTCAGTGGTTTCTTCTGCCTCATAGTCGTCTGTTACTACTGTTAGGTTGTTGCATCTTAATTCTTCTCCTGCTCTGATTAAGGCATTGATTTCTCGTTCTTTTGTTTCCAAGTCTTCGATGTCATAGCAGACTTGGATTAGTTCCTTAATCTTTGACTTTTCTTTTACAACGAAGTCGACTTCTCTTCCCTGATGATCTTTCCAGTAGTAGACCCCCACGTGAGAGTTTACGGATTTTTCTCTTAACAAATCTATGCAGACAATGTTTTCGAATATTTTCCCTTGGTTTTTGGATAACTTAAAGCTAATGAAGTTGCATAATCCTTGGTCGACTGCGTAGACCTTTTTTGGGGCTATAACCTGTTGTTTTAACTTTGGTGAAAATCTTTCGAGAACCACGATAAGGAATGCGTCTCTAATATAGCTCACGTAGTTTTTTGTTGTATGGACGTCCTTTATCCCAAATACTCTTGAAAGTTTTGAGTATGTGAATTCACCTGAAAAATTTGATATTAGGTAGTTTGCAAGCTCCCTGAAGGTTTCTTCATCTCTGATCTTGTATCTGTTTATACAGTCTTTGCTTATTATGTCGCGATATATTCTTGATATAATTTCTGAACCGAATTTTCTGTATTCTGGGAAACCACTGCCTTCAATGTATTCTTGCAGTTTTTTTCTGATCTTTGCGTTGTCTTCTGTTAGACCAATGTCGGGCTTGAAGTCCAGTGTTTCTCTGAAGGAGAACGGGTATAGGAGATGGTCGATGTATCTTCCTGTTAGATGTGTGGCTAATTCTCCGCTTAATAGCCTCGAATTGCTGCCTGTTATTATGACTTTTTTTGTTCTTCTAAGTCTGTTTGCGAAGAGCTCCCATCCCTCTATGTTCTGGACCTCGTCTAGGATTATCAGTTTAACGTCTCCGTATAGTCCATAGAAGACCTGCAGTATCTTGTTGAGGTCTTCTGTTTTAGCCCATATGAGCCGTTCATCGTCAAAATTTATGTAGGCTGCTTTTTCTTTCCCTCTTTCAAACTGCTTTGACAACAGGAGGGAGAAAATGGATTTTCCGCCTCTTCTAACGCCCAGAATGGCGAGTATATTTGGGTATTCTAAGAATTTTCTTGTGTAGTTGACATATTCTCGTTTCAGGATTTTTTCTTCTTTAAATTTTCTTTCTATCTCCCTCTTCTGGTCTTTTATGATATTCTCCAAAATCTTGGTTTCCATGTTATTAATAACCACAAACATATTTAAAAAGTTTGTGGTTTGTAATCACAGACTTTTATATTGTTTCGGTCTGTGCCGAAGTAAATCGATAAGGGTTTATATAGTCTCTGTTAAAATAGTAAATAAAAATATGTGTGGTTTGGAGGTTAAAATGAAAACGAATAAGACGACGATTGGATTGGTTTTTGTTTTATTGATTTCAACTGGGCTTGCTTTGACGTTGCTGAATGCTCCGATAAGGATTCAGTCAGAGCCCGAGGAACTGGAGGTGACAATCTACAACTCAGACTTAGGCGTTGTGAAAGAATATCGGACCAATTATCTGTCGGCTGGAATAAATGACGTGCTCTATGAGGGGGTGGCTTCGCGTATAGATACAACCAGTGTACGACTGAAATCGATTAACGGGAACATCGAGGTATTGGAGCAGAACTTCCAATATGACTTGGTTAATAGGGACAAGATACTGCAGAAATACGTAGATAAGGAGATAACAGCCTACCAGATAATAGGAGACAGTAAGGAGATGATCAAGGGAACACTGTTGAGCTTCAGCGGAAACCAACTGATACTGAAGGATGAGACTGGAGAGATAAAGATCGTTTCAGTGAATGATCTGGTTCTGCCTGAGCTGCCTGAGGGATTGATCACGAAGCCGACGCTGCAGTGGCTGATAGAAAGCCAGGAGTCAAAGAATCACACACTGGAGCTGTCCTATATGACCTCTGGGATGACCTGGAAGGCGGACTACGTGGTTGTATCGAATGCTGATGATACAAAGTTGGATTTGAATGGTTGGGTTACGATAACCAACAACGCAGGCACAACCTTCAAGGACACTGCACTTAAACTGGTGGCAGGCGACGTGAATCGTGTGCTGGCTGGGGGAGCATTTGACAGGGAGATTATGTATTCAAAGTCTGCGGTACCGGAGGCTGCGCAGTTCACGGAGGAATCGTTGTTTGAGTACCACATGTATGACCTGCAGAGGAAGACTACGCTTAAGAACAATGAACAGAAGCAGATCTCATTGCTGAGCTCGAATGACATTGCAGTGGAAAAAGAATACGTCTACGATGACATACGGTCGTGGTGGTGGTATGGGAGCAGCTGGTCCAGCGGCGGAGAAAAGAAGATCGACGTGATGTTGAACTTCGACAACAGCGAAGAAAACAATCTCGGGATCCCGTTACCGAAGGGAACAGTGAGAGTGTTTAAGAAAGACTCAGAGGATAAGTTGCAGTTCATCGGAGAGGACTCCATAGACCATACGCCGAAGGATGAAACCATCAGGCTTCTAATGGGGCAGGCGTTCGACATAGTCGGTGAGAGAAAGCAGATGGACATGAACATCCTCTCAGGCTGGTACGAGTACGTCTGGGAGATCACGTTGAGGAACCATAAGGAGGAAGACATCGTTGTTACCGTCCTGGAGAGAACTGGCGGAGACTGGGAAATCATAGAGGAAAGCCATAAACACAGCAAGGAATCCAACAACCTGATAAGGTGGCGTGTGCCCGTGAAAAAGGACGGCGAAACCAAACTGACCTATACGATAAGATACAAGAGGTGGTAGAGGGGTTTTTCCTCTATCCTCTATTTTTTTTGGAGGTGGTTTAGATGAAGTCCTATGGAGTAGCTTTAGTATTGATACTATGCATGACCTTTACCATGGAACTGGTGTCCTCTGACGGCATAATTATCCCGGAGCCGATTCCGGAGGTGCCGCACGTACCTCCTTTAGCGATAAAATACCACCACGTTAATGTCGAGGTAGACAACCAATACACTAAGACAGAGGTAGACCAGATGTTCCTGAACGAATTCCACAGGGATCTGGAAGGCACCTATATCTTTCCCTTACCTGAGGGAGCCAGCATATCCAAGTTTTCCATGTATGTAGACGATGAAGAGCTTGTGGGAGAACTGTTGGAGAAGGATGAAGCCAGGGAGATATATGAGAGTATTGTGAGGCGGCTGAAGGATCCCGCATTGCTGGAGTACGTGGACAGGAACATGTTCAAGGCGAGAGTCTATCCGATACCGGCGAAGAAAGGCAACGTTCCAGGAGAGAAAAGAGTCAAGCTATCCTATGAAGAGATTATAACATGTGATTCCGGTGTCTGCAGATACATCTATCCTCTGGAGACGGAGAGATTCTCATCCAAGCCCTTGGAGAGCGTCCTGATCACGGTGAAGCTGGAATCCAGGCAGCCCATTAAGGCAATATATTCTCCAACACACGAGATCTCAGTTAAAAGGATAGATGAACACAACGCGGAGGTGAGCTATGAAGTATCGGATGTCTTACCTGAAAAAGACTTTGAGTTATACTATACCATCTCTGATGAAGACTTCGGCGTGAATCTTTTGACTTACAAAGAGTCTGGAGAAGACGGATTCTTCATGCTCATGGTTGCTCCAACCTACGATCAACAGGAGGTGATTGCGAAGGATATTGTCTTCGTCATAGACACCTCAGGGAGCATGGCTGGCGAAAAGATCGAGCAGGCCAAGAACGCCCTCAGGTTCTGCGTAAACAACCTGAACACGGGAGACAGTTTTAATATAATAACCTTTGAGTCTAACATAGGCACGTTCTCCGATGAGATGGTTTCAGCGGACTCGGGGCATGTAGGGGATGCGTTGGACTTTGTGGATGGGATGGGGAGCATGGGTGGAACGAACATCAACGAGGCCTTGTTAACTGCATTGGATATGATGGACGAGGACGGGGAACCAAACATTATAGTGTTTTTGACGGATGGGCGGCCAACAGTCGGAGTCACAGAGGTGAGCAAGATATTGGATAACGTCGGCGACGCCAACAAGAAGGATACTCGTTTGTTCGTCTTTGGTGTAGGCTATGACGTGAATACGCATTTACTGGATCAGGTCTCAGGGCAGAACAAGGGCTTATCGGAGTACGTGAAGCCGGAGGAGGACATAGAGGTGAAAGTATCCTCTTTTTATACAAAGATACAGAGCCCAGTTCTCTCAGATCTGAAGATAGAGTTCAGGAACGTTGACGTGGAGGACATTTATCCGAAAGAACTCTCGGATTTGTTCAGGGGCTCGCAGCTGGTCCTCTTTGGGAGATATTCTGGGAGCGGTGATGCATTGATCACTCTAAGCGGGAGGGTGGGTGTGAAAGAAAAAAAATTCACCTATGAGGGGACCTTCCCTGGGCAGGATTCTGGGAACGACTTCATCCCCAGGCTGTGGGCTACGAGGAAGATTGGTTTCCTCCTGGATGAGATCAGATTGCATGGAGAGGAAAAGGAACTTGTGGACGAGATAATAAGGTTGAGCCTGAGGTATGGGATAATGACTCCATATACTTCGTTCCTAGTGGAAGTGGATACTGAGTACGGGCAACCGGTGAGGATGGAGGAGACAAGAAACCTGCTTTACGACATTCTCGGAGGTGTATCATTTAAGGCAACAACTGGGGCTGATGCGGTGCATTCAGCAGAGCAGATGCAGGACTTGAAGGGTTCTGAAGTCTATGAGAGCGGTTCTGAGAGTGTGAAGTCTGTAGGCGCTAAGGTGTTCTACCTAAAGGATGGTGTTTGGGTAGACAACGAATACTCGCCTGAGATGGATACGGAAAATGTAGCATATGGAAGTGAGAGCTACTTTCAGATGGTCAGAGACTATCCTCAAGTTGGAAGATACCTGTCTTTAGGTAAGGAAGTGAAGCTCTGTATAGGGGGGAAATGCTTTGACATAGGAGAAGAGGGGTCTACAACGTCGACTATTGTCATACCTACGACGGCTAGCACCTCGACCTCGACCCTGTCTGGAGGGGAGAAACCTAGCATCCTCTCTCAGACAGTAATAATCGTGGCTTCCGTAGTAATAATATCTGCGGGAGTCCTGCTGTGGAGCAGGATGGGTGAGAGGAGTGGAGGATAAGATCACGCTTGACAGGGAAACCTTTAAGGCCTTGGCTATTGACTCAAGGGTCAGCATATTGAAGAAGTTGGATGAACGCTTTCAGTTGACTTTGACCGATCTAGCCACTGAATTAGACATGGCTCCTTCGACCATAAAGGAGCACTTGGATAAGCTGGTTTCAGCTGGTTTGATACAGCAGCTGGATAAGGGCATGAAGTGGAAATATTATAGGCTAACATCCAAGGGGGAGAAGATACTGAATCCTCATGAAAAGAGGGTTTGGATTGTCTTGACGGTGTCTGTTCTGGCGTTGTTCGCGGCGGTCTACAGTTTCCTAGCCAGGCTGCAGTCGATTGTGAGCCTGGGTTTCATCGCTGAAGAAGCCAGAGAGAATGTTGGTTTTCTCGGAACAGGTGGAATAATGCAGGCAGCGGATAAGGTGTCGACGACGCTTGCCCACATGCCACCGCGCGCAGATGAGGAGCTTTATATGATGAAGGAGGCTGGTGGGGCTGTGTTGGAGAATGTCCCTGATTCAGCATGGAATGCGACCTCTGATGTGATGGGTAATGTAACAACGACTTTGGCGCAGATCCCGGGGGTAGTAGAGGTGCCGTATGCCGAGCTTATGCTGGTGATTGTCTTGGTTCTGGTGGTTGGAATATGCGTCGGCTATTTAATTAAGCGGAAGAGGATACTATAATACAACATGAAAATCGGCATCTTCACTGACACGTATTTTCCGCAGGTTAACGGAGTCACTTACACGATAGATGCGTGGGCTAAAAGGCTTCAAGAACATCATGAAGTCAGGATATATTACCCCGGGAGCAGTCACACTCCAGGGGAGAACGAGTACCCCTTCAGGTCAGTGGAGTTCAAATTCTATGAAGGCTATAACATAGCTTTTCCGACGCGGATATCTAGGAAAGCCAAGGACTTAGACATAGTACACATCCATGGCCTTTTTACGATGGCGATGGCCGGGGTTTATGTATCAAAGAGGTATAAGATACCTAGAGTTCTGACATATCATACGCCGGCAGACGACTACATAGATTATATAACAAAGAAGCAGGCACTCAAGAAGACTTTGATGAAGTTGTATAATTTCTGGGAGAGGCGGCTCCTGAATTCATGCGACCTAGTTACTGCGCCATCTGAGTCCATAAAGCAGAGGCTCATGGATAAGGGTGTGAGAGAGGTTATGGTTCTTTCCAATGGTGTGGACCTGGATTTCTTCAAATACAAGAACCCTGTATCCTTTAAGAAAAAGCATGGGGTAAGGGATGGCAAGGTTATCGGCTTCTGCGGCCGCTTTGGATATGAAAAGCATCTTGAGGACCTCATCGGGATAGCAGACAAGTTTGAAGGCCAGATAATAATCGCAGGAAAGGGGCCTGCGACTCGCTATTATAAGAAATTGGCTGAAGGTAAGAGGAATGTTAAATTCATTGGCTTCCTCTCCAGGGAGGAGATCCTGAAGTTCTATTCCTCACTTGACTTGTTCATTTTTCCGTCGCTTGCGGAAACACAGGGCCTTGTGGCATTGGAGGCGATGGCCTGTGGTGTCCCTATAATAGGCGCAAATGCCCTCGCCTTGAAGGACACGATAAAGGACGGCAGAGTGGGCTTCCTGTACCAGCAGGGAGATCTCGTGGATCTTATGGAGAAGATAGGTAAAGCATATGGAAGGAGGGATGAGTTCTCGAAGAATTGCTTGAAGTATATCAAAGAGCACTCCCTTGACAAAACCGTAGAGCGGCTGCTTGGTATCTATGAAGATTTAATCTGACCCCAGACCGAGGCTTTTGCTCACTATCCTCTTGATTTCGTTGGGTGGGTAACCTAATCTGATAAGCCTGGTTGTGCCTCTTATGCCTTTCCCTGAAAGCCTCATCGCTATGAGTCCCGACATCTCCAGTTCGTTGAGGTATTCTGAGAACTGTCTCATAGTTCGAGGGTTCCGATTCAGTGCCTTACAGTTTGCTTCGTATGCCTCGTAGACTTCTCCTGTGAGCAGGTCTCCGGTGCCTCTGCCAGAGAGCCTCTTATACATCCCGCCGTCGACTGCCAGTGATGCTATGGAGTATATAACTATCTGCTGGTGTTCTGGCAGCAGCGTTATCGACTCTGTCATGATGTCTTTTTCGACAAGGTTTCTCGCGTATTCCACGTCTTCCATGTCGACAGCGTTCTTGTTTTCGTTCTGTGCTATCTCGCCTGCTTTTTTAAGTAGCTTTAGGGCGTATCTTGCGTCACCATCTTGGGCGGCGAAAGCCGCGATCTTCCTTATCATTGAATCGTCTATTGCAGTTGGCTGGAAGCCTTCCTCTACCCTCTGGTTCAGGATTGTCCTCAACTGAACCGCGTTGTAGTGGGGGAATATCATCTCCTCCTCGCAGAGGGTGCT
The DNA here is from genome assembly GCA_016931955.1 of Candidatus Altarchaeota archaeon. GTDB lineage: Archaea > Altiarchaeota > Altiarchaeia > IMC4 > QMZM01 > JAUWTD01. The sequence continues at coordinate 26,030 of JAFGDV010000029.1, read as the reverse complement.
TTTGCTTCTTGGGTCGAGTCTGTTCTTAACCCTTCTGTCGTTTGATATCCCTACCACGGAAACGTGTCCTGCACCCAGTTCGTCGTTTATTCTGGTGAGTATGTACATGAGGTCGTTTAATCCTTTTTTTACCATGTCTATCTCGTCGAGGGCTATGATAAGGTTCATATTGTTTTTCTCGACCACCCTGAATAGTCTGTCGTAGAGGTCTGCTGGGTCCATGCCCTTCAGGCTTGGTTCAGAGCGTCCCTTGAGGGGGGCATCCATGAGCTTTTCATCATTCAAGGCATCGTCTTCGAGTGTCTTCAGCAGGACCTGGTACTTGCTGTTCCTTATCTTGCAGTTCATGTAGGCGACCTTCACGAGGATACCTTCGTCGACCATCTCTGGCTTGTTCAGGAACTCTTGGATCTTGCGGATGACGTATTTTACGACGCAGGTCTTGCCTGTCCCCGGTCCGCCGTATATGAACAGGTTGCTTGTTTTTTCGTTTCTCAGTGCGGGGCCTATGATCTGAGTAACGCCTTTTATCTCTTTGTCTCTGTGGGGCAGCTCCGATGGAACGTAGTGGGGTGAAAGTATTGTTTTGTCTTTGAATATCTTTCTATCGCCTAACTCGTTTTTGAGTAATTCGTCAATCATTCTATCCTCAGCCACCCATGGGGGATTAATAAATAAAGTCTGAGAGGTTAAAAGATAAAGTCAGGACTTGGGAATAGGCTGACGGAGACGTCAAAAACAAAATTTTAAACTTTGTTCAACTTTTCATTGGCTTAACATAGATAGTTCATAGTTGAGTTGAATTTATATACGAGAATTTAATAATTACCATAAACATCATAAGCTTATTAGCAATAAAATATAATTTATAAGGAGTGAAAATGCCCTTTAGAAAAATATTCCGCCGAGAAGAGCCAGTTGAGGAGGATATAGACATAGAAGACTATCTGAACGAGATGAGCATCCGCGAAGGAAAGATAATCGAGAGAGAGGATATAACCTACATAAAGCCGCTAGATCTAGACAATGAAGGAGGAGGCCTTGAAGAGGCGATAAGAGAGCTTGAGAAGAATAACATAGTTGTATTGAATGTGAAGCAACTGCTCCACAACAAGGTGCTGCTTAGGGATATCATAAAGAGGCTGAGGGATGTTTGTATTGAGATAGACGGTGACATAGGTAGGATATCCCATGAGAAGATCCTTCTAGCCCCCACAAGTATGCGGATAGTCCATAGAACAGCACAGTAGCCTACTCAAAGAGCGTCTCCTCGGGGAAAACAACAACGCCATTGCTGGTGATCTTCATCGGTCTGATGTGTTTGTCGAAATCGCTTCCCCGCATCTTTTCAATGCTTATACTGTGTAACATCTCCCCCTTCTTCTCTACTGTATGTATCTTTATAACCCCACTCGCGAGGAACTCCTCCATCACAGAATCCAGTCTGCTCAGGCCACCTACTTCATCGATGATCAACGTAGTACAATCTGTTGTGGAGAGAAAGTTCATGAGAGACATTACATTCCTCCTCATATCCACCTTGCTCTCATAGAGCGACATAACACTGGTCAAGGAATCGATGACGATCCTCTTGATATTCTGTTTGTCTAATTTACTGTTTATTACCTCTATGAGGCTCGACAGGGTGAACTCCGGATGCGATCCAACTTCATCCGTCCTCAAAAACATCTTTCCCTCGGTTATCTCCTGGGCCGTGTCGACTACGTCTATGTCGCTTATATCCCAGCCGAATTCAGACATATCGTTCTTCAGCTGGTCGGCCGTCTCTTCGAGCGATATGTAGAGGACCTTCTCCGCATTAAGTAAACCCTCCCGGAGGAACTGTATCGCTAGTATTGTTTTCCCAACACCGGGACCGCCGCAGAGCAGATAAGGTCTCCCCCTGACGAGCCCTCCCCCAAGCATGTCATCTAGGCCGGGGGCGCCGGTATTTATCTTTTCCATCATCCACCCACAGTCTACCTTGTATGTTTATTCGATGTCCGACTAAAAAACTTGAAGGTTTTGATTACTGAATAAGTGGGACCTTTCGGGCTTAATAGGCTCTCCATAAGATCCACTCCATTGACGTAGAAGCCGCCTAATTCCAGTCCAGAATTGTCTTCTAGGTATTTTCCCAACTTGCTCTTGTCTACTGACTTAACCCTGGCCAGGGTGAAGTGTGGATGAAATCTGTTGTCTCTGTTGAATCCACAAGAAACTAGTACGTCGTCGATCCTTTTCTGTATTCTCATCACCGTATCCTGGCCGTTGTCCACCCCGACCCAGATGACCCTAACATAGCTCTTATTCGGGAAGACGCCAACGCCCTTCAGGGACAACTCGAACCCCTGGTTTTCTGAGACCGAATCTAATGCATTAGTTATCTCCCCAAATCTCCTTTCATCGACCTCGCCCAGGAACTTCAGCGTCATGTGTATGTTCTCTGGCTCGACCAACCTCATCTTGCCGAATCCTTTTATCTTATCTTGGATCTCGATCAAGCCCTTCCTCAGTTCTTCTGGGCATGGAACGGCTATGAATGCCCTTGCCATGTTAACTTTTAAGCATTCAAAGACAAAGAATAAGGATGTAGGATGTTCCCAGGTGGATTGAACCCAAGGCAGATGAAGCAGATGATGAAGCAGATGGGTATCAAAACAGAGGAGATAGATGCGACCGCTGTGGTAATCATCGGGCCGGAGAAGGAGACAGTCATAGAGAACCCTGAGGTAGTGAAGATGACAGTCAGTGGTAAGGATATGTTCACCATCTCAGGGGGAACGGTCAAGGTGCAGGAGGTTGAAGCCGAGGTGGAGATAAGCGAGGAAGACGTTGAGATGGTGTCTGAGCAAGCAGGAGTCGGCAAGGATAAGGCAAAGAAGACTCTGGAGGAGTGCAAGGGGGACATCGCCGAAGCCATCATGAGATTAAAGGGCTGAAATCATCATTCTTCTTAAGATGTGCGGTATTGCAGGCTACATAGGGGATAAAAGCGCTTCAAAGATCCTCTTTGAGATGCTGAAGCGCCTAGAGTATAGGGGATACGATTCTGCAGGAATAGCATGCCTGTCAGATGATTCTGTGGTAGTATTCAAGAACAAGGGGACAGTGGATAAGGTGATGAAAGAATCAGGCTATGAAGCAATCACTTCAAAGATAGGGATAGCTCATACCCGTTGGGCGACCCACGGAGAGCCTTCAAAGGAAAACGCACACCCGCATTGTGACTCCAAAGGCGAATTCATCGTGGCACACAATGGGATCATTGAGAATTACCGCGACCTGAAGGCGGAGTTGATGGAGAGAGGTCACAGATTTGAGTCGCAGACGGACACAGAGGTGATACCTCACCTGATAAGTGAGCTTTACGTTGACTCATTCGAGGAAGCCTTCAGGGAGGCTGTGAAGAGACTCAGGGGGAGTTTCGCGGTAGTGGTATTATCTGCCAAGGAACCCGATAGGATCCTGATAGCGAGAAAAGACAGCCCACTGATTGTCGGTTTAGGTGACAGTGAGAAGTTCATAGCATCTGATACGCCTGCAGTCCTCCCCTATACTAAGAGGGTTCTGATACTGGATGACTTCGACTATGGTATAGTGACTAAAGATCATGTCACAATAAAGGACCTTCAAACAGGAGAAGAGATAACGAAGAAGGTGCATGAGATCGAGTGGGACATAAAGCAGGCTGAAAAGGAGGGATTCACGCACTTTATGCTAAAGGAGATCTTCGAGGAGTCTGAGGCGGTGAAAAACGCCGTAAAAGCGCTCCCAGATATTGAAAAAATAGCGAAGAAGTTGAAAAACTATAAGAGAATATACTTTCTTGGATGCGGGACCGCATCTCATGCTGGTTTCGTTGGAAAATACCTGCTGGAGAGGTTTTCAATACCTTCAGAGCTCGTTTTAGGTTCAGAGTTCCGCTACTCGACCGTGAATACAATAGACAAGGATTGTGCGATTATAGCGGTCTCGCAGTCGGGTGAGACAGCAGACACCCTAGCTTCGGTCAAAGACGCCAGGGAAAGAGGGGCTTATGTTGTAAGTATTGTGAATGTTGTAGGATCGACCCTTACCAGGGTATCTGACGATATAATATATACCTACTCTGGTCCGGAGATCGCGGTTGCATCGACTAAGGCGTATGTTGGCCAGCTTACTTCTATAACATTACTCAGCCTCTATCTTGCAAAGGAGCTGCAGAGGATCAGCGCTGACTACTTGGATGAGATTATAGACGACATCCACAGCCTCCCCGATAAGATCGGGCAGATCCTAGGTAACGAAGAGGAGGTTAAGGGACTTGCAGAAAAGCTATTCGACAAGAAAATCTTCTTCTACATTGGCAGGAGATTGAATTATCCGACGGCGCTTGAGGGCGCCCTCAAGATAAAGGAGATAGCCTACGTTCATGCGGAGGCTTATCCTGCGGGTGAGTTAAAGCATGGACCCCTGGCGTTGCTGGAGGAGGGTGTTCCAGTTGTTGCAATAAATCCTAACGACGATCTTTTGGAGAAGATGGACAGCAACATACAGGAGGCTAAGGCAAGGAACGCCTCCATTATTGTTGTGGGGGAGAACGGCGCCTTAAAGACGCCTGTAATAGACCCCATCCTCTCACCTATCTTGTATATTGTCCCACTGCATCTATTGGCTTATCACATCGCGGTCTTGAGGAAACTCGACCCCGATAAGCCCAGGAATCTCGCGAAATCTGTGACCGTGGAGTGAACGGTAAGAGAAAAGTATCTATGCTGTAGAGGATATATGTAACAAGGTGTGCTTATGTCCAAGTTCTCTGACATGCTTGTCCCTGCTATTGTAGCCGGTGTTGTTATAGCAATCCTATATTTCGCCATGAATTATATGCCGATTGTGGAAAACATCCAAGCATGCTTTTGCGGTGTTTGGCTTCTGGGAGGTGGCATTTTGGCTTCATCCCTGCTTAAGAGGAAAAAGGGCCGGTTGGAATTGATTGATGGCGCGATTGTCGGCGCATTAACTGCCTTCGTGTTTTCCATACTAATAGCGATTATAGCTTCTGGTGTTGTTATGTTGGGTATTGGAAGTGTTGGATTAGAGGGATTCATGCAAGGGTTGTTCCCTGAATACGAATATAATGCAGGTACAATGGTTTTTGCTTTGATGTTTGGTCTATTATTTGCTTTCATATTCCATTTGATCCCCAGCCTGGTTCTTTGTGTCATTGGGGGAATACTTGGGGCGAAGGTCCTTGAGTGAGCTGATATTTCTTGATTTACTTCCCTGTAATATACAGGATGGGTCTACTGGATCAGATTTCTACGGGCATTGATGATTTCCAGAGGACGTCGTTTAATGCGCAGTTTGGGGGAGGCTGTCCGCTGTGTAAGGGCGTGAACTCCTTAGACAGGAGAAAGCTTGAAGGGGAGATGCATGTCGTATGCGAGAACTGCGGCGCAGTATTTAAGAACCTGTTATTTAGGGGCATACAGCTTATAAAGGGGGGTGAGAAGTATCTGGGAGAAACCATGCCATTAAATGCGTGGCGGATGATCAGGTTCCTGCCTAAGGAGGATCAGATAATTGCGTTCTACTCCGACAAATTTGTGAACTTTTACGCAACCACAGTCGGCATAGTAAGGGAGTGGGGGTCTTATTCGTTTTTAAGGTACTCTGATATCCTTGATATCCAACTGGTAAAGACGTGGTCTGTCAATCTAATACACTTGATCGGGTTCATGTTTTTCCTAGCAGTCGGGTTGTTGGCGGCAGTCTTGATGCTCGCCATATTCCCTGAAGGCGCCCTGTTTTTTTCGCTCCCATTCTTAGGCATAGCGGCCATCTTATTGATGCTTGGACGGAAGTGGGTTTACCAAGTATATTCCCCCATTTTGTCGAAGAAGGAGCTTAAGGATTGGAGGCTTAGAAAAACGAAGTCTAAAGGTGTTATGGATTTCGTCTCCGTGGTGAGGGCGCAGATTGAGGCTGAATCAGAAGCCACTTAGTCTCAACTGCCTTTCTTCAGTTCTTAGTGTTTCAACGTCGACTGTCATCCCATCCCTTGCAGCCATCGTCTTGACCCCTGTTTTCTCTTCGATGAATGCGGCTTCCTTCTCCGGGCCTGCGTTGAGCATTGCCGTGCCGAAGTGCTGTATTATAGCCAGTTCTGGTTTTACATCCCCTATTATCCTAGCAGCATCCTCTGTGTTAAGATGGCTTTCCAGTGCCTTAGTCCGGGGAAAGATAACATTCAGTAAAAGGATTTTTGAGTCCTTGTATCCATATATCAGTTTTTCGGAATAGCCTGTATCTGATGAATACGTTAACACCCCCGCTTCTGTGATGAACCTGAATCCAATACCTTCTTCGTGCTTGAATGTTGGGAGTGCCTTCACCTTAATATTCTCGACGGTAAATACTTCTCCGGGCTTTGGAACAATCACAGTAACTGCTTTCTGATGGTATTCTGAGATGTATTCTAAGGCGTTTTTGTTTATTGCTAGTATCCCCTTCTTCTTTTTTGTGCCGTAAGTCATCGCCTCGATCATGACTTCTGCGTCGTTGTAGTGGTCGAGGTGTTTATGCGAAACCAAGACGGCGTCTAATTCCTGCGGCTTCTTCTTGAACTGGTGGGCTCTGACCAGTGCCCCAGGTCCTGGGTCGAGGAGTATCTTTGTTCCAAAATCAAGCCAGATTCCACCAGAATATCTCCTCTGGCTTAAGAGGACGAATCTTCCGCCGCCTGTTCCGAGGAAGGTCAGTGAGTGCATCTTAGCCTAACTAGCAGGAGTACGTGCATCCGCTTGTTGTCTTGTCTTCCCAGTCGCTGTCTTTTCCGCATTTGTTTCTCCTGCCGACGCTTTCGTTATAAAATTCTCCTGTTATGTCGTTACCCCCATTATAGCAGATGGTGTTTTCTTCCAGCTCTACTACGGAGTTGTAGAGGTATATGCCATATAATGTATTCCATGTTATCTCGTTCTTGTTTAGTTCATTCGAATCCGCGGATTTTATGTACACCCCATAGGTGTTTGATTGTATCGTGTTCGAGTTTATCTTGTTTCCAGATGATGTCTGCTGGACGTTTATGCCCCCGCCGTTCGAGCTGATAACATTGCCGTTGATCTCGTTTTCTCTGCTGTCCACTAGGTCTATACCGTAGTCCATGTTCTGTGTGATCTCGTTTTCCTCTATCGTCGATGAATCTGAGTTGAACAGGTAAAGGCCTCTGGTGTTCTTAGATAGTGTGTTTTTCATTATAAGCGCGTCTCTTAGGTAGTCTACTTCAATGCCTGTATCAAAGTTCTTGACCACGCAGTTCTTGACCTCGTTTCCGGTGTAGCTTCTCCCAGATTTGCCTAAGACCTTTATTCCAGTGCCTGTGCCGTCTCCCTGGATTGTGTGTCCCTTGCAGTCGAATCTCATCCCTGAGGCCTCTATGCGTATGCATTCCCCTGTTTCCACATCCAAGTCTTCGTCCAGGTATACTGTGAGGAACTTCATAGCATTCAGTTTTTCGGTGCATTCTTCGCAGGAGCGGCATCTGTTCGTCATCTTCAGAGTCGTAGGTGTCGAGGAGGTTAAGCTGGTGGAGGTTGTAGTTGTAGTAGTCGTCGCCTCAGTGGTTGTTGTTGTCGTGGTCGTTGTCGAAGTTGTTATCGTAGTTGTCGTCGTTACCTGAGTAGTCGTTGTAGCTATGGTGGAGGTTGTCGTGTCAGCTGGTTGTTGTATGCAACAGACTGTAAGCATTAAGAACGATAGGGTGATAAAAAATCTTGACCTCATATAAGGTTCTTTTACGTAGTCTTATAAATACGTTAAAATGAAAATCCTCTGCATCGCCGACATTCATGGTAACAGGGAGATGCTGCTTGAGCTGAGAAAACACGCAGACGATAATGCCTTCAAGCACATACTGATTCTTGGGGACTTTCCAAGCTACCATTCATTCAGGGACAGCGGGAAAAGCCTTGAGGAGGTCAGGTTTGTGTTGGATTCGTTTGTTGATTTTGATGTTCTGGCGATTCCAGGAAACTGCGACCAACCAGCGATATTAGATGTCTTTGAGGAGTATGGTGTGAACCTGCATGGGAAGAGCGTCGTATTCGATAATACGACGTTGCTGGGGTTTGGGGGATCATCCCCAACGCCATTCAACAGCCCCTTTGAGATGGGTGAGGAAGTCATCTATGAAAGACTTGAGGGACTGCTTGACGGGGTTACTAATGATAAAGTCGTGGTCGCAGTCCATAATCCGCCTTATAATACGAGATGCGATGTGAGGAGTTCAGGCGAGCACGTCGGCAGCAAGGCTGTGAGGGCCGTCATAGAAAAGTTTCAACCAGACGCTCTGTTGTGCTCGCACATCCACGAATCAGGGGGGTCGAGTGATACCATAGGCAAGACAAGGATAGCGAACATAGGCTCCCTTTCCAATAGGAGGATGGGTGTCCTCCAGCTGGATGATAACGTGACCATAGACCTGGGGGTGCTCTGATGCGGGAGATAGTGGTCAAAAGTAACAAGCGTACTGAGTTGATTGATATAACCGACGGGGTTGATGAAGTCGTCGCAGGTTACAGAGTAGGAGAAGGCATCGCACTGATCTTTACGAAGCACACGACAACTTCACTTATTGTTAACGAATACGAGCCCGGTCTGGTCTCCGACATAGAGGCCTTCTTAGGTGCATTGATACCTGACCTGGACTACAAACACGATAGGATAGATAATAATGCTGACTCGCATCTGCGTTCCATTCTGCTTCAAAGCAGTCTCTCGATTCCAGTAAATAAAGGCCGTCTTGACCTGGGAACATGGCAGAGAGTAATCCTTGTTGAATTGGATGGTCCAAGGAACAGGACAGTGACTGTGAGTGTATCAAGGGAAGGGTAAGGTATTTAAGGGATAAAGAAGAATATAGATAAGATAGAAAATGGAACACAAAAGGATTTTATTCGTACTCATGGTGTCTTTTTTGTTGATAGCCGCGTCTGGGGTTGTTGTAGCGGCAGGCAAGGTGTTGTTTTATGAAACAACCAAGGTCTCCGGGAACTACAAGATAGAGGGCGGTTACTCTAAGTTCAAGGAGGAGCTTGTGAAGAAGGGTTACTCTGTTTCGAGATATGAAAAGCCGCTGTCTAGGGAGGTCTTGAATAACTATGATCCTGACGTTTTGGTTATAGCTAACCTGAACAGTCCATTGGATGCAAACGAGCTAGCCGCCATCTTTGAGTTCGTGATGCAGGATGGCAAGGGTCTTTTCATATGCGGTGGCACTTCAGCCGCCAACCAGATAACGATACCATTCGGTATGACCATAGACGAGGGAGGAACCTTAGAGGATGAAACCAGCCCAGTCATGGATTTCTCAACAGGTAGTCCAGTCACCAGCAAGACCAATTTTGTTGCGACGAGGATAGATAGACAGAATAGTCTGGTAAGATTGGTTGTGCAGGGATTGAATCAACTGGCTTTCTTCGAATGTAATGGGATCTCGATATCAGGAGATGCGATGGTTGTTGTTAGCGGCGACTACGACACCTATTCGCCTAAGTCACCAACCTTCCCAAAGGGCAGCCAACCACCTCTTGCGGCAGCATCATTAGTCGGCCGGGGGCAGGTTTTCCTCCTCAGCGACGCTGACATGTTGTTGAATGATAAACTGGATACTGTAAAGTACAGACACGATAATCTTAGGTTTGGAGCCAACATAGTAGATTGGCTTAGAAGCGCAACGTCGAGGCCAGATGAGAGCAGTGGAATAACAAACCTGACGGTGGTCATGGGGCAGCTTATAACGGACGTTGACGAACTGAATAAAACAGTGCAGGGTTTGACAAAAGACAAAAGCGATCTACAGGTGATTATTCAGCAAAAAGACACTGCAATAGCCGACCTAAATAAAGAGAACGAGGATTTAAAGAGCCAGACCATCTTGGGGGTTAGCTATTTCACATGGGCTGTAGCCCTACTCGCCGTTGCCATATTGTTCCTAGCTATAAATATGTCAAAGAAATCGAAGAAAAGTGGGGGCAAACAAGGGGGAGCAATAAGCGGTTTCGGCTACGAGTTCGAGGAAGGCGAAACTGGTTCTGGTTTTGGGGAAAATGTGGAAGGCTTTGAGGACCTTATGGAGATGGGCAAACCTAAAGAGAAGACTTAAGCCTTCTTTATGTTTATTTCTCTCTTTTGTCCCTTTATCTTTTCGAGTATATTCTTCAGTTGCTCGTCTGTCACCTGTTGAGGAAGCCTCCCTGATTGATGTAACTGTATTAGAAATATCTCGATCTGTCTTGCGAAAGCGGGCTTTACAAGTTTTATATTGGAGAGCCTCTCCCTGGCCTCAGGGGTCAGTATCCTGCTTATGATCAGCTTTATTTGTTTCTCTATCTCGGCGGCCCGCATACTCTCCTGTATGGATTCTTGCTCCTGAGACCGCTTCTGTTGTTCTATCAACTGTCTAAGCCTCTCCTGTCTAAGACGTTCAAGCTCATCAGGCATTTCCAGTTTATTTGGATTTTTTAGCTAAGTCGGTAGCGATCTTATCTAGATAAGACTGTCCTTTAGGCGTGATCTTCCTACCCTCCTTGACCTTTTCGGTGAAACCCATCTTATCGAATTCTTGGAGGATGACTCTGATGATTTTTCCGCTGGCTCGGTAGAACCTCTCAGGCTTGCTGCCGCGGTTCTTTTTACCGCCATAAGCCGTTCTTAGCCTCTGTATGCCAACTGGGCCATTGATGTAGACCTTCCGAAGTATTGAGGCCGCTCTAATCCACCACCAGTTATCGTCTTGAGGTGCCTTCTCCTTGTGGGCTCCGGTCTTCACAAACTTCGCCCATTCAGGCATCTGCATTTTGTTTTTATCCTTCAGGTCGAAGGCGGTTTTTTCCATCATAATCTTTGTAGGTATCTCATAAACTGTCGCCATTTTTAGTACTCAACTAATTCATCCTCTTTAAAGAATATGGGTATCTCATATTCCGCTGATCTGGGTGAATCCGATGCATGTATAACATTTCTATCAATCCGCAGTCCGTAGTCACCCCTTATGGTTCCCATCTCAGCCTTTGTTGGATCGGTTACGCCGATGATCTTCCGCACCAAAGCTATCGCATTTTCAGGGTCTTCGATGGGTATGTTCAGAACACAAGCAACGATCGGTGAAGACATGATGTGGTTTATCAGGCTATCATAGAAGTTCTTCCCCTTGTGCACAGAATAGAGCCTCTCAGCCGTTTCCCTGTCAACCCTAACAACCTTTAATCCCTCGATCCGAATACCTCTCCTCTCAAACCTGCCGAGTATCTCGCCAACAAGTCCACGGGATACAGCCCAGGGTTTCACGATGATCAAGGTCCTCATTTTTTCCCCTCCTTCGTAGATTTTGATTCCGAGGTCTTCTTCAGCGCCTTCTTCGTTTTCTCTTTCTTCTCTGTTTTCTTTTCTTTCTTCTTCTCTTTAACTTCTGCTTTCTTCTCAGGCTCTGCTGGCTTCTTCTCCTTCGCTTCTTTTTTCTCTACTTTCTCAGACCTCTTCTCTGCTACTTTCGCCTCCTTCTTCTCTGGCTTAGCGGCTTCTTTCTTAGAGGCTATTGCTTTGAGTCTTATAGCCTTCTCCGCCCTGTACTCTGCCGTCCACCTAATCTTCCGAGGCTTTCTTCGGAGTGTGAGGAGGTTCTTCTCGCATTTGCTTGAGCAGAAGTAGAATGCTTTACCCTTGTTTGTGACGAGAATGCTCTCAGTCCCTTTTTCTATCTCTTTGCCACAGAAACTACATTCCATTTTTACTTCGTCAGCGGTCGAGCCTCTCTCTCAGCCTCCCTCAGATCGATTATGTCGTTTTCTTGGACTGGAGATCTGACATTCCTCCTGATGACTCTGCCCTTATTCTCTCCTTCCAGGATCTTGCACATTACTTGTATTACTTCGCCGTAGATCCCAGTTCTACCTATTATCTTAACAACTTGCGCGGCAACCATTTTTACTTTTTTGTCTTCTTCAGTTTTTCTATGACGTTGGCGACAAGCTCCTTTGCCTTACCTTCTTCGACGATGCATGCTGAAGCGGAGGGGACGTGGATGCCTATGCCTTCGCCTATATCTGCTTTAGGTATAAAGAGGTAGGGTATCTTTTTCTCCTCGCATATCATAGGCAGATGCATGACGATTTCAGGCGGATTAACGTCGTTTCCGATTAAAACAAGCTTTGCGTTTCCTCTCTCCACCGCCTTCGTGACCTCGTTAGTTCCCTTCCTGATCTTTCCTGTGTCTCTTGCGGTTTCAAGAGCCTCTAATGCCATGTCAGCAACTTCTTTCGGTACTTCAAACTTTACGTAGCCCATTTTCTTACCTCCAAATTCATAAAAGATGAACTTTCATCGGCTCAGTATTGAGGTTTAAGATATGAGATTTTGTATTAATAAATCCTCAACAAAGGCAAAGGGATTTTTAAACATCAATTTCCATGTTTATTTGTTGTATCCCCGCAAGGTAGCGGCAGATGGTTTCTCGGCTTTTGTTGCTGGAACACTTAGAGGTGTCTATTTATATCCTCTTCATTCCCAGTAATTTACTCAACACTTAATACAGATTCAAATGGCTAAAAGGAACAAGCCAAGGGCAGGTTCGTTGGCGTATAAGCCCAGGAAGAGGGCGAAGAAGGAAACGCCCCGGATAAGGTCTTGGGTTAGCTCTACGGATGCAGGCATTCTGGGCTTCGCCGGCTACAAGGCGGGTATGACGAATGTTCTGGCACTGGACAATAGGAAGAAGAGCCCGACCTCTGGCATGGAGGTGTTCATTCCTGTGACGGTGATAGAGGCTCCGCCGCTCTTTGTTGTGGCGTTGAGGGCGTATAAAACAGGCTATCTTGGCGAGGAAGCGTTCATAGAAGCATGGGCTAAGGATGTTCCGGAGGACGTGAAGAAGAGGCTGACCCTGTCGAAGAAGAGAGAACCTGAGAAGAAACTCACAGACTTGGAGAAAAAACTGGACTCGGTGTCTGACATAAAGTTGATCGTCTGCACTCAGCCTAAGTTCATAGCAATGCCGAAGAAGATAGCTGACGTCATGGAGATAGCATTGGGCGGCTCAGTAGCCGAAAAATTCGAGTTCGCGAAAAACCATCTAGGAAAGGAAGTAAACGTTGACGAAGCATTCAATGAAAACACACTGGTCGACATTACAGCCGTCACGAAGGGTAAGGGCTTCCAAGGGGTTGTCAAGAGATATGGTGTTAAGATCCAACCTCGAAAGGCTGATAAAGGCAGACGACATGTTGGTACTGGTGGCGCGTGGACTCCTGCGAGAAAGCTGTGGAGGGAGCCGTTGCCGGGTCAGATGGGGTATCATGTTCGTACCGAGTACAATAAGACGATTCTAAGGGTTGGTAGGGAGGGCAAGGACGTAACACCTGCGGGAGGCTTCCTGCGCTATGGGCCGGTGAATAACAACTATCTGATTGTTAGCGGCTCTGTTCCCGGGTCAACTAAGAGATTGATCAGATTAAGCCAGCCGAGGCGTCCGCAGGGCGAAACTGATTTCGAGATCACTTACATAAGCCTGAAATCAAAGCAGGGAGTGTAATATGGCGAACATCTATTCGTTGGATGGTAAGGTTAAGGGCAGCATTGAATTGCCTGAAGTGTTTAGCGTAGAACATAGGCCTGATGTCATCCAGAGGGCGGTGGTTGCACTCCAAGCCGGGAGGAGGGAAACCTATGCGACATATCCCATAGCTGGATTGCAGACAAGCGCATCGTATCAGGGCAGGAGGCAGAGCTTCAGGCAGACGATAAACAAGGGCATGTCAAGGCTGCCGAGGGAGAAGCCAGGCGGGGGCGGCCTGGGAAGGGTTAGGAGGGTTCCACAGTCCATGGGCGGGAGAAGGGCTCATCCGCCGAAGGGTAAGGACTGGTTCAAGAAGATCAATAGGCGGGAGTACATGCTTGCGTTGAAGTCAGCGATCTCTGCGACAGTGGATCGGGCGCTTGTGAAAGAGAGAGGGCATCTCATAGATAACGTAGTGGGTATTCCATTGATCGTGGAAGACAAATTCGAGCAGCTGGAGAGGACCAAGGATGTTCTCAGTTCTCTTGAGTCCCTCGGTCTGTCAGAGGACCTTGAGAGGGCGAGGGAAAAGAATCTGAGGGCAGGAAGGGGAAAGATGAGGGGTAGAAAATATAAGAGGAAGAAGAGCTTGTTAATAGTGGTCAACAAGGATTCTGGGATCAAGGCGGGGGCAGATAACATCCCTGGAGTGGACGTGGCTGAGGTGTCTGAATTGGATGTTGAGCTTCTCGCGCCGGGAACGCATTCAGGTAGATTGACTCTCTGGACGGAATCTGCTATAAAGAACATACACAGGATAGAGGATGGATCAATACAAGGTGTTGTTGTATCCGCTGATGGGTGAAAAAGCCACCCTGTTGAGGGAGAAGGAAAACAAGTTGACATTTATCGTCAGCAGGGATGCTACGATAAAGGACGTTAAGGAAGCGGTTGAGGCCCTATACAAAGTCAAGGTTGTGGGTGTGAACACAATGGTGACATCAAAGGGTCTGAAAAAGGCACACATAAGATTAGATCCGAAGCATTCGGCAGAGGAGATAGCTTCACACTTTGGGGTACTGTAAAATGTGCGGGAGACTTATAACACAGAAGAGGGGGCGTGGAAGCCCAAGATACAGGTCACCATCACACAGGTTCTTAGCAGATGTTAGATACCCTCCAAACAGTGGCGTATTCAGGGAGGGGATAGGCGGTCAAATAATCGACATAATCCACGATCGCGGGAGGACCGCACCTATTGTGAAGGTCCTGCTTGAGAACTTTGATGAACTAATATGCATAGCTCCAGAAGGTGCAAGGGTCGGTCAGTGGATCATGATCGGGGAAAAAGCCAGCATCGAAGATGGAAACATCCTGTCCGTTGGGAGGATGAACGAAGGAACCCTCGTCTATAACCTCGAGATAAACCCAGGTGATGGAGGTAAGCTCGTCAGGTCGGCTGGTTCATCAGCCTACATAGTCTCCCATGAAAGGGATCTGGGGCTTACATACGTGAGATTGCCTTCAAAGAAGACGGTAGCAGTAAACAGCAATTCGAGGGCTACGGTGGGTAAGGTCTCTGGCGGCGGGCGAAAGGAGAAGCCTATGGCGCATGCTGGTCAGGCGTATTATGCCCATAAAGCCAGGAACAAGCTCTATCCAAAAGTCGGAGGAAACGCGATGAATGCCTGTGACCATCCTCATGGTGGCGGCAGGAACCCACACGGCAGATCAGCGGTTGCACGCACTACTCCGCCTGGTGCGAAGGTCGGTCACATAGCACCCAAGAGAACGGGTAGGAAGAAAAGAGGTTAGGGTGTCTGAAAATGGCAAAAAAGGAGTTTAAATACAAGGGCCTCACCCTTGAAGAGTTGAAGGTCATGTCCATGGATAAGCTAGTGGATATAATGCCTTCGAGACCGAAGAGGACTCTCAAAAAGGGTTTCACGGACCAACAGAGGATATTGATCATGAAGGTCAGGGAGGCTCAGAGGACTGTAAAAGCAGGCAAAACCGTAAAGCCGATTAGAACCCACTGCAGGGATATGCCTATCATACCAGAGATGGTTGGCTTGGACTTCATGATATACAACGGCAAGGAATTCACGAGGGTGGAGGTTAAGCCTGAGATGATCGGGCAGTACCTTGGTGAATTCGCCCTGACGAGGAGGCCGGTAAAACACAATGCCCCGGGTGTGGGAGCGACGAGATCATCATTGTTCGTACCTATAAAATAAAGATGGAGCTACTCTACTCTACGACACCAACTGACGAGGCGAAGGCTGTGAAGGCTATGGGCAGAAACTTCGATATATCGTTTAAGGATGCAGTAGTTGTATGCGACAAACTCAGAGGGATGAAGCTCACAGAGGCAATGAGTCTCTTGGAGTCTGTGGTAGCATTGGAGAAAACAATACCATTCAAGAGGTTCAATAAGGGAATAGGTCATAGGAGGGGTTTGGGTAAGGACAATATCGGAAGATACCCCAAGAAGGCGGCGTCCTCTATATTACGTGTTTTAAGGAATCTTGAGGCGAACGCCGACTATAAGGGATTGGATTCCGAGAAGCTGCGGATTGCTCACCTTCAGGCCCTGAAGGGCATCTCCAGGAAAAGGAGGAAACCAAAGGGTAGGTGGGCTACCTGGGTGAGAGATTTGGTTAATGTTCAGGTTATTGCAGAGGAGTCTTAGAATGGCGATGGAGAAACATTTTATTCAGGAGGGGAAGATAAGGTCTGAGATAGAGAATTACCTGAAGAATGAACTAAGCGGCACGGGCTATTCAGGTATAAACATACAGAAGACCCCTCTTGCGACAAGGATTATTTTGTACGTTGAGAAGCCCCCGCTGGTTATAGGGAAGAAGGGCAAGCGGATTAACAAGTTGACAAAGCTATTGAAGACAAGGTATGGCATCGATAATCCAGCTGTCGATGTTCAGAAGATAGAGAACCCAACCCTCGACCCGAACATCGTCGTGAGAAGGATTGCTCTCGCACTGGAGAGGGGTATGAATAGGCGTAGGGTAGTCTATAAAGCCTTACGTGCAGTTATGACCTCCGGTGCCCGGGGCGTTGAGGTAATCCTATCAGGAAAGATCGTTGGAAAGGGTGGCCGCTCTCGCACAGAAAAATACTCTGAAGGCTATATGAAGAAGGCTGGGGATTCGCTGAAGCTTGTCCAGGTCGGTTCAACGCAGGCTTACCTGAAGGCCGGGATCATCGGCGTTAGGGTCAAGATCGTTCCACCGAATGCTGTTTTCCCTGACCAGATCTCAGTCATCCCTAAAGGGGCTGAGAGGGTTGAGAAAGCTGAGGTAGTGACAACCAGCTTAGTGGAAGAAGCCAAAGTGGCTGAACCAGTGGAAAAGGGAGAGAAAGGGCCAGAGAAGGAAGAGAAAAAAGAAGGACCTAAACCCAAGGAAAAGAAAGCTAAGCAGGAAAAGAAGGAGAAGAAGGCAGAGAAGCCAGAAAAGAAGAAGTCGGCAGAGCCTGCGGTGAAGGGAGAAGTCAGGGAGAAAACAGAGAAGAAGAAACCAGAGAAGAAAGAGATAGAGAAGAAGTAGCGGATTTAATACAGACAATTACGTATTATATCTTTAAAATGGCAATATTGCGCGCCAGTGAGATGAGGGAGATGAAGGCGGATGAGTTGGATGGGAATCTTACTGAGCTGCAGAAGGACTTGATGAAGATCAAGGGAGTGCTGGCTTCGGGCGGGGTTCCGGAGAACGTAGGGAAGGCTAAAGAGATAAGGCGCACTATTGCGAGGATTTTGACGATCAAAAAAGAAGAGGAGTTAAAGAAAAGAGAGAAATGAATTGTCCAAGGTGCGGACTTCCTGAGGAGTTGTGCGTCTGCGACGAGATGACGAAGGAAGGCCAGCGGATTAGAGTGAGAAGTGACAAGAGACGTTATGGTAAGGTCGTGACCGTTGTTGATGGGTTTAAGGATGTGGACTTGGAAAACATTGCAAAGGATTTGAAGAAGAGGTTGGCGTGTGGTGGTACGGCAAAAAACGACCACATTGAATTGCAGGGAGACCATCTTAACAAGATGAGGGAAATCCTGATCGGGATGGGCTTCTCTGAGGACATGATTGACATAGCATAACCTTTCAATCCTTCTAAAGTGATCACACCATATAATGTCCTTCGTCATGAATTGGTTGGCCTCCACGCCAAGGTAGTAGACGCGACTCATGAGGGCTATAAGTGCCAAGGCTGTATCTTCAGAGAGACAAGGAATACTATAGGGGTAAAACATCAGGAGAAGACGAAGATGCTGCCTAAAGACTCCATAACCCTTGAGTTAGATCTTCCGGGGGGTTGCAGGGTGAGGGTTGATGGAAGACTCTTGCTCTCCAGGCCCGAGGATAGGATAAAAAAGAAATACAGGATAAGATTCATGTAAGAAAATGGCGAAGAAATTCGAGAAAAAGGAAATTGCATGTGATGACGTCAATTGTCCGAAACACGGGACCCTTTCGACGCGGGGTATCGTCTTGGAGGGTGTGGTGATGTCGGACAAGATGGAAGGAACGGTTGTAGTGCAGAGAAACTACATGATAAAGTCAGGTAAATACAACAGATACAGGTCTTCGAAGTCGAGGATTCCCGCGCACAACCCGCCGTGCATTAATGCGAAGGCTGGTGACCGCGTCAGGATAATGGAGTGCAGAAAGTTAAGCAAGACTGTCAGCTTTGTTGTAGTAGAGAAACTAACCGAGCAGAAAAATGGCTAAACCACTGGGTGTGATGAAGAATCTGCCCCTTGGGAAGGCGGTTCCAGCGAAGACAAACAGGCCTTTGCCTGTAGGGGCGAGACTTAATTGCGCGGACAATACGGGGGCGAAGGAGCTGGAGATTATAGCAGTCAGGAGCTATAAGGGGGTCAGGACTAGGCTGCCAGCCGCGGGAGTAGGGGATCTGATAATAGCGAGCGTTAAGAAGGGTCGCGCGGACATGAGGAACCAGGTGGTTTTAGCCGTCATAGTCAGGCAGAGAAAACCCTTTACTCGATTTAGTGGGGCTAAGATAAGGTTTGAGGATAATGCTGCAGTGATTGTAGGCGACGATGGAATGCCGAAGGGCACAGAGATCAAGACCGTCATCGCGAGAGAGGCTGCTGAGCGTTGGAATAAAATAGGTTCAATAGCAAGTGTCGTGTTTTAGATCAAAAAATGAAGCAGATAACATCTAAGAAGCCGGGAAAGCAGAGGAAGTATCGTCTTCAGGCTCCGTTGCACCGTAGGAGGGAGATGGTGAGCTCCACACTCAGTGAGGAATTAAAGAAGAAATACAAGCGCCGGAGCATGTCCGTTCGTAAGGGGGACAAAGTAAGGGTCATGAGGGGCGAATTTAGAGGCACTCAAGGTGATGTCATGCGGGTTAACACCAAGGAGTATAAGATCTACGTTGGCGGGATAACCATCAAGAAGTCCGACGGGACAGAGATTGAAAGAGCCATAGATCCGTCGAATGTTATGTTAGTCGACCTCTTCCTTGAAGACAAGAAGAGGCGGGAAATCCTAGAGAGGAAGATGGGATAAAATGCACACCAAGAGACTAGCAGCAGGTTACGGAAAGAAGCCTAAGTGGATCGTTACACCTAAAGGACCGCATGGCATCGGGGAAAGCATACCCCTCACGCTTATTGTAAGAGACATCCTGGGGTATGCGGATAATGCGCGAGAGGCGAACAGGATAATAAGGAATGGCCTGATCCTCGTGGATGGTAAGACAAACAGGGATCCCAATTATGGAGTGGGTTTGATGGACGTCATCGAGATACCCAAGACCAATGAGTGTTTTAGGGTATTGCCTGCTCGGAAGAGATTCACTCTTAAACCGATCAAGAAGGAAGAAGCGGGCATTAAGCCGTGCAAGATCATTGATAAAAAGGTTGTTAAAAAAGGCCGCATACAGCTGAACCTGCATGATGGAAGCAACATCCTGGTTGATGAAGACAACTATAAGACAAGAGACACTGTAATACTTGAATTGCCTGATAGAAAGATAAAGGACTTGGTCAAGTTCGATAAAGGCAGTGTGGGTATCATAGTCAAGGGGAGGCATCGGGCTGAAAGTGGTAGTATCGCCGCCATATCCAAAGGAAGTGAGATACAGAAGTCGTTAACCGAGATAGGGGAGTTTCACACGCTAACGGACTACATATTCGTCATAGGCAAAGACAAGCCGTTAATAGAGATCTAATATGGAAAAAAAGAATCCGATGATGGTTCCTAGGATAGAGAAGGTTGTGGTGAACATTGGAGTCGGGAGCTCTGGAGAGAAGCTGGTTAAGGCGGAGACACTCCTTGGAAGGCTTACTGGGAGGAAGCCTGTCAGAACCATCTCCAAACACAAGATCCCTGCATGGAATCTGAAGAAGAGGGAGCCCATCGGCTGTAAGGTAACGCTCCGTGGCAAAGAGGCGGAGGAATTCCTGAAAAAGAGTTTTGTCGCCAAGGATAACACAATAAAGCAGTCAGTCTTTGACTCAGATGGAAATTTCTCCTTCGGCATCCATGAATACATCGATATGCCTGGGGTAAAATACGACCCCGACATCGGGATCTTTGGTATGAACATCTCAACTACAATGGAGCTGCCAGGTTACAGGATAAAAAAGAGGAGAATACTCAAAAAGAGGATACCCTCAAGTAGTCTTCTCAAGAAGGATGAATCGATTGAGTTTATTAAGAAGAAATTCGGTATAAGTATCTCAGAATGAAAAAGAAGAACGAGAAAGCGGATGCGAGAAACCTTCGCTGTCTTGTTTGCGGAACCCACAAGGGATTAATCCATAAATATGGATTGAATATCTGCAGGAGATGCTTTAGAGAGGACGCTTTAAGAATCGGTTTCAAGAAGTATAGATAAGATGGACATCAAACTCTTTGATAGGTGGAGCTTCAGGGATGTGGAAGTGAAGGATGAGGGTTTGAAGAGATACATATCCCTTGAACCAACGTATGTTCCGCATAGTTCTGGCAGGCTGGTTGGGAAACAGTTCGGGAAGAGTAAAATGAACATAATAGAGCGTCTCATAAACAAGATCATGCGCTCCGGTCAGGGGACGAAAAAAGTCGCCGGTCGTTTTATCAGGGGTGGCGGCAACACAGGGAAAAAACAGAATGCCATCAACATCGTCAGAGATGCATTCGAGATCATTGAAAAAAGAACAAAGAATAATCCCATACAGGTTTTGGTTGATGCAATAATCAATTCCGGTCCCAGAGAGGAGACGACAACGATAATATACGGCGGAATACGATACCATCAAGCAGTCGATGTTTCCTCGCAGAGGAGGGTCGATTTCGCGCTCAAGTACATAGCTCTTGGTGCTTTTGCGACAGCCTTCAACTCAAAGAAGACGATAGAGGAATGTCTGGCCGACGAGATTATCTGGGCGTCAACCTCTGACACAAAAAGCTATGCTATCCAGAGAAA
Organism: Candidatus Altarchaeota archaeon; assembly: GCA_016931955.1. Classification (GTDB taxonomy): domain Archaea; phylum Altiarchaeota; class Altiarchaeia; order IMC4; family QMZM01; genus JAUWTD01. The sequence continues at coordinate 5,039 of JAFGDV010000029.1, read as the reverse complement.
AGAGGAGACGGAGAGGATAGCGCAGTCTTCTAGATAGGTGTGAAAATGGGTAGATACAAGCAGATTCTGGCTAAGGTTACGAAGCTGGTGGATAAACCGGAAAGGATAAGGAATATGGGTATAGTAGCGCACATAGACCATGGTAAGACAACGCTCAGTGACAACCTATTATCCAATGCGGGGATGATCTCTAAGGAGATGGCGGGTAAGCAACTTGCCTTAGACTTCCACGACGACGAGCGTGAGAGGGGCATCACAATAAATGCAGCGAACGTCTCCATGGTCCACACATATGAGGGTAGTGATTACCTGATAAATATGATAGACACCCCAGGTCACGTGGACTTTGGAGGAGACGTTACCAGGGCTATGAGGGCAGTGGATGGAGTGATAGTTGTTGTGTGTGCTGTCGAAGGCGTCATGCCTCAGACCAAGACTGTGATAAGCCAGGCACTGAAGGAGAGAGTAAGACCTACTCTGTTCATAAACAAGGTCGATCGCCTCATAAACGAGCTGAGGCTGCAGCCGGATGAGTTGCAGCAGAGGTTCCTCAAGATCATTTCCGACGTGAACAAGATCATCAAGCAGAGGCAGCCCGAAGGTGTTGATTGGCGCGTTAACGTCGAGACAGGAAGTGTTTCATTCGGTTCAGCCTATCATAACTGGGCTATCTCTGTTCCATACATGAAGAAGTCAGGCATCACATTCAAGGACATAATAGACTACTGCAACAACGATCAACAGAAGATACTGGCTGAGAAAGCGCCTGCTCACGAGATTATGTTGAACATAGCGGTAAAGCATCTGCCTAATCCCACAGAGGCTCAGAGGTTCAGGATCCCACAGATATGGAAAGGCGACCTGGAAAGCGAAATCGGGAAGTCGATGCTCAACTGCGACTCCAAGGGGAAGCTGGCTATAATGATCACCAACATACAGGTCTTCGACAAGAGAGAGGGTGAAGTAGCGACTGCAAGGATCTTCTCAGGCACGTTATCCCAAGGGCAGGATGTCTATCTCGTCGGCGCAAAATCGACGGAGAGGCTCCAGCAGGTTGAAGTGTACATGGGCGCTTCCAGGGTGAGCGCAGAGTCCGTTCCAGCAGGAAACATCGTCGGAATCACGGGCTTGAAGACAGCCTTCGCAGGGGAGACGGTTTCAACCGAAGAAATCCATCAGTTTGAGGGAATGATCCACACCTCAGAGCCTGTTGTGACCATGGCCGTGGAAGCGAAACACATGAAGGATCTGCCCAAGGTCATCGAGGTCCTGAGGCAGGTGGCGAAGGAGGATCCTACGCTTAATGTAAAGATTGATGAAGAAACGGGGGAGCATCTGTTGTCTGGGATGGGTGAACTTCACTTGGAGGTAATCACTAACCGTATAAAGGCGGGCGGCTTAGACATTGAAACATCCCCCCCTATAGTTGTCTACCGTGAAACAGTAGCTGATAAGTTCGGTCCCCTTGAAGGTAAATCCCCAAACAAGCACAACAAATTCCAAATCGAGGTCGAGCCCTTAGAGAAGCCGGTATATGACGCCGTAGTCTCTGGCGAAATAAAGGAGGGCAGGCGGAAGGACCGCAGCAAGGACATCCGAGCTCAACTGGTGGAACTGGGCATGGACAGGGAGGAAGCGAGGAGGGTGATAAACATATATAAGGGTAATCTGATGGTTGATATGACTCGTGGGATTCAACACCTTGACGAGGTCATGGAGCTTATATTGGATGGTTTCGAACAGGTCATGGACAACGGACCCATCGCCAACGAGCCAGTAACGAGGTTGAAGGTGAAGTTGGTTGATGCCGTGCTTCATGAGGATGCAATTCACCGTGGTCCAGCGCAGATCTACCCCGCAGTGAAGAGGCCGATGTGTGCATGCATCTTAAAAGCGAGGTCTACGATACTTGAGCCCGTCCAGAATGTGTGGATTGACGTGCCCCAGGAATACATGGGAGCCGTTACCCGGGAGCTTCAGAGGAGAAGGGGCATTGTTGGGGAGATGACGCAGAAGGACGAGCTTATGACCATTGAGTCGAAGATGCCGGTGGCGGAATCTTTCGGTTTTGCTGGTGACATAAGGAGCGCATCTGAGGGGCATGCCCTCTGGTCCACTGAAAATGCGGGATTCGAGAAATTGCCTACGGAACTGCAGAACGAGATCATCTTCAGGGTAAGAGAGCGGAAGGGCCTTAAGAAGGAGATGCCCAAGGCCGAAGAATTCATGGAATAATCGCATGAGTCGTTTTTTAAAGTTTTAAACCAAATACTATTACTATCCTTCTAATCAAGGGATAACTTGTATGATATAGCAAATGAGGAGGTATCTAAAATGGCCGAAAAACCACACATAAACCTAGTATTTATAGGTCACGTTGACCATGGTAAGTCTACACTGGTCGGTAGATTTCTCTACGAGCTTGGAGAGGTCCCCGAGCAGGTGATGAAGAAATACAGAGAAGAAGCGGAAAAGCTTGGTAAGGGCACCTTCGAATACGCATGGGTCATGGACTCTCTCAAGGATGAGCGTGAGAGGGGGTTGACCATAGACATCGCGCACAGGAAATTCCAGACCACGAAGAACTATTTCACGATTATCGACGCCCCAGGGCACAGGGACTTTGTGAAGAACATGATCACAGGTACTTCACAGGCCGACGCAGCAGTCCTCGTCGTATCCGTCAAAGAGGGCATCCAGCCTCAGACAAAAGAGCATGCATTCCTTGCGAAGACCATGGGCGTTCCAAACCTGATAGTGGCGTTGAACAAGATGGATGCGGTCAACTATGAGGAGGCTAAATTCAACAACGTAAAGAATGAAGTGGCGAAGCTCCTTACTAGCATCGGGTACAAGGTCGACCAGGTACCCTTCGTACCGACTTCAGCGTACCAAGGAGACAACCTTAAGGCTAAAAGCGACAAGATGCCTTGGTATAAGGGTGAAGTATTACTGAATCTCTTGGATGGCCTTAAAGCCCCAGAGAAGCCGAAAGAAAAGCCTTTGAGGCTTCCAGTCCAAGACGTTTACACCATAACAGGGGCTGGAACTGTTCCAGTCGGCAGGGTTGAAACCGGCGTAATGAAACCTGGGATGAAGGTCATGTTCATGCCGGCGGGCGTAATTGGTGAAGTTAAGACCATAGAGATGCACCATGAACAGTTGTCCGAGGCTGTTCCAGGCGACAACGTAGGCTTCAACGTCAGAGGAATAGGTAAGAAAGACGTTAAGAGGGGCGATGTTGTCGGTCCAGTAGATAATCCCCCAAAGGTTGCCGAAGAATTCACCGCGCAAATAGTGGTCTTACAGCATCCTTCAGCGATAACAGTGGGCTACACTCCAGTATTGCACGTACACACCTCGCAGGTTGCCTGCCAGTTCACTGAACTGGTTAAGAAGATTGATCCGAAAACTGGTGGCGTATTGGAGGATAAGCCGCAGTTCCTGAAGACGGGTGACGTAGCCGTTGTTAAGATGAAGCCAACAAAGCTTCTATGCATCGAGGCTGCTAAGGATTTCCCGCAGCTCGGTAGGTTCGCTGTCAGAGACATGGGTCAGACCGTCGCAGCAGGAATGGTCACGGAGGTTGTCCCAAAGAAGTAATCTCTTTCTTTTTACATTTTTTTTTATAGAATGGAGAAAGCTAGAATCATAATCATAGGCAAGAATCCAAGGGAATTGGAGGATATTTCGAAGCAGATAGTAGACATTACGGAGAAGACTGGAGCGAACTACTCCGGTCCCATTCCCCTGCCGACCAAGAAGCTGAAGATTACCACCCGAAAGTCTTCTGACGGTGAAGGCACCGCAACCTGGGAGCGCTGGGAGATGCGCATCCATAAGCGCATCATAGACGTCGATGCTGATGAAAGAAGTCTAAGACAGATAATGCGCATCCAAGTCCCAGACGGCGTCCACATAGAAATCGAGCTGACTCAGTAGTTATACCCTGGCTTTGCTCCCTTAGCTGTCCCCTAATTGTTGTAATTCCTACAGGCTAAATACTGAAACATATAAAAGCTTGAATTCTAATAGTAGACATAGTAAGATGCCTGAGCTGTTAACCCATGATAAACGGTTCATAGGCCCCTTCACATTTAGGGAGTCAATATATGTTGCAATATCCCTAATGATTGTCTTCTATCTCTATTTGCTATCCAGTCTATCATTTGTCACGGTGACTGTGTTGTCTTTAGTGGTTTTGTCCTCCACAGTTGTTCTCCTAATAATCCACCCAGAGAGTCTCTTGAAGAGGTTTTGGTGGGTGGGGGAGAAAACATTCAAGCATATGTTGGTTGTCGGTTCATCTGATGATACAGTATTCAGTGAATTCCAGAAAATCTACGGCGACCCTGGTTTCTCCCTAAGCTCTGAGGAGAAGCCTTTGGATGAGTCCATAAGGTTGCTGGAGTTGGAGTTAAACAATCTGAAGACCATGCTCCGTAACCTTGAATCGAAGAAGAAGCTCGTCCCAGTGGCCTTGAAATACAAGATAGGCGACACCGAAAAGGTTTTAGAGAAAGTTAAGTCAGGCAGCTTAAAAGTTTTTGAAGTGACTGTGAAAGTGAACACAAAATTCATACCCCATAAGAAAGCCAGGGGAGCGTACAAAAAAGCCAGAAAACTAGCAGCAGAGCATTATTAAAACCTGAAATCCCAAATATAGTACCAACCAAATTCTCAGCCTGCTCCCATAGTGTAGACCGGCCTATCATGCAACCCCTTTAGGAAAGGTGTTGCATCCCCAAAGCCGATTAAAATTCACATAATCCCAATAGTAAAAAAGCCCCCCTAGTGGTAGCAACCTTTTTAGAAAAAAGGTCGATCAAAAACCCATGCAAATGCTCCCGTAGTGTAGACCGGCCAATCATTCCAGCCTTTCGAGCTGGTGACCCGGGTTCAAATCCCGGCGGGAGCACTTATAGCTCTTTCTTTTAGAAAAAGAAAGGTCTATCATCCCAAAGAAAAATTGGAATCTGCCTATGGCAGATTCTTAGGGTTGATAAGGGCACAAGGTGCCCTTATGTGTCGAATCCCGG
>JAFGDV010000028.1 GCA_016931955.1 Candidatus Altarchaeota archaeon | reverse complement strand
TTGACACATTTTTAATTACATAATACCCCGCCCTTCAGGGCGGGGAAGTTTATTTTTTTTTAAATGATGGTCCAGCCGCCGTCTATGACCAGGTTAGAGCCTGTCATGTATTCTGAGGCAATAGAAGCAAGAAACAACACAGCTCCGTTGTATTCATCTTCTTTCGCCATCCTGCCTTTGGGCACGATACCGCAGTAATTCTCCAGAAACTGGTTGTCTTGGTTATTGAACACCCCTCCGAGGGTGAGGGTGTTTACTCTAACGTTTTTCTTAGCCCAGTAAGTGGCGAGATACCTTGTGAAATTGTATATCCCCGACTTGGAGACTGAGTAGGCGACGGGCTTATAGAATTTTTTATCTCCCCGATGCCTGTACTCATATATCCTCTGGTTCGGTGAAACCATGCCATAGACAGAGGAAATGTTTATGATGCTGCCTTTACCTTTTTTCGCCATTTCCCCGCCGAAGACCTGCGACATAAGAAATACCCCCTTCAGGTTGACATCCAAGACCTTATCCCATGACTCCTCTGGATAAGACTCAAAGGGCCCGTTTTCTTCTGCGGAAGCGTTGGGTGGAGAATCCAATGCGGCGTTGTTGACCAAAATAGTTGGGATGCCAAGTTCTCTTTTGATTTTTTCGGCGACATCCTTGACCTCGTTTTTGTCTGTGATGTCCGCTTTTATGAGCATTATTTCTTCAGAATCAATTGCTTTTCTCAGCCTATTGTTTAATGTTTTGTCTGTGATGTCTAGTATAGCAACTTTTGCGCCAGCATCCATCAATACAAGAGAGAACTGCGCACCCAGTTGTCCCATCCCACCTGTTACTACAGCGATTTCCCCGCTGAGGTCGAAGAGCGTGTTTTTGTATTTACTCATCAACCCCACCCCCAAAGGAGTCATCTATCAAATCGCATATTTCCCTTACAGCGCCCGTTCCGCCTGATTTTTTTGTCACATATTTTGCTACGTTCTTCACGTTGGGATGAGAGTCACCCGCAACGAATGGGAATCCAACGATCTTCAGGACATCCAGATCGTTTTCGTCGTTTCCAACAAAGGCCACATTCTCTGGTCTAATGCCTTTTTTCTCTATGTATTCTCTCAAGAAGTCGGCCTTGTTTTTGACTCCGTGAAAATATTTTAGGTTGAGTTTCTCACATCTCTTGGATACAACAGAGTTTTCTTCTGTTGAGAGAACAAGCAGTTCGATCCCATGGCTTCTGAGTTTCTGCAACCCTATGCCGTCTGCGCGAGTGCATCTCACGAATTCTCTTCCTTCGTCGCTGACGTAGACAAAGTTGTCTGTCAATACGCCGTCGAAGTCCATGGCAAAAAGCTTTATCTTTCGGTAATCTGCTTTCATGATAAACCTTTGAAGTGAGAGTACTCCAGAGCATCGTCTTCTTCAACGTCGACCAGGATTTTCTTGCCTATGAATCTTTTGAAATCAGAAGCAGGCACTTCCTTGAATGGGCATTTGATGTTTATGTCTCTTTCTGAGAGCACCGTTCCCGCCTTAAGGTCTCTTGAATAATATATGCTTTTACCCATCTTGATCTTGGCGTTTTTCTCCACGTCAAGTGTCTGTTTTTCGTGCGATCCAAGTATTTGGCTGATTCTCTTCAGATCCCTTACTACTACCTGCAGGCCACGGGGCTCTAGGCTGAACTTGTGGTCTGTCCCCTTCCAAGCCCTGTTCATGGTAAAGTGTTTCTCGAAGACCGTGGCGCCGAGCATCCTAGCGATTGAGGTGGCTAAAACGCCGGTGTCATGTCCTGAGTACCCTATTATGGCCTCCGGGAATTCTTCGAGATATGTTTTTATGACGTTGAGGTTAAGGATCTCATAGTCTGCGGGATAGGAAGCAGTGCATTGCATTATGCAGATCTGGTCGTGGTATTCCAGGACCGTCTTATAGGCGGTGTGTACCTCCTCCAAGGTTGCGGCGCCCGTTGAAATGAATATGGGTTTGCCCAGCTTGGCGACGTATTCGATTAATGGTAGAGAAGTCAGGTCGCCTGAGGCTATCTTGTAGCTGTGTAATCCTATGCCCTCAAGGAAATCGACGGCATCAAAATCAAAGGCAGTGCACATGAACTCGAGACCTAGGTCTTCTGTATACTTCTTTAGTTCGATGAATTCATCCAGTGAAAGTTCCAAGGCCTCGCGATGTTTTCCGTATGTTTCCCCGAAACTGTCTGGATTGTCATACAATTGATTGTATAGGTGTTTTGTGTAAAGCTTAATGTTAGTTCTCTTCTGGAACTTGACCGCGTCGGCCCCGCAGAACTTGGCGGTCTTCACAAGCTCTATGGCGTTCTTCAGGCTTCCTTGGTGGTTGTTGCCTATCTCAGCGATTACAAAGGGCGGAGAATCTCGCGTCAGGTTTCTTGTTCGCAGCCTTATCATATTAAATATAAATAGTTTTTGATTTTAATAAGTCAAAAGAATCCCGCGCAGTATTGCTTTTTTACCCACTTTTTTCTGCCCGCGTCAGGGTCAGGATGAAGAGGAAAAATAGCACGAATATTCTCTATCCACGCTTAATTTAAGGACATAAAAGGAATATATTTAGGTCAGGGTGTAATTATGTCGATTTTTGACGAAAAAACGATATTGGTTACTGGGGGTACGGGGTCTTTCGGTCAGAAATTCACTGAAATCTTGTTGAGGAAGCATAAGCCTGATAGTGTTCGCATATATTCCCGCGGCGAGTTGATGCAGTATGAGATGGAAAACAAGTTCGATGATCCTCGGCTTCGTTTCCTGATCGGCGATGTCCGGGACAGGGTGAGGCTTTCTCGGGCGATGAACAACGTAGACATCGTAGTGCATGCGGCTGCCTTAAAGCAGGTGCCTGCGTGTGAGTACAACCCCATCGAAGCCGTGAGGACTAACATCGAAGGTTCAGTCAACGTCATAGACGCTGCTATTGATAACGCCGTCGACAGGGTTCTTGCTATCAGCACAGACAAAGCAGTGCACCCCGTCAACCTGTATGGGTCGACCAAGATGGTGGCCGAAAAATTGTTCGTCCAAGGCAATTCTTACGCTTCTGGGGGGAAGAAGACGAAGCTTTCCTGCGTCCGCTACGGCAATGTCGTCGGTAGCCGAGGCAGCGTTATCCCTCTTTTCTTGAAGCAGAGGGAGAAGGGAGAGATCACTTTGACCGATGAGCGGATGACGCGGTTCTGGATCACCCTTGAGCAGGGTGTTGAGTTCGTCATGTCCTGCATTGGGAGGATGAAGGGTGGTGAGGTATTCATCCCAAAAATACCGAGTATGAGGATAACTGATCTTGCGGACGCTATTGCGCCTAAGGCGAAAAGGAGGGTGATAGGCATCCGCCCTGGAGAAAAGCTTCACGAGATCCTTCTCACAGAGGATGAGTCGAGGCACTCGAGGGAGTTCGATGATTATTTTGTCATAGATCCAGAGCATCCTTTCTGGAGCGACGAGCATATGACGTCCGGTAAGCGCCTGCCTGAAGGGTTCAGGTACGCTAGCGACGCTAACGATCAGTGGCTTACTGGCGTGGAGCTGAAAAAGATGGCTGAAAAGGCTCAGGATTGAAAATGCTGGGCGAGAAACTGATCCGAGAGAAGCATGTGAGGGAAGACGGCTGGCTGGTGGAGCTTGTATCAAAAGCTTACGCTGATGAGCCTCATGATTTTATCCACAGCTATCTCGTGAATATCGAGCCGGAGCATAGTAGGGCCGGTCATTTCCATAGAAAGAAGAAGGAGTGGCTTTGCTTGGCAAGCGGCAGGATCGAGCTGACGTTAGAAGATGTGGGTTGCAGGATGAGGGAGAAGATTGTCATGGACTCGGAATCTGACGAATATGCAGTCTACCTGATACCCCCGGGGGTGGCGCATCTTGTGAAGAATCCAAGCAGGCAAAAAAGTGCAAGTCTCGTCGTTTTCAGCGATGGCTTAGAGGATCCATCAGACACCTTCATCTACCGGTTTGAATAGAGTGGCAAAGGAACTCATACCATACGGCCTCCATGACATAGGGGAGGATGACATTGCCGCAGTTGTATCTACCCTCAGGTCTGAGTGGCTAACTGGTGGACCTATGGTGAGAGAGTTCGAGGAAAAACTCAGCAGCTACCTTGGGTGTAAGCATTCGGTCGCTGTCTGTAATGGGACGGCTGCTTTGGATATTGCAGTTCAATCCCTCGAACTGCCTAAGGGTTCTGAGATAATAACAACACCGTTTACCTTTGTTGCCTCCTCTAATGCGATACTCTTCAACGGCTGCAGGCCAGTCTTTGCCGACATAAACAAAGAAACGAGGAACATCGATCCGGAGAGCGTTAGGGAAAAGATAACGGAGAAGACGAAGGCGATTTTGTATGTAGACTATGCAGGCCACCCATGTGATATCAAGGCCTTGCAGGAGATATCTGAAGAGCATGAACTCTACCTGATAGAGGATGTATGTCATGCCCTAGGTGCCGAATACAGGGGTAAACGTCTTGGGTGTTTCGCAGACCTCTCTATCTTCTCATTCCATCCAGTAAAGCACATAACTACTGGTGAAGGCGGTGCTGTTGTGACCGATAGCAGTGAACTTTATGAGCGCATGTTGTTATTGAGGAATCATGGCATAGACCGGGATGCTAGCAGCAGGCAGGGGAAGGATGCGGGTTACGTCTACGATATGAAGTTCCTTGGGAGGAATTACCGGATCACGGACTTCCAGTGCGCCCTCGGTGTCTCGCAGCTCAGGAAGCTTGATGTCTTCCTTGAGCGCAGGAGGGATATAGCAGGACTCTATGGCGAGTTCCTTGGAGACGTTGGTTTCGTTGAGTTGCCCCACGCAGAGGAAGACGTAAAGCATGCGTGGCATCTATACACAGTGCTCCTCAGAGTTGACAGGGATAAATTCTTCAATTATATGCGTCACGAAAACATAGGAGTTAACGTCCATTACATACCTGTTTACCGGCACAGTTTTTACGCTAAAAGCCTTGGCGTAAAGCCGAAGGATTTTCCAGTGACTGAGGATGTCTTCAGGAGGATAGTCACGTTGCCGCTTTATCCGAAGATGAGCGACGACAACGTTGAGTACATCTGCAGCAAAACGAAAGACTATATTGGGTGATGTTTTATGGCTAAGACGAAGCAGGAAGAGGTATGGTCGGGCGAATTCGGCAAAGATTACACGGACAGGAATCTTTTGGCCCCGGCTGAACTGGATAGCCTCTATGAAGGGAACTATGGCATTTCAAGGACTTCCCTGAACAAAGAGTTCCTTGATGGTGTTCTGGAGAAGTACGACAGGATTCTCGAGGTCGGGTGCAACGTCGGGAATCAGTTGGACTTACTCAAGACCATGGGTTATTCCAATTTGTGGGGTGTCGAGATTCAGAGCTACGCGGTTGAGGTAGCTCGGAAGAGGACTAGTGGGTTGAACATAGTCTTGGGGTCAGCGTTCGATCTGCCGTTCAAAGACGACTTCTTCGACATGGTTTTCACTGCAGGCGTCCTGATACACATCTCTCCGAGCGACATAAATAAGGCGTTGGATGAGATTCACCGCTGCGCAGCCTCATATATAGGGGGTTTTGAGTATTATTCGGAGAAGGGATATGAGATGATAAACTACCGCGGCAAGGATGATCTATTGTGGAAGACCGACTTCCCAAAGCTTTTCCTTGATCGGTTCCCAGATGCAAAGCTTCTCAAGAAGAAGGTCATGAAATACACGAATAACGATAACAGAGACGTCATGTATCTGCTGAAGAAAGGTTGAATCCGATGAAAGTCATTGCAATAATTCCGGCGCGTGGGGGTTCCAAGGGAATCCCGCGGAAGAACTTGAAGCTTCTATCGGATAAGCCCCTTATTGCGTACGCTATAGAATCAGCCCTTGCAGCGGAAGGGATTGACAGGGTCATCGTCTCAACGGAAGATGAAGAGATCGTTGGGGTCGCGAATAAGTATGGTGCAGAAGTGCCTTTCATCCGCCCCGCAGCTCTTGCCAGCGACGAGACTCCGACGTTGCCAGTTCTTCAGCATGCGGTGGGATATCTGGAGGAGAAAGAGGATTATAATCCTGATATTGTCGTCCTCTTGTATGCGACTTCTCCTCTACTTTCGTCTTCGCGGATCTCCGAAGGTGTGAGCCTCCTTACCTCAGGCGGCTTCGATTCTGTTGTTAGCGTCGTTCCAGACCGAGGGCATTACTGGGCTGAGAGCAACGGCAGATACATTCGCTTCTACCCTAAAAGCATAAATAACCGCCAATTGTCCAAGCCTCTCCTAAAGGAGAATGGAGCCTTGTATGTCTGCACAAGGGATTTGTTGATGGAAAAAGGCGAGTTAACTGGTGGCAAAGTCGGCTTCCTGGTGATGGGGTCGAATGAGTCCATCGACATCGACGAGCTTGAGGATTTTGAGATCGTTGAGTGGCTGCTGGCAAGGACTGGGGGGAAAAGCTAAGATGGTTGTTTGGGTATATCCTAGAGGGGTTCTTGGACATATCTGGCGGTTGAAGGATCCTCATCTGCAAGGACTTGGAGGTTTTAATGGATAATATGAGAAAGATACGGATTGGAGATAGGTTGATTGGCGACGGCGAGCCGTGTTTTATCATCGCTGAAGCAGGGTCTAATCACGATGGCAGCTTGGCGCAGGCAAAGAAGCTTATAGACGTAGCAGTCAAATCTAAAGCCGACGCAGTCAAGTTCCAACTGTTCAGGTCTGAGAAGTTGTACTCCAAGGGTGCGGGGAACTCAGACTATCTAGGCACAAGGAAGCAGATAGGCGAGATAATAAAAGGTCTTGAGATGCCTTACAACTGGATTGAAAAGCTTGCAGGCTACTGTGAGAAAAAAGGGGTCTTTTTTTTGGTCAGTGTCTTCGATGAAGAATCAGTGGATAGACTGGATGAATATGTTCTTGCACATAAGATAGCCTCCTATGAGGTAAGCCATATTCCTCTGCTGAAATACGTTGCCAGAAAAAATAAACCGATGATAATATCAACTGGTGCGAGCACCCTCTCCGAGGTGGTGGAGTCGCTTGATGCTGTTTACTCTACGGGCAACAGGAAGGTCTGTCTTACTCAGTGCACTGCAAAGTATCCTGCCCCGCAAAGTTCGATGAATCTACGTGTCATAGTGTCGATGAAGCGGAAGTTCAGGATCCCAGTGGGATTATCCGACCATTCAAGGGAGCCTCTTGTAGCACCGCTTGCGGCAGTAGCCCTTGGTGCGAACATCCTAGAGAAACACTTCACACTTGACAACGACCTTTTAGGACCGGATCATAGGTTCTCCTTGGAGCCTCACGAGCTTGCGGACATGGTAAAGAAGATCCGTATGGTCGAGGAAGCGCTTGGTTCTGGCAGGAAAAAGGTCGAAGATGTCGAGAGAGAGCTATACGATTTCGCTAAGCGTAGGATCCATGCGACAAAGGATATAAAAAGAGGCGAACAATTGTTGTCCAAGAACGTTGCAGTCCTGCGAAGCGGCAAGAACAGGCCCGGCCTTGAGCCGAAGCATATTGAGAAAATCTGGGGAAAGAAGGCTAAGCGCGACATAAGGGCGGGTGAGGGGATAACATGGAGCATGCTGTCATAAGTGGAGAGGAGATAACACTGCGGCCTGCACAGAAATCTGACTGTGAAATCCTACTAGAGTGGAGAAATGACCCTGAAACGCGAAAGTATTCATTCAGCAGTCACAAGATAAGCGCTGAAGAGCATAGTAGATGGTTCGATGGCGTTTTGGTCAGCAAAAAAAGGGTTTTAATGATGATCATGGTCGGTGAGGAGAGAGTCGGCCAGGTTCGTTTTGATATAATGGACGATGATAGCGAAGCGGAGATTAACGTGACTATAGCACCTGCATGGAGGGGCAAAGGTCTGGGGTCGATTGCTCTGAGGAAGGCATGCGAGCGTTTCTTCAACGAGAGAGAATCTCTGCGTTGTCTGAGGGCGAGGATAAAGAAGTTTAACAAAGCATCGATTAATGCCTTCCATGATGCAAGCTTCAAGGAAGCCGGTTCTGACTCACAAATCGTCTTGATGGTGCTAAGAAGGCATGAGATATGAAAAAAATATGTTTAGGTCTGAAGTTCAGGTCGGATGATGTGGCTCTGATAGATGAGCTTCCAGAAGAAGTAAGGAAAATAGTCGACTACTTTGAATTGCTGGTTGTGCCCGGACACGTGGATGATGTTTTGAAGCTTCCGAGGAGTGACTACATAATACATGCGCCGCACTCGAATCTGGGGGTTAATATCGGCGATCCGAGCAAGAGGAACTTCAACCTTGAGATGATTGATGTCTCCCTCCAGATTGCGAGAAGGTTTCATTCTCCGTACGTCATCCTGCATGCGGAGTACGGTAGCAGGGAGGCGGCCGAAGACATACTCAGTAGCATAGAATTGGACAGGGTCATCCTCGAGAATATGCCGAAGGCAGGCATTCACGGTGGGGATTGTCTGTACTATGACCCCCATGATTTTGCTGTCCTGCTTGATAGGTTCAATATAGGATTCTGCTTGGATTTCGGTCACGCGTATAAAGCATCCATTAGCATGAGAAGACCCTATATGGAGGTTATCGGGAGCTTCCTTGACCTTAAGCCGGCGATGTTCCATCTGAGCGACGGCGACACTAATAAGGAGGTAGACGACCACAAGTCTCTTGGGGACGGCAATTTTGACTTAGAATACATAGCAAAATGTCTTCTTTCTATGGACAGGCCTCGTGTGACATTGGAGACTCCACGTAGAAACGGCCTTGCTGAGGACATAAAGAACGTCGAGTATGTGGCCAATATCTTTGGCAACGGCTCTAAGATTTGATCATCTTGCGTATGAGGTCGACTACTCTCTCCGTGGCTTTGCCGTCTATCCTGTACAAGTGTTTCTCTATGTATGCGCCCCTGTTTTTTGCAAGCTTGGAGTCATCTTCCAGCAGTCTTTCGATTGTCGCCTTCAGCTCGTTTTCTCTGTAGACTCCTGCAGCCACACCCTCCTTAACGTAGTCGAAGATATCTGGTTCGCCGCCAAAGTTCAGGATTATGACTGGCTTATTTAATGCGATGGCTTCCAGTCCAGTGGTAGAGGCTTTTGTTATCATCAGGTCGCAGGCATGAATGATTTCGTAGATGTCGATGTCTTTAGTGATTACCGGAGATATGCCGACTTCATCCGCAATGCTCTTGTGCATGCGGTAGTCTGTCTCTCCTGGGTGGAGTTTTATCACCAGTTGCACTCTTTCTGACAGCTCATTTATTGTCCGGTAGACCTCAAAAAATGACCGTCGGTTTTCCTCTATTGTCAACCCATGTGATTGCGTCGTCCACAACATGAGTTTCTTGTCTGGGTTGAGACCGATTTTTTTTATCGTTGTTTCTCTACTGAAAGTAGATGAGGCATGTGCAAGTATGTCGTATCTGGGCTGGCCAGTGACGACTATGCTGCTTTCAGGGTATGCGTTGATTTCTGTAAGGACATGTTTGTCATAGGTTCCATAGACTGCTGTCTTGTCAGGGAGAGGGTAGAATCGTGGTGATATATCCTCAGAGACCTCGTCAGCGGCATGCACGTAGGCGAAATGCTTTGGGTGGATAACTCCATGCTGCAGGGCTAGCGTGGGTATTCCCCTTGTTCTTCCGGCCATTATGGCAGCCAGACCAAGAGAACCATATTCGCAGGTTACTACTATAATGTCCGGCTTTTCTACGTCCACTGCCTTTTTCATCATCTCGAAATATAGTGCGTCTTTAGGGAGGTGATATCTGAAACACAGATTCAGGTCTTCTTCTATATCCTCGAACAACAAACGCCCATTGGATCTTAGCGCTTCAACAAACTTCCTATTCTTCTTTAGCTCATATAAAAGGGTCTTAAGTCTCTGAGCAGTCCTGAGGGTCTTCAAAAAAATGCTTGGTGATAGATAGGCTTCTGCAGGTATCCATGTTCCGAGATCTTCGCAGTTTTTTTCTATCACGCTTTTCATATCACCTGAACTGGTCGTGACCTGGTCCAAGGTTATTACACTATGACCAATTTGTTTTAGTGTAGCGATGACATCCCCTAACATTATGTCCTTCTTTTTCTTGCCTGATTGCGGATCATTGCTATTTCTCCAATTGAGGGCAGAACTTATGACAAGGACACAAGGCGGCCTTCTTAAGTGAAGGGGTCGTAGAATTTTTCCAAGAAGGCATCGGACGACGAATTTTACGAATATCCAGTATTTGCTGCCGGAGCGGATGTAGCTGATAAGCAGGTTTGATTCCCCCTTCATGACCTCAAGCACTCTATTATAAAGGTACGGTTCTATGAACCACCAGAGAGAGAAACCATCATATTCAAGGATATCCCTCAGGTCTCTACCGTCTTCGATGGGTGTGTGGGAGAAATTCTTTACGCTTCTGAGAAATTCATCACCAGCTGTTTCCTTGGGCATTGTAACAGTATATGTGTCCAGTAGCTTATATTATAAAAGCGTCGGACTCAAACTCACTTCATCATACATGCTATCATTCAACCTGTCTAATCCTCGATGAATCTTTTATACCAGATGTTGAAGGATAGTAGTGTCAACATTAATTGGTGGTGTCGATGGCTTTCATTTTCCGCGTTCCTGAAGATTTTTTCTAGGCGATCTCTTTTGAAGTAGTCATTTATTGCCTCGCTTTCAAGGAGCTGTTGTGAATACTCTCTCAATTCATCCTTAAACCAAGAGTAAGAGCTCATGCCGAAGCCGCGCTTCTTCTTTCTGAAGATCTCCTTTGGCAATATATCTGACATAGCTCTCCTGAGGATATACTTCCCCAAACCATTTCTATACTTCAGATTCCAAGGTATTTTACAAGATAGGTCTATGAGTTCTGCATCCAAGAAAGGCACCCGTATTTCGAGGGAATTCGCCATCGACATTGCGTCGTCTACGACAAGGTAGTCATCAACTAACTGGGTTTTTATATCTGCTAGGAGCACTTTATCCACTGGATGTAGGTCGTTGTTAAAGAAAGTTGCGAATTCGGCCTTAAGGTCGCCATTATTGGCTCCCATCAGATAGAGCCTATCAAGTTCGTTCTTATCGAGTACGTCACCAAATAACACAAGATAGAAATCAGCCCAATCATCCAGTTTAGAGAGTGCCAGGAAGTAGTTGTACCTACCCCCCCGGTCTACGAATCCAAGTTTTGTGAAAAGGTTTCCCTTAACGACTGCTGGGATAAGTTTCCTGATTCTGTCTGCCAACAAAACAGCCTTGTATCTCCGCAAATAGCCCGCAAATAGTTCATCCCCGCCTAAACCGGATATGCAGACTTTGGCCTTCTTTGCAGCAAGTTCTGACACGTAATATGGGAAGAGATTTATCTTTGGCATCTCTACGTGCCATATTGCTTTTTCCAGTATTTGTAGGCCTTTTTTTGGGGTTATTATGAATTCGTAATGCTCGGTCCCAAAATGCTCTGCAACCAAACGGGCGTCAGAGAGCTCGTCTGTATCTTCCCCAAAGCCCATGCAGAATGTCTTAACCGGTTCTTCACTGAATTTGCTCATCAAAGCAACCATCGTTGAAGTATCCAAGCCGCCGGAAAGAAAAGAACCGATAGGAACGTCACTGATCATGTGACTTTTTACAGCGTCCTCTAGCAGTCTTCTAAGTTCTCTCGCGTAGTATGATTCAGAATCTTTTATTGGGTTGATGTTCAGGTTCCAGTATCTATGCAGGTTTGTTTTGCCGTCTTTATATGTCAAAATGAACCCAGGCAGCAGTTTTTTTATCCCCCGGAACATGGTTCTTTCTCCGGGAATGTACATGAGGTTTATGGTAAGGTTTAAGGCTTCTAAGTCGACGGCTCTCTCCAAGTTCTCGTATTGTAGGATAGACTTGATCTCAGACGCGAAAAGAAAGCTTCCATCCTCTGATATTGTGTAATACAGTGGCTTTATCCCGATTTTGTCTCTTGCAAGCAGCAGTTTTTTCTGGTTTGAATCCCACAGAGCGAAGGCAAACATTCCATTGAGTTTTTTCACGAACAGGTCGCCCTCCTCTTCGTAGAGATGTATCAGGACTTCTGTATCTGTATTTGTATAAAACTTATGTCCCTTCTCTTCTAACTCTACCCGCAGGTCCAGAAAGTTGTATGTTTCTCCGTTATAGCTTATCCATATGCTCTGGTCTTCGTTATGCACTGGTTGTTTACCCGTTCTGAGGTCTATTATGCTCAGGCGTTGATGTCCTAATCCGATGTTTTTGTCCATGTAGATGCCGGATTCATTAGGGCCCCTGTGTTGGATAACGCCGTTCATTCGACTCAGTAGGCCTTTGTCTTCCAGACCAACGAAACCGCATATACCGCACATTTTTCACTGTTGGAGTCCTAATATAGCATCTAATATACTCTCACTTGTTTTTCCTTCACCATATGGGCTCTTTATGTCCTCCATAGCTCTGTGGAATTCATTATTAGATCTCCTATTGACCTCATTGATAATCCTTTTCCCGTCAAGGCCAACAAGAACATTTGCATTAAGTTTTATCGTTTCTGGCCACTCCGTTGTTGTTCTAATGGTAACACATGGTGTCTTCAGGATAAGAGCCTCCTTCTGTACGCCCCCAGAGTCCGTGACAACGCATGCCGCATTCTTAAGCAACATCAAGAAGTCGAAGTAGCCCAGAGGCTTGGTTAATGTGCAGTTCTTTCCCAGCTTCTCCAAGAGGCTGAATGCCTTCATGTTCTTCAGTGTCCTCGGATGCACTGGGAATATTGTTGGCTTTTCGAGCTTCGTTAATGCATTGACCAATTTCTCCAGATTCCTTTTATCATCGACGTTCTCCTGTCTGTGGGCGGTCACTAAGACATAGTCCCTTGGGTTAATGTTCAGTTTCTCTAATATCTTGGATTTTTCTTTCGCAATCTCGTAGTTTTCCAGGCATGCGTCTACAGTAATGTCGTGGGTGAAGAAGATTTTATCCTTTGGTATCCCCTCCCGCATTAGGTTGTTAACTGCGTTTTTTGTGGGCGCGAAAAGATGATCTGAGACGTGGTCGACTATGATCCTATTAATCTCCTCAGGCATCCTCCTGTCAAAGCTCCTCAGACCGGCTTCAATATGCCCTACAGGGATCTTCTGTTTTACCGCAGCAAGGGCTCCTGCAAGGGCTGAATTAGTATCCCCAATAACTAGTGCGAGATCTGGATTGAATTTTATAATCTCTCTTTCAACTGCAATCAATGCATTACCGGTCTGCTCTCCAGGAGTTCCTGAACCGATGTCTAAGAATTCTGATGCAGGCAGACGTAATTCATCGTAGAAGGTCTTGTTCAGCTCATAGTCGTAGTGTTGTCCAGTATCGATGAACTGCAGTCTTATGTCTCTCTCTTTTTCTATCCTCCTTATGAGCGGGCTTATCTTTATCAGCTGCGGCCGCGTCCCGACCACTATGGAGAGTTTCATGTTAATACATCCTCCAGGGTTTTTTCCACAATCCCTACATAATTAGTCCAAGCATGTTTCTCTGCCACATGCTCTCTGCCCTTTCTCCCGAATCTTTCTCTCATGTTCGGATCTTCCAATAGAGCTATTATCTTATTTGCTAGATCGCTGATATCCTCAGGTTCAACTAAAAAACCGGTTTCCCCTTCTTCGACATAGTTTTCCATTCCCCCCACCCTGCTTGCAATGACGGCTTTCTCTGCAGCCATGTATTCAAGGACTTTATGGGGTGACATGAGTTTTCTGCTGTCAGTCACCTTTGTCGAGGGAAAAGGGGCGACGCACACATCCGCCAGATCGATGAAAGATGGAACATCGCTGTAGGGAACAGATCCAGTGAAGACTGTATTCTCTCGGATCTCTAATTCATCAACTAAACTTTCAAGGTATTTCCTGTCTCCCCCGTCGCCTACAATAAAGAGCACACTTTCTGGCTGTTTTTCGAGAACCTTCGGGAATGCCTTTATCAGAAACTGTATGCCTGCCCATGTTCGGAGTATTCCCACGAAAAAAACAACCTTTTTACCTGAGAGGTCGTATTTCTCCTTCAGTTTGTCAGTCTCTTCTCTTTCTATCCTAAATCTTTCAATGTCGACACCATTCGGTGCTGCCGTTACTTTATCCCTATCCACACCCGTCTCATTTGCCAGGACCTCGGATAAGCCCTCGGACACTGTTATGATCCGTTTGGCTCTGTTACAGCAGAATCTTTCGAGGGATTTACCGATCATGTACTCGTATTTTTTGTAATGCGGAGCTCCCCAAACATCATGGACATTAAGGGTTAATGGCACTCCAGTAAACTTGCTGGCTATCCAGGAGGACATACCGACTAGGTAGGGCGGATTATGTGAGAGAATGACGTCGATTTTTTCTTTCTTGATGATGTTGATTGCTTTTTTTGCCATTAAGGGGATCGTTGCAGCCCAGTAGACCTGTTTTGGCGCAAAATATGGCATCCTGTAGACATGTATTCCATCATATTCTTCATAGTTTGGCACTTCTTGTGATAGATTGCATTGCTCTATCGACTTTGGGTTGTGTACCAATAGGTGGACTTCGTGGCCTTTATCTACGAGATTTTTCGCTGTCTGGTAGACTCTTACGCTTGCTCCTCCGACGTGGGGGAAGAACCACCTTGCCGTCTGCAATATCCTCATTTTTCTATTCTATCTGCTATAATTATTAGGGCGCCGGGGAATTATATGTTCGCCTGCGTCATGGGCTTGTTTATAAAAATAGAATGTATATAATATATATAAATATATTAAACAATATTTAATATTATTGGCATGGAAAACGTTTTTATCCACCCCACAGCGGAAGTCTCCGAAAAAGCGGTGATCGGTGAAGGAACAAGGATCTGGCACTTCGCACAGGTCCGGGAGAACTCAAAGATAGGCAAAAACTGCATCATAGGGAAATCATCCTACATAGACGTCGACGTCAAAATAGGAGACAGGGTCAAGATACAGAACTTCGTATCGGTCTATCACGGCGTTGTTGTGGAGGACGACGTCTTCCTGGGTCCATCGATGACATTCACAAATGACATGTATCCCAGAGCTGCGAATTCGGATTTCAAAGTATACCAGACCCTGGTGAAGAAAGGCGCATCCATAGGCGCGAACTCAACGATCATATGCGGCACCACCATAGGCAGATACGCGATGATAGGCTCCGGTTCAGTAGTCACAGGAGACGTCCCAGACCATGCCCTCGTGTACGGGAACCCGGCAAAGCTCAGAGGCTTCGTCTGCGAGTGCGGGAGAAGGCTTGAGGAGGAAAAAGTGACCCCCCAGGGTGTTGTATTGAAGTGTTCAGTCTGCAGAAAGAAGGTCACAATACCCCCAGAAGTCCATGAAGAACTCGATAAAAAATGATCCCCATAGCTAAACCATTGATAGGGGAAGAGGAAAAGCAGGCAGTTATGGAAGTCCTAGGTTCCGGTATTATTGCGGAAGGTCCTAAGGTCAAGGAGTTTGAAACCAAATTCTCTGGATTTACAGGAACTAAGCATGCGGTAGCAGTCAATTCTGGGACTGCTGCGTTGCACGTCGCCTTGCTCGCCCACGGAATAGGCCCCGGCGACGAAGTGATCGTTCCCTCTTTTACTTTCATCGCGTCTGCGAACTCTGTTCTCTTCACCGGCGCAAGGCCCGTTTTCGCAGCCATAGAAGAGGACACATTCTGCATTGATCCAGTAGACGTGGCCGAGATGGTAACCGAAAAAACGAAGGCGATCATGCCAGTGCACTTGTATGGTCATCCAGCGGACATGAAGGCCATAATGGAGATCGCTGAAGATCATAGCCTTGTGGTAATAGAAGACGCTTGTCAGGCCCACGGCGCCGAATTCAACAAAAAAAAGGTCGGCTCTTTCGGTACAGGCTGTTTCTCCTTCTATCCGACCAAGAACATGACGACCTCTGAGGGCGGAATTATTACAACAGATGATGAAAAAATTGCCGAAAAAGCGAGGATGATCCGCTCCCATGGTTCAAAACAGCGCTACGTCCATGAGATCATTGGCTTCAACCTAAGGATGACGGACATCTCTGCAGCGATCGGCTTGTGTCAGCTGAAGAAGCTTCCAGGATTCAACAGGAAGAGGGCTGAGAATGCGGCATACCTCACAGAGTTGATCGAAAACAAGAAGGTGAAGCCTCCAGTTGTTCGGAAAAATTGCACGCATGTCTTCCACCAGTACACTATACGCGTTGAAGGCGACAGAGACGCTATTGTGAATACACTGAACCAGAAGGGTATAGGAACTGGGATCTATTATCCCATTCCGATACACAAGCAAGGGCTCTACTTGGATCTGGGCTACAGGATAAGCCTACCAGTTTCAGAGGAGCTCGCAAGAAAAGTCATTTCCTTGCCTATACACCCCTCAGTAACCAGGGAAAACCTGGATTATATCGCATCTGTCCTAAACGAGGTCTAAGATGGGGAAGCTTAAAGCGGCGGTTATCGGAGTCGGTTCCATGGGGAGAAACCATGCTAGGATCTATGCTGAATTGGATAGTACTGACCTCGTAGCGGTATCGGATGCGGCCTTCAATAGCGCGAAGGACGTTGCAGAATCCCTAAGGTGTAATCCATACAAAGACTACAAGGAGATGTTAGATAAAGAGGACATAGATCTTTTGTCAATAGCTGTTCCAACAAAGTATCATCGTGAGGTGGCTTTGGAGTGCACCAGGAGGGGTATTCCCTCACTGGTCGAAAAGCCGATAGCTGATTCTGAGGATAATGCGAGAGCCATAATAGATAGCGCAGAGAAAAACAAAGTGAAGGTCACGGTGGGGCATATTGAGCGCTTTAACCCGGCTGTCATAGAATTAAAAAGGAGGCTGGACAGGGATGAATTGGGGAGGATATTCGAAATAAAGGCGATACGTGTCGGTCCTTTTCCTAGTAGGATAAGGGATGTTGGTGTTGTCATAGACCTTGCAGTGCACGACATCGACATCATGCGTTACCTGACAAATTCCGATGTGAAGAGGCTTTATGCCGAGACAGAGCGTAAGATCCACACAAAGTACGAGGACCTACTCTCTGGATTGTTGAAGTTCCAGAACGACACCATAGGGGTTTTATCGGTTAACTGGCTGACCCCTGAAAAGATAAGGGAGATATCCATTATCGGGGAGAAGGGCATGTTCGTCGTGAAGTATCTGACCCAAGAACTGTACTTCTACGAGAACGTTGAAGCCATAAACGGAAAATACAGTTACTCCGACATACTCATGGGCGTGGCTGAGGGGAACATAATGCAGATCAGGATCCAGAAGAAAGAGCCTCTAAAGGCTGAGCTGGAATCCTGGGTCGATGCGGTCGGGAACGGCAAAGAACCCCTTGTATCTGGGGAAGACGGCCTAAAGGCATTGGTTTTAGCGCAAAAACTGATTGAGTCGACGGAAAAAAAGCAGGTGATTTCTCTATGAGGGTATGTGTAATCGGTTTAGGCAAGATCGGGTTACCCTTGGCTGCGCAATACGCTAGTAAGGGCTTTCAGGTTATTGGCTGTGACGTAAACAAGGACGTCGTGGAATCAATAAATAGGGGCGTATCCCATATAAAAGAAGAACCGGGCTTAGGAGAGAAAGTCAAGGCTGCAGTAGTTATGGGTCTTCTTTCTGCAACAACCGATACCGTAGAAGCAGTAAAGAGGTCGGATGTTGTAGTTATCATAGTCCCTCTCGTAGTTGATAAGAAAGGAAACATAGACTATTGCATAGTCGACTCAGTAACTGAGACAGTAGCAAAAGGCCTCCAGAAAAATTCTCTAGTAGTCTACGAGACAACCCTACCTGTAGGCGACACCAGGAACAGGATGGCACCTATCCTGGAGAAGTCAGGCCTCAAGGTGGGGATAGACTTTCATCTAGTTTTCAGCCCGGAGAGGGTTTCCTCTGGGGTAATGTTCGACTATCTCCGCAACATACCGAAACTCGTCGGAGGAATAAATGAGGAATCAACAAGGAGGGGTGTTGAATTCTATGGGAAGGTTCTCGACTCCAAAGTCATCCCAGTATCAAGCTGCGAAGCAGCCGAAGCGGCGAAGCTCTTCGACATGGTCTACAGAGACATAAATATTGCAGTAGCCAATGAATTCGCCCAATTCTGCGATGCACGAGGACTTGACGTAGTCGAGATAATAGAAGCGGCTAACTCGAACCCGTTTTCGCGCATCCTCCTCCCAGGAGTGGGGGTCGGAGGTCATTGTGCGCCGGTGTACCCCCATTTCTTAATAAAGAATGCTGCTGATGTCGGCATCGATTTAAGCATCGCAAAGAAGGCGAGGAAGATAAACGACGGCATGCCGAAGTTCACAGTAAGCATACTCAAAAAGGAACTGGGTTCGTTCAAGAAAAAGAATGTCCTCATCCTCGGCTTAGCTTATAGAGGCAACGTAAAGGAGACCTTCATGAGCCCAGCGATAGCATTAATAAAAAATCTGAAGAAGTCTGGGGCGAATGTATTCGTCCATGACTCATTGTTCTCCAAGGAGGAGATCGAGGGCTTCGGGGCCATGTTCTCAGACCTCCAGAATCCCAGTTCGCTGGATGCGGTAGTCCTGGCGACAAATCACCGGGAATACAGGGACCTAGACTTCGCGGAACTGAAGGATAAGGGCGTGAAGGTCTTCGTCGACGGCAGAAATGTTGTGAACAAGGAAGTAGTTGAAAAATATGGGATCATCTATAGAGGCGTTGGCAGGTCTTGATCCGACTACTGAGTCTTGATACTATATAATACTGCGATCTTTTCCCCCTGATAGTTGTAGCTCCAGACCTCCTCCAAGTATTCATCTAGATCAGGGTTCCATGGGCGGTCGAAACTGCGGTAGTTCTGTGGGGAGATGAAGAGCAGATCGAATTTTAAAAAGTTATCACCCTTTAATGCTGGATCGACCCAGGTGTTTTGTTGGAAATATGAGATATCATATCTTTCTAATGTCTTCCTGTTATCTGGTGTATCAAATAGCAGCAGTGGATCAAACCACCCTACAACCCTTCCCTGTTCGTCAAAGTAGTACTCGCTTTGAATCCAGTAGTAATCCCAGTAGAGATACTTGACGTCGTATTCTTGTATTAGATCAATCCTCTTGTTTGTGTCGTTTCCGTAGAGTATGATTGATGCTGCAAGCATTCTGGAATCCATGTCCATGAATGGGTCACTGTGAGCTCTTCTGGTAGTTAACAACTTTGCCCCGGTTAGGGCATTTAAGGCAAACCCAACCTCATTCGTTGTTAGGAAAACATCGTTTACTCCAGTATCCTCTGTAACAAACTCGCTTAGATCATTGAGGTTAGCTGGTATCGGGCTTCTGCCGGTCTCAATCCATTTGCTCTCTCCTATCCTTTTTTCAAAACTGGTCACGTTATCCACTAGGGTTGCGGCTATCAATAGCACAAAAAAGAAGCTTATGTATTTTTTTGTATTCTTCTCAGCCTTTGAATGTATGAACATCAAACCTCCCCCAGTCAAGATGGGTGTTAAGGGGTATAAGAGCATATCAATAATCCGGTACGGCACAAAATGGGTGTTTAAGAGCGGCATGGTCAGGAAATAATGGAACGTCCAGGCGAAGGCGATAATGAGCATCAGTTTGAGATATTTTACCTCAAGGTCTCTCCCAGATTTTAAGATGAATACAACACCTAGGAGAGACAGTATGGATCTGATTATGGAAATAGGCGACGCCAAGTTGAGAAAGACCCCCTTAATCGTACTCACAAGAAATTCAGACCGCACCGAACTGTTTGAATAATCAAACGAGTTCCACTCCAGGTAATGAATTCGTGTCTTCCCATGATAGATGAAAAACGGTTCGAACCAGTAGAGCTGGGCTATGATAAAACTTAAGACGAATGCTAGAAGAATGTATCTGAGATTGTCTTTCACAAGCTTCCTGAATTTATCTGAACTGTACCCTATCTTTATCCTCGGCACGTCTACCTGTGTTGGTCCCCCCTTTTCACTGTCATCATCAGCCTTTTTCGTTTCGATCTTCAGGGATAGGATATCCGAGGAACAGAGGAGCGTCAGGAAAAAAGCAGGATACATACAAATAAGCGCACTACTGTGGGAGACAGCCGCTAAGCCCATAACCAATGCTAATAAAAAACTGGTTTTATAGTTCATATCTTTGATGAAGAAGAAGAGCGTTATGAAAAACAAGGGCATCATGATGGTCTGAGTGAATTCCGTATACCTCAGTACTGGGAACTTTGCTAGCGGCAGAAAGAAAAGGGTCGTTATTACTGCAACATAATTATTCCTGAGAAGCAGGCGGGAGAGATAGTAGTAGATAACGATTGCAGAGATCATAACCAGATAGGAGAAATTAAGCATTGCCTTGATGGGTTCCAGTGAAAGAATCCTACCAAATAACGCCACAAGGATAGGATACAAGGGAAGATAAACGGGGTTGGATGTTAACGTGTTGCTGCTGTCGAAGGGATTCCCCCCCCGGTAGATGTTAATCACTGATCCAAGCTGATGATAGTAGTCTCCCCCATAAATTGGCGACGGTAGAGACTGGAATGATGAGATGAGACTGAATTGGTAGAACAAATACACAACTATAACCGCCGCCAATAAAGAATATTGTAGGCTAATTTTTCTGTCAATCATTTTTTTATCACACAGATCAGTCCGACGCCAACGGGAAACCTCACCCCCTTTGATATGAGATAGTTCTCTATTGCGTTTATTCTCTTCAAAAGCCATCCGATGAGGCCTGGCGTGTAGCTGAGGCTGTTCTTCTTCATATCAAGTATTGACTGTAATCTAAACAGAATAAATGTTGGAGCGAATATAAAAAAATACCTGTAACTGGATAGGAGAATCTTGAAGCCGTTATCCTCCAACAATCTTCTAAGCCCTTTTTGGGTGTATCTCCTCTTATGACCTGAGACCACATCATCGGAGCTCCAGAGGAAATCAAAGGCTGGTGTTGTAATCACAACTAATCCGTCATCCTTCAGGATCCTGTTTATCTCAGCCACAACAACGTGGTCTTTTTCTATATGTTCTATTAGCTCTATCGCCACAACCAAATCGAATTGAGATGAAGAGAAGGGAAGCTTTTCTGCATCCCCCAAAACCAGGCTGTCTATGCCCTTTTGTCTGCAATACCTAAGCGCCTTATCTGATCGGTCTAAACTGTACACTTCACCGTGCTCTTGGAGTGACCTGTAGTTCAGGCCTGTCCCGCAGCCGAGGTCTAAGATCCTTAATCTTTTGTTAGGGTCGACATATCTATCAATCATCTTACCAATCAGGTCATTCCTTGACTCCACCCACCAGAAATCCTGGTCAAGTGTTTCGTAAAACTCAAAAAATGAATTTATCCCCTCGTCATTCGTCATCTCTTAGTCCCCGAAGCCCTCCAACTGACTCCCTTATAAAGTGAGATATGCACGTCTTTGAATTCATCTGAATCGAACCATTTTTCCACAGTTTCCTTTCCGATGAAGTGGGTTGTGGGGGCGTTCAGTTTATCGAATACGTTCATAAAATTTCTCTTATAACTTAATTTCCTCCAGTTTTGAAAATACTGGTAGTAGGGCAGGAATCTCAGAGGCAGTAGATATAAAGTATAAATCGGCATGTAGAGTATGATTGTCAATGCATGGGCTAGGTACAATAAAAATTTCCGGTCAAGTTTTCGAAAAAATAATTCCTTTATCGGTTCTAATACCAGCATATTCAAGAAATTTCCTTCACGGGAATAAACCCAGACTATCAATCTACCACCCTTTTTTACAAATCTCTTGATATTGTTGAAGGCGTTTGTTGGATTATCGGTATGATGTAAAACACCGATTGAATAAACAATGTCAAAATTCTTTTTTAGATTCATAGTTGTTATGTCAGCCTCTATGATCTCAACATTTGTGTTATGGGCTGTATTAGTTCTCGCGATCTCGGCCGCATTCAAATCGACTCCAAGTATCCTTTTGCAGTAAGGGGCGATGATGTTGATGTATTGTCCGTTACCACAGCCGCAATCCAGAACGCTTTTTTCCCTGAAATCCTCTAACCTAGTTGGGTGGATCCATTCCTTGAATAAAAACAGATTCTCGTCATAGAATCTATCCCACTGCCATCTCCACTCATCTTGTTTATCCTGGGTCATATTCAATCATGTACTCTTCATACCATATTTGGAATGTGGCGAGATTCCAGAGCTGTCTTGCATAGTAAAAAGGCGACCTATTGAATCTATCAAATACTTTTTCTATGTACTTATAACTGAATAAGCCATGCTCTCCCACATTCTCCCTACTTAAAATCCCCCCGAAGTCGTCTTTCAGGTCGTATTGAATCCACCTATCTATTGGAACGTGGAAGGTCTGTTTTTTCCTTGAGACGATTTCCTTTGGCAGGTGTTTTTTCAGGATATCCCTTAAAATAAACTTAGTCATCCTCCTATTATACTTAAAGGAGTAGGGCAAACCTAGAACGAATTCAACGAGCTCGTGGTCGAGGAAGGGCACTCTTGCCTCCAGTGAATGTGCCATCGTCATCTTGTCTGTTTTCATCAGGTAACCCTCTGCCAGAAGATACTTTATGTCATATCTGAGGACTTGGTTCATGTCGCTGAATAGATGTTTCCTCTCTCTCAGGAAATCCAATTCCCGGAAACTCCCCCCAAGCACTTCTCGTCGCTCTGTGTCTGTGAAGGCCTGATAAAGATTGAAGTAAACATCAAAGTTGTTATCCAGTTCAAGTAATTCCTCAATCCGTTCCCTCCCTCTTTCACCGAGGTCGTCATAGTATTTATACATCTGCTTGAAGACCATCGACGGAGTAAGCCTTACAAGGTAAGCTCCCAAAGACCTTAACCTCTGGGGCATAATCTTTCGTATCCTCGAATGTAAGCCGATGAACCTGTGCTGGTCGTATCCTGCAAATAACTCATCCGCTCCATCCCCCACCAAGACGACTTTAACGTACTTGCTCGTTTTTTTGGACAGATGGTAAAGGGGTATTGATGCTGGATCTGCCATTGGCTCGTCGAAGGAACTCACTATCTTCCGTATGTCCTGGAAGGAGCTTGGGCCAATCATGAATTCTCTGTGTTTAGTATTCAATAAATCACTCACAGTCTTTGCATATGGCAACTCATTCACCTGGTCGCCGTGTTCGAAGGCTATGGAGAATGTCTTGATTTCTCTGTCCTTATCCAATGACCTTATGAATGCGGTAACTGCGCTGGAGTCTATGCCTCCAGAGAGAAACACTCCCACAGGCACGTCAGCAATCAATTGCTTATTAACAGCATCCGACAGTCTCTTTTCGATTACATTCTTCGCATCATTCCAGCCGACGCATACTTCATCAATCCCGCCAGTATCCCAGTAAAAAGACCTGTTGAGTTTCTTTTCCTCCAGGCTAAAGCTCATCAACTCACCTGGCAGCATTCTATAAATGTTTTTGAATATGGTCTCCTGATGTGAGATGTATCTCATGCTCATGAATTCGTTTAAGACTATGGGGTTTATTCTCCTCTCTATAGGATGCTCTAGTATCCCCTTTATCTCGCTGGAGAAAATAAACCTGCTACCATCCCAGTAGTAATAGAGAGGCTTTATCCCAAGCCTGTCTCTGCACAGAAACAGCATTCTTTTTCTTGAATCATAGATGCAGAAAGCGAACATGCCATCCAGTTTGTTGACGAAATCCGAACCATATTCCTCATAGGCGTGAACCAAGGTCTCAGTGTCTGTTTTTGACTTAAATCGGTGGCCTTTTACCTCCAAGTCAACCCTAAGTTCCCTAAAATTATAGACCTCTCCATTATAGGTGATCCATACGCTCTCATCCTCATTGGACATCGGCTGTCTGCCATTTTCAGAGAGGTCTATGATAGCAAGCCTCCTATGGCCCAGGGAAACGTGATCATCTACATATGTTCCTTCTCCATCAGGTCCCCTGTGCTTCAACCTATTATCCATCTCCCTGATCAGTTCTGTGTCACACCAGTTG
Source organism: Candidatus Altarchaeota archaeon (assembly GCA_016931955.1). Taxonomy (GTDB): domain Archaea; phylum Altiarchaeota; class Altiarchaeia; order IMC4; family QMZM01; genus JAUWTD01. The sequence goes on along the minus strand of JAFGDV010000028.1, from coordinate 1,658 downwards.
AAGCCGCTTATTCCACACATCTTCCAGAGCCTAAGTCCTCTTATTTATGATATCCGCCAGTAAACCGAAGAAGAGTGCCTGAACACCCATAAAAAACAATATCAGTGCAAGGTTTCCTATGCTGTCGGTGACAATAAAGTCTCTTATGCCCCTTACAAGAGCTAGAAACAAGAGAACAGCGCTAATAGGGGCGAACACCTTCAATGGGTTAAAGTAGAGGGTCAACCTCACCAGTTGAGCGAAAAACCTCATCGTGTCCTTTATCGGGTGTATGGTGGAGCTGCCGACCCTCTTGTGGTAGTTTATTGGGATAAACTTAACGCCATGATCGTTCGTCATAGCGAGCATGGTCAAAGTCGATGTAAAAGAGAACTTATCCGGGAACAGCTTCCAGTATTTCTCCACGATGTCCCTCCTGAAAAGCCTGAGACCTGAGTTAAGGTCAGGAATGTCTTTGCCAGTCAAGTAACCGGCGAACATATTAAAGAAGCCTTTTATCGGCCTCCTACTAAGCGGTATTCTGACCTTTTCCCCGATCCGTGCGCCGATCATCATATCATATTTTCTAAAGTGTCCAAGGAGCTTTGGTATATCATCAGATGAGTAGGTACCGTCGGCGTCTATTATAAGAATCCATTCGCCTGCAGACTTCATTATCCCGCTCTTCAGTGCTGCACCGTATCCCCTGTTCTCCCCATGCTCAACCACCTTTATTCCATCGATGCCTTCAAGGATCTTCTTTGAGCCGTCGGTGCTCCCATCATCCACTACAATAATCTCGTGACCGTATCCGGACGCCTTCATAACCCTCTTAAGGTCGGCTATCAGCCCGGATATGGACCGCTCCTCGTTGTAGACTGGAACCACAACCGAAATCTCTACTTTAGTCGCCACATTAGGTTAAGAATTGGAATAAAAATAATTAACTCAACTCAGCATGCCGCCAAGTGAGAGAATCAATAAACTCCCGACGCCGGCAAGCCCGAATAAGGCAGTTACTGCGATAGTGGCGTAGTTTATCGGTATCGGAATCCCGAAGGCGTATTTCAGCACGAAAAGCAGGAACAAACCCACCAACGAATTCACGACCACCTTCCTTAAAACCTTCCAGAATATATACAGGAAACCCAACAACACAATACCAACCAACAAATAACCCAGGAACCCATACAACATAGTTAATACTTAACGCTTACTGAATAAATATATAACAACTGTCACGCCCAGTTGACACATCAAGATTGCTTCGCAATCTTGTGGCTTTAAAATCGCTCTGCGATTTTAAAATGCGTGTCCTGTCTTCGCTGTTGCTCGACAGGACTTAACAAATCAATTCACCACTAATAGTATACCCACTCAAAAAGCCCGCGTAGGGTAGCTGGATATCCCTGCAGCTGCCACTGTCAGCTGGCACCAGTGTGGGGCGTGCGCTCCTTCGGAGCTTAGCCCCACCGAATAAAAGAAACCAAAATCATCAACTTTGCGTCGGGCCCGCGTAGGGTAGCTGGACATCCTGGGAGCCTGCGGAGAAAAAAAAAGGTTCACAGAGAGCTTCCGACCCGAGTTCAAATCTCGGCGCGGGCATAGCCCTTTCTTTTTAGGAAAAAGAAAGGTCTATCATCCCAAAGAAAAATTGGAATCTGCTTCGCAGATTCTAA
>JAFGDV010000027.1 GCA_016931955.1 Candidatus Altarchaeota archaeon | reverse complement strand
GTACACGCAAGACAAGCGAACACTAACATAGTTCGCAATTCCTCCGTGGACTAAAGTCCACGGTACCCTTGCGAAAATTGTAATGGATCAGACATAAAAAGGATATAATGTAGAAGAGGAGAAAAGATAACATGAAAAAAGAACTCGACGACTTACTTATGGAAATCTGGCCGGCGATAATCTGGATCACACTAATAGCACTCCTAGTATTCACGTTGAGCTCGATAGGCCAAAACATCAGAACAGCATACGACAACATAGAGACAACAGAAAAACTGATGATCGCTATAGGGGCTTGGGCAGCAGTCATAGGACTCACATACTTGGCGGCTAAAGAAAACCTGCAAAAATTTGAAGCCATAATCATGGAAGGCATTGATAGAATAGCAGATGCTGGAAGACAGAACACTGAAACGCACCCACTACAAACACTAGATCCTAAACTGCTAACCGCATACGCTGCCTTGGCTGCAATAACAGTGACAACAACAATAATCACGGTAACACAACAGCAGTTCAAACCGTAGAACAGAAGATACTGCTGCTGTCTGCGGCATGCGGCTGGCTTAGGGTAGGGATACCCGCAGCCATGGCGATAAAAGACAAAAAAAGAGATATAAAGACACAATCCAATACGATACAATAGGTGGAAAAATGACTGAAGTGGAATGTTATGAGAACTATCCTGTTTGTATTCCTGCGCTGTCAACAGTACAGACGCTGATGATCTATGGGATAGGAGCATACGTATTCAGCAGATACAGTCAGATTATGCTGGCACTATACCTGTTATACATAATATGGATTGAACTGCGAGTGCTGGAAAAAAGCTGCCGAAACTGCGTCTACTATGGAAAACTATGTGGACTGGGACGGGGAAAAATCTGCGCACTGATACTCAAAAAAGGAAACCAAAAATTCGCAGAGAAAAAGATCACATGGAAGGACCTGGTACCTGACTTCCTGGCGTTCCTGCTGCCGTTACTAGCAGGAATACCGTTGCTGCTGCAGAACTGGGACTGGATTCTCGCTGGATTAATGGTAACACTATTGCTACTGGCAACTGCCGGAAACGGGATCATAAGGGGGAGGGTGTGCAAACACTGTAAGCAACGAAGGCTGGGATGTCCAGCAGAACAAATGTTCCAGCGGAAATCAACAACCATACCCTAGAGGGTGTGGTATAAAGCAAGTATGAGGCATTCATCTGCGACTTCAAAGTCGCAGTACAAGAAAGTGCCATGCATTTCCTGTACGCAAATTACAGAGTAATTTGTTGTATCTGCCGACTTTGTAATAAAAGGTCACTTCACAGTAGGTAAAAAGAAACATTCAATCACGGCTTACGGGCTTCATCCTCTGCCTGTGTTTTTTCCGTCTCTTAGCAGTCTTATAGCTTGTGGAATACTTCATAAGACAATATAGGAGCACACATTTAAGAACCAAGAGATATTTTGATGCGAAAATGCTACATCCCAAGATATCGCACTAAAGTAAGGGGTTACTTTCTTCTCATAGAAGTCAAAGCTAGAAGCCCTAGGAGCAATCCAAGTATTCCAACAGCCAAGAAACCTACCCCCGTAATCCCAAGATAGTCCTCCAAGAAGACCGCGAAGCCATAAGACAGGAACAGTATACCGAAGACTACTGAGAAGGACGCTACCATCAGCTTAAAGAATTCCCTGCTCACCAGATCGAAGCCCTCCTCAAAGCCTCTGCGGATCCCGTTGCCTATAGTCTCGGCGATATAGTCTGCCTCCTTTCTGACCTCCTTCCGGAAATCAAAGAGAAGCCTGAACAGTATACCCAACATAAGAGTCACCTACTTGGATAGAAGCTTTCCTATTAGAAGGCCCGCAACGAAGGCTCCCGCAACCCACTCAATCGGTTTCTCTTGGATGGACTTAACCATCTCCTCCTTGGTCTTAAGCGTCTCAGCCTTTGCAATCTGCATCTGGTCGGTAGCCGCCTTAACGTAGGAATCAACCTTCTCTTTCACCTTCTTCTCAAGCTCCGGATCCATAACCTTTTCCTGCATAGATATCACCAAAAAATGAACGCATGGTCGGAGGCTCGTAGTAATTCAGCCAACCAAACCCCCGACCAATAATAGATTAAGAGGGATTATTTAAATAGCAGGATTTTAAAATAGAATCAATGATAGACAAACCACTGGAAGACAAAAAAAACAGGGTAGCTTACTTCTCCATGGAGATCGGATTAGATGAAAAAATCCCGACATACTGCGGCGGCTTAGGTGTTCTTGCAGCAGACACCCTCAAATCCTGCGCCGACCTAGAGGTTCCCTCTGCAGGAGTAACACTGCTCAGCGAAAAAGGCTTCTTCAAGCAGACAATAGACCTGGAAGGAAACCAAATAGAAGAAGACGTTGAATGGAATCCTCGGGAACATATGACTAAACTGGAGAACAACGTGACTGTGCCTATAGAGGGAAAAAAGGTATACGTGACTGCATGGCAACATAACATTGCTGGGATAACCGGATACCAGATTCCAGTGATCTTCTTGGATACAAACCTCCCAAAAAACGACGAAGAAAACAGGAAAATAACGTGGCATCTCTATGGGGGAGACAATGAGTACAGGCTAAGACAGGAAATCGTCTTAGGCATAGGCGGCGTGAGAATGCTCAAAGAACTTGGCTACAGGATGAGGAAATACCACATGAATGAAGGACACTCAAGCCTCCTTGCCTTGGAACTACTGAAGAGACGTAAAGACGTAGAGGAATCAGTCAGGATAAAAAAAGTCAGGGAGAAATGCATATTCACAACCCACACACCCATCCCATCAGGCCATGATAGATTCCAGTACAGCCTTGTAGAAAAACTCTTAGGGGGCTACATTGACCTTAATCTGATAAAGAGGTATGGAGGAAAAGAACATCTGAACATGACGCTCCTCGGCTTCAACTTTAGCGAATACATCAACGGGGTGGCGAAAAAACACGGCGAAGTATCGAGGAGCATGTTTCCAGGGTATACTATCAACGCCATAACGAATGGCATACACCCTCCAACATGGGTCGGCGAAGAATTCAGTAGATTATATGACAGACACATAACAGATTGGAGGAGGGACCCCTTCCTCTTCAGGTACGCCGTCGGCGTACCAGATGATGAGGTATGGAACGCACACATGAAAGAGAAAAAAAAACTGATAGACTACGTAAACTCAAAAGAGGATTCGGGGCTGAAATATGAGACACTAACGATTGGCTTCGCGAGGAGGATGACTGAGTACAAGAGGCCGATGCTCGTCTTCAGTGACACTCGGAGGTTGAGGAAGATCGCAAGAAAAGGGAATGGCTTGCAGATAGTCTTCTCCGGGAAGGCTCACCCAAAGGACTTCAGGGGGAAAGAATTGATAAAAGAGATATATTCACGTAAAGAGGAACTTAAAAAAGACATAAGGATCGCATACATTGAAGACTATGATATAGGGATATCTAAAAGACTTGTCTCAGGCGTGGATTTATGGCTTAACACACCAGAGAAGCCAAAAGAAGCCTCTGGAACCTCGGGCATGAAGGCCACCCTTAATGGGGTGTTGAATTTCAGCGTCCTCGACGGGTGGTGGATTGAAGGTTGCATAGAGGGTATAACTGGCTGGTCTATCGGCGGGAAAGAAACCGGCGAAGACGACCGCAGCAGATACGTTGAAGACTTATACAGTAAACTGGAGGACATCATGGAGGTATTCTACTACGATATGGGAACATGGACCAAGATGATGAAGAACTCAATCAGCCTGAACGGCTCATTCTTCAACTCCCACAGGATGATACAACAGTACGTAGTGAACGCCTATTTAGACTGAATGAGGATAACTCACTATAGTTTTATGCTGAGATATCATGATATTTATATACAACCATAAAAACATATCGATAGCCATGGAAAAAACTGTTAAATCCACCGTAGGCGGATTCCTTTTGATGAGCGAAACCCTGATGGGTTTCGACTCAGACAAGACCCATAGGTCTTGCTCACGGAAAAGAAGTTTCTTTTGGGATGATAGCACTTTTCTTTGGCTAAAGAAAAGGGCTATGCTCCCGCCGGGATTCGACACATAAGGGCACCTTGTGCCCTTATCAACC
>JAFGDV010000026.1 GCA_016931955.1 Candidatus Altarchaeota archaeon | reverse complement strand
TACAGAAAGTGCATGGCACTTTCTTGTACTGCGACTTTGAAGTCGCAGATGAATGCCTCATACTTGCCGACTTTGTAAGTTCATACCGCACCCTTTAGGGTGTGGTTGTTGATATTTTCCCCGATGGAGAGCCTGAAATAAGGCATTATATAGGGTGACTCCGCATCTATGGGGATAAAAGAAGATCAGAGCATCTCAAGATACCTCTTTATCTCCCACTCCGTCACCTGTATCCTGTAGTCGTTCCATTCCCTCTTTTTAGCTTCGATGTAGCGCGCATATGTGTGTTTTCCAAGGGCTTCGAGCATCAGCTTGTCTTTCTTAAACTCGCAGAGCGCCTCTTCAAGGGAACCTGGGAGTGTTTCTATCTTCAGGCTATCAAGCTTGCAGTCATCAAAGTGGTAGACGTCTTCTTCTACTGGTGCGGGTGGCTTAAGTTTTCTTTTGATGCCATCCAAACCAGCCATCAGCATTACGGCGAACGCCAGATACGGGTTGCAACTTGGGTCTGGGCACCTTAGTTCGGCCCTCGTCGACTTTTCTCTGCCTTGCGAGTATCTTGGAACCCTTATCAGTGCTGATCTGTTTCGCTGCCCCCAGCAGATGTATACTGGGGCTTCATATCCTGGAACCAGTCTCTTGTATGAGTTGACCGTCGGGCTGAGTATCGCTGCCATGCCTCTGACGTGCTCCAACTGTCCTGCTATGAAGCCGTATGCTGTTTCAGACAGCTTGTACTTGTCTTCTGCGTCAAAGAATGCGTTTTCTCCATTCTTGAACAGACTCTGGTGTACGTGCATGCCGCTGCCGTTTTCCCCGAAGATCGGTTTAGGCATGAACGTTGCGTAGAGGTCGTGTGCGTTAGCTATAGCCTTCACGGTGTATCTAAAGGTTACTGCGTTGTCTGCCGTCGTCAGGGCGTCACCGTACCTGAAGTCGATTTCATGTTGTCCTGGCGCTACTTCGTGGTGGCTCATCTCTACCTGCATTCCTAGCTTTTCCAAGGCTAGGACTATGTTTCTTCTGACGTCTGATGCCAGGTCTCGCGGAGAGAAGTCAAAGTATCCTGCCACGTCATGTGGTACTGGGACTACTTTTCCGTTGTCTGGTTTGAAGAGGAAGAACTCAAGTTCTGGTCCTGTGTTATAGCTAAACCCCATTTTAGCGGCTTCTTCCAGAGCCCTCTTTAGGATGTAGCGTGGGTCTCCTTCATATGGTTTTCCGTCTGAGCCGTAGACGTCGGCCATCATCCTCGCTGTTGCTTTCTCTGCGGGCCTCCATGGGAGCAGCCTGAAGGTTTCGGGGTCGGGCTTTAGGAACATGTCGCTTTCGCATATCCTTGCAAATCCCTCTATAGAGGATCCGTCGAACCATGTTCCTTTTTCAAGCGATTCTTCTAATTGTTCCACTGGGATGGAAACGCTTTTTATCATCCCCTGCATGTCGGTAAACTGCAGGTTGATAAATTTCACATTGTTTTTCTTTGCTTCAGATAATATCTTTTCTTTCATGTCGTCTTTTTTGGTCATTTGAGTCACCCAATATTTTTATATATTTTTAATCTTATATCCAGATATTAATGATTTCATCAATAAAAATAAAAAAAATTAAATAAATATTCAAATAGCCATTTCTCGTTTCCCCTTAATCATCCTTACTGCTAGGGACATATCTACTGATACCACCTATCGCAGCAGGTCCCGTCTCGCCAGTGCGTATCTGAATGCATTCATCCAATGGTAAGACAAAGATCTTGCCGTCGCCAAAGTTACCTGTCTTGGCTGCATTCACAATGCCTTCAACTGTCGTGTCAATGAAGTCATCGTTGACAGCGATTTCTAGGCGTATCTTGGAAAGAAGTGTGATCTCCTTCTTGGAGCCGCGGTAGCTTTCCACATAGCCCCTCTGCTGGCCACAACCCTTCGCCCTAGTGACGCTCATCCGGTGGACTTTTCTGGAATCAAGCTCCTTTTTCACAACTCCAAGTTTTTCTGGTTGTATGTATGCAATTATCAACTTCATCTCTCATCACCTCATGTTGGTATCTCAAGGTCGGGATATGCGGTCATCCCGTGCTCGCCTATGTCTAAGCCTAAAATCTCCTCCTGAGGACTTACCCTAAGACCTATCACCGCCTTTATGGCCAACCATATTATAGCCGAGGCAGTGAATGCGTAGACAGCCACGCTGGCTACAGCAGTCAACTGTGCAATTAATAATCCCATACCACCTCCAGATAACAGGCCATTGCCAGTAGCAACGCCAGTTATCCTGTCTTGGGCGAATATGCCAACAGCAAGCGTTCCGAAAACGCCATTCACTAGGTGGACTGACAAGGCGCCGACTGGGTCGTCCACTTTGATTCTGTCAAAGAACATGACTGAGAGGACGACTAGGATGCCTGCTATCAGCCCAATTAGTACCGAACTCCCAATGCTGACGAAGGCACATCCTGCCGTTATTGCCACCAGTCCTGCTAAGGCTCCATTCAAAGTCATACCTAGGTCCGGTTTCCCCAATACCAGCCAACTGATAAGTGTAGCACCTAAAATAGCAGCAGCCGCAGCGGTGTTTGTAGTGACGATAATGTGACTTATCGCGCTGGCATCCGCAGCCATCGTCGATCCGGGATTGAAGCCGAACCATCCGAACCACAGTACCAGCGTGCCCAATGTGGCAAGAGCTAGGTTGTGTCCAGGTATTATGTTTATCTTGCCATTCATACCGTATTTGCCTAACCTAGGGCCTAAGATTATTACGCCTGTAAGAGCAGCCCATCCACCAACTGAGTGTACTACAGTGGAACCTGCGAAGTCAAACGCTCCCATCGTGGCAAGCCATCCACCACCCCATATCCAGTGTCCTATCACAGGATATATGAGCATTATCATGGCGAAGGAGAAAAGTATGAATGATTTGTATTTTATCCTCTCTGCCACTGCCCCTGACACTATTGTTGCCGCTGTTCCAGCAAACACCAGCTGGAAGAAGAATTTTGCTAGTAGGGGGACTCCGGTCCATGACATGGCTGAGTAGACTCCGTTGTATTCTTCTCTTATTGCTGGTGAGTTATCTGCACCAGTAAGGAAGAAAACTCCTTGCGTCCCTATGTATGGGTTACCGTCGCCGAACATCAGTCCCCAACCTAGCAGTAAGAACCCTAGTGAGGCCACTGCGAAGACTATGAAGTTCTTCGACAGTATGTTGACGCAGTTCTTCATTCTTGCGAACCCTGTTTCCACCATCCCGAATCCAAGGTTCATGAAAAACACCAGCATGGCTGTTACAAGAACCCATAGGGTGTCTAAGGCGACTTTTGTGTCTTTGTCCATCTCAGCCGATGCTACCGCAATCAGAGCCGCGAAAGTCATCAGGGCTATGACTAATCGGCGTAATTTTCTGTCAGCCAGATATGCACTCATTTTTTCACCTATTTTTAATGTTTTCTTTAATCTATGAGAATATTAGTGAATACATATATAAAAATAGCACTATTTTTTGATGAAATTATGGTAAAGACATAGAAAATTTGCAAATATCCTCAACTATTGATGGAAGAAAAAAAAAAGTGGATAACAATCTAATAGATGAAAGCGTCACTGAATGGATAATACTCCTTGGCGTATTTTTTTATCTCCTCGTCAGTGATATCATCTGTTTTAGCCCCCAAGGTTTTTATTTCATCATAGATCATCAGGAGTCGTTTATCATTCCGATAGATCTCAATTTCAGCCCTCATCATCTTGCTCATTATCGCTTCGATTCGGGCTTTGAGGGCATCAATTTCGTAGGTTGTTTTTGAGTTGCAGGTAATATTTTTCATGGAATGTTCAGAATGTATCAATAATAGTGATTATGTACTTAAAAATAAAGCAGTTTTTTGATTGAATATCCATTTTTTTATCTAAAAACTATGGGATCCATAAATAAAAGCCGACTGAATAATCCTACAATGACAAAACAATTAACTATAACATTCAGCAGTTTTTGTTGGGATTTATACCTAAAATGCTAAAGTATATCAATGGCCTCTAAAATCGACGACCTTGACGTGAAGATCATCAAAGAGCTGAGAGAGGATGCTAGGAAGAGCTTCCGGGAGATAGCTGAAAAACTGGAGGTTGCGGAAGGAACAGTCTATAACAGAGTCAATAAACTGCAGGAAATTGGCGTCATAAAAGGGTTTATGGCGGACGTCGACTTCTCCAAGATAGGCTATGACCTTACAGCGTTGATAGGCGTCATAGTCGAAGGCGGCGCACTATCCAAGATGGAGAAAAAATTCGCCAAGGAGCCGAATGTTTCAGCAGTCTACGACGTCACTGGAGAATACGATGCCTTGATTGTTGCAAAATTCAAGGACAGGGACTCATTGAATAGCTTCGTGAAGCGGCTTCTCGCATTCCCAGAGGTGAAGAGGACCTATACCATGCTCGTCCTCAATGTCATGAAGGAAACCCATGGGGTAGAGCTATAACCTCAGGTATTCAGACTGCAGTTTCTCCTTTTTCTCTTGTCCTAATCCTTACTACCTCATTCAATGGGTATACAAAGATTTTTCCGTCGCCGACTTCTCCAGTGTAGGCGTTATTGCATACCAAGTCAATCACCTTCTGCACGTCTTCTTCTCTGTTTACAACGACTTCCAACTTTAACTTACCCATGAGGTCAGAGTAATAGTACCCGCCCAGCCACTGGATGACTGAGCCCTTCTGCTGTCCTCTGCCCCTTACCTCAGTTACTGTCAGTGCGGAGAAACCGGCTTCGTTCAGGCCTTGTTTCACGCACTGCAGTTTTTCATCCCTTATTATTGCCTCTACTTTGTACATCTACATCACCTCCTTTCTTGACGATTAAATCGGCGTCGCATCATAGACTTTCTCAAAGGGTCTTGAAGATATTGGTTGTATCTTAGTGAATTCTTTCTCCATTATAAGCTCAATTGGTGTGTTGAATAATTCTGAGTAGCGCACCAGCAGCGGGGTAAGCTCTTTTTCATCCTCCTCACACAGTTCCCCCTTGACAGCGTACACCCCCAGTAATTCATCCCGAATATTGCCCCTAACATAGATTCTCCCGCCATGTATTCCGGCGCCAAGGTCCGACTGCACTATGTTTCCTTTATGCTCTCTGATTTTTTCTGGGTCGATTTTTCCCTTTGATATCAGCCTCTTTCCGTTCATGATAGCCTCCCTATAGTCCAGTCCAAGCACCACTATGGTTCCTCCAGCCATGTATTCACCGCAGTACTGTTTCACAGTTCCACCATAGACTATCGCAGGATGCTTTTCCTTGAAAGACTTCATGTGTATACCCACCCTGGAGCCGCCGTCTCCCATCACGAAGATCCGCCCGCCGCGGGCGCCCATACCCGTAATATCCCATGAGTCTCCATAGACAGCTATTTCTCCACCGTTTAGGGTGTTTCCGAGCAAATACTCAGAGCAGCCATGCACTACGTAGTCTGGACCCTCAGAGAAGACTCCCAGATTCAAGCCGGCGTCCCCATATACCCTGATCTTCACCTTCTCCTTCATGCCTGCTCCGATAAATCTCTGGCCGCGAACATTCTTTACCTCTATTTCTTCAAAGCCTTTTCTTGCAGCCTCACGGATTCTTTCGTTCAATTCCCTGTAGTTCATCACTTTTCCATCAGGGAATGCGTCTATGATTATCTTTCTCATGTCTAATCCTCTAATTCGATCCTTGAGCCGGCATGCTTTACACCCAATATCTTAGCCTCTTCGGGGTTGGGTCCTACGTACTTTAACCTGTCTCTGTTTCCGACAAAGCTTTCTACGGCGTCGATTCCCATGGTTCCAAGAACTTCGTCCAGATCAGCAGTCCATGATTTTATAAGGTTTTCTACTCTCTTTGCAGCCCATGCTGGATCCAATCTCCTCTCAAGCCGCGGGTCGCCTGTTGCTATGCCCCAAGCGCACCTTCCTGTTGGGCACTGCTGGCACATCCTGCAGCCCATAGCTATTAATACAGCCGTAGCTATCATTCCAACGTCTGCGCCGAGGGCTATTATCTTTACGAGGTCGGATGAACTCCTCAATGAGCCACCTGCTATCAGCGTGACCTTATGCCTGAGCTCTTCGTCCCTGAGGTGTTGGTCTACGGAGGCTATGGCGAGCTCTATCGGCATACCTGCGTTGTCTCTTATTGCTCTTGGGGTTGCTCCTGTTCCGCCCCTGAATCCGTCTATCGACATGAAATCGGCCCCTGCCCTGACTATACCAGAAGCTATAGCAGCAATATTGTTTACAGCAGCCACCTTTACTCCTATTGGGATACTATACTCTGTTGCCTCATGGAGTGCCGCAATCAATGTTTTCAGATCCTCTATCGAATAGATGTCATGCTGTGGGTTAGGCGATAACGCATCCGTCCCAACTGGGATACCCCTGGTTTCTGAAATCAGTTCCGTAACCTTCTCCCCCGGAAGCTGTCCTCCATGTCCTGGTTTTGCCCCCTGCCCTATCTTTATCTCCAAAGCAGCCGCCTTAAGGTAGTCGGGTGATACGCCAAAACGACCTGATGCTATCTCCCCGATCGTATGCTTCCTGTACTCTATATGGTCCGGGTGGAGGCCGCCTTCACCTGTGCCAAAGAGTGTTCCAACTTCCTTCACAGCCTTAAGTATCGCTGAATGCGCGTTATAGCTAATCGATCCTAGAGACATGTGCCCCACTATCAAGGGAGTCGATATCATCACATTCGAGTAGTCTCCCCTAAAGGTAAAGCAGTCTCCTTTTTGCTCGATGTCCAGTTTGTCCGACTTCCTGCCGATGAAAGTCCGTGTTTCGATGGGCTCCCGTAAAGCATCAATTGCCGGATTCGTGACCTGGCAGGCATCCCATACAAGCGAGTCAAATACAATAGGATAGGGTCGGTCTTTGCCCATCCCAGAGATGAGTACGCTTCCTGTCTTAGCCTGTTCATAGATTCCTCTGAGATGCCATGGGGTCCAGTTGGCGTGAGATGGATAAACGACTGGATATTCCTGTATGCTTATGGCGTCAGTAGGACAATATACTGCACATCTCTGGCAGGCAACGCAGCTTCCGTTGTCTAATACTACGGCCTTATCTTTTTCTTTGTCGAAGTCGAGGGCTCCGAAGGTGCAGTTTTTAGCGCATCTGCCGCAGCCAATACACTCCTCTTGGCTTATCCTTACCTTGAACCTTGGGAGTACTTTGTCCTGTGCCCTCATTTTAGTCTTAAGCCCTCCAGGGGTTCTCCTATCCCCCTGATCACTTCCCTGTCCAATCTTGCAACCACAGGGTTCCCTGGATCAGGTTGCCAGAAATCGGTGGTCTTATCTATCGAATGTATGGCGTTGAGTTCGCTTGACAGGTAGAGTGTTTTTCCGTTCTCTGAAATGGCAGCAATCAAAGGCCTCAATTTTTTCCTGTCTGAATGGCCTATCATCGTTGGCTCCGGATAATTGGTTGTAACGATTATGCTGAAGGGGCCATTTGCCATCGCCTTCCTGTAGGTTAACCTTATCGCTGTAAGCCACCTTCTTTTTTCTTCCGGGAGGCGGTCGATATCTCTCCAGTAAGGCGGTGATAAAGCAATGCATGCGATCCTCTGCGCAAGCCTCGGCGGATAGCCGCTTTTTCTGACTATCAAGTCGAATATGTACGCTAATACCTCCGTGTCGGTCAGTAGCTTGCATTCGTATCCGAATTCTTTGAGGTAGTTGACGTTGGTTCCATAAGATGTGATTTCTCCGTTGTGGACTATTGCATGCCCTACTATTGAGAATGGATGTGCTCCGCCCCACCATCCAGGGGTGTTTGTGGGGAATCTTGAGTGGGCAGACCACATATATGCCTTTATCCTATCTATCCTATAAAAGTCTGCTATCTCCGTGGCCCAGCCATTCCCCTTAAAGACCGCCATGTCTTTTCCGCCTGAAAGAGCGAATGCCCCATGGATGGAGCAGTTGATGTACATCATCATGTTTTTTATGGCTTCGTCAGGGTTCTCTTGGTCGTGTGGGTCGACGAAGAACCTCCACACTATCGGATACTCTTTTAAGACATCTTCTCTCACCTTTACTCTTTCGTTTTCTATCACGTCAGTGTACCTGTTCAGGAATTCTTCCACCCTGTCTTTTGCCTCCTCGTCGTCCATTATGAGCTGTAGGCAGTAGTAATCTTTAAGATCAGGGAAAAGGCCATAGGCTGCATAGCCCGCCCCCTGACCGCTTTCCCTCTCCTGCATGCCAGCCATCATGTCCCGTATTTTTTTGCCAGCGATTCTCTTCCCGTTCAGGTTGAAAATGCCGCCTATTGCGCAGGCAGAGAAATCGCGCATATTCGGCAGCTTTGTGAATGACTTCTTCATTACAAACACGCAAGGATACCGTGGACTTTAGTCCACGGAGGAATTGCGTATATCCCGTTACCTTGCGCTTGCACCTCCTTTG
>JAFGDV010000025.1 GCA_016931955.1 Candidatus Altarchaeota archaeon | reverse complement strand
TACTGATTCTCCCATCTTCCCGTGCTTGAAGATTATTGTTTTCTTGCATGGGAGGTCTTCGGTATTTTCATTGAATCTTTTAATGTCCTTGGATTCCGCCCTGAAATCATTTTTTAGTCTTATATATTTAGACGACGTCACAGCGACAGCGCTGACACTAATAGACGTGATAAGAAAAGAACAGGCCGCAGAAAACGAAGTCAAAATAAACCTATCCGGATCACTGCGCACAGCAGGAATAGCAGCATACCTGGCGGCCCAAACCACAGAAACAAAGGCATACATTGGATTACCGGAATATAAGAACGGAAAAATAACAGGAATACGCTCAGTCAAAGAAGCACCAAGGCTGCCCCTAAAAAAACTATCAAAAGAGAAAAAAGAAATACTAGTCAAACTCAAAAACACAGAGACACTACTAGAAGAACTCATGAAAGAAAAAACCGAATCAGAGAGATCAAGAATAAGCTACCACCTAAGCGACCTAAAAAAAGACGGCCTAATAGAGACCAGCCGAAAAGGAAGAAACATCAAAGCAAAACTAACAGACGCCGGAAGACTATATGCCCACAAGATAGATTGATTCCCATTCCAATAAGTCCCAAATATCTGAGACTAAATGAAACCAGATGAACTATCCCTCACAACGGACACGCAGGAGCAGAGTAAACCCCATATATCCCCCCCAGCGTATACTTAATTGAGTCTGATTAAAGATGAAAGCCCTATTCCACATAACAGATGAACATGTACAACACGTAGGCTGCAGGCTAAAAATCACCTCCGCCCCAATACACAGCGGATTTAAAAAAGGCGGCGCCTTCAATCTCCCAGACGGCCGAGTCGAAGAAGTCCTAGAAGGAGAAAAAGAAGACACCGAAGGCGCCCACCAAGAAATAACAGAAAACCTAATCGAATAACTTAAAAAAGACGCCGAAGACGTCAAAGACCTAATCAATATCGGTTTATTCCCTCACTCCCCAACATTCGACCAAATATACAAAAAGGCGTGAACGTCTATGAAGACCTGACAACAGCAATAATAAGACTAAACAATACCCCCGAAAAAATGAGCAAATAAAAAGTTTTCCTCAAGTCTTATATACTATTTCTCCTCTATGGTCTCCTCGACCTTCATGCCGAAGTGTCGGCCCCCGTCCTCAAGATAGACCAATACCTTATCGCCCCTCTTAAGGGATGCGACAGACAAAGCCCCGCCCTTAGGCGAAACCAACCTAATGGTTTCAGCATTCTGCAAGATAGTCTTAAACCTGATACCCTCAAACACAGCCTCCACGAGAATCAAGGGTCGCCTCTCAATCTTCAAACGCCCGACGACCATCCCACGGGTGTTGCCTCCGGCATCGACTGCGAGAACAGAGTCCCCAGCAGACAACTCACTAAGATACCTGGTTTTCCCATCAGGCATCCTGGTGTAGGCGTGCACGGGACCCGCATTAACCCGGAAAGGCCTCTGCGCCACATAAGGCGTCTCGATGTTCTCCGCGTGAACCAAAAAAAGGGCATTAGACTGCGAGCCTACTAGCATGCCCTCAGCGCCCTCAAAGACAGAGCAAGTATCAACACAGACTCGGTCGCCCATGCCAACCTGCTTAACATCAGACACCTCAGCAGCTGAAAGAGGCAGCTTCTCGGTTGAAGCCGAATCCACCACGTCCCTGAATCTGCTGACGTCCCCAGGTTTAACGTCTGCTAGAACACCCTCACATCCGACTTCGAGGGTCTCCAATGCCAGGCGCGCCTCATCCAATGAAGAAACCTCCACGATAATCCTCGCCTTACCGCGTAGAGCAGCGATTAAGTTCTCCAAGGGGATGACCTTCCAATCAGATGCCTTCACGACAACATATTCAGCCCGCCCCCCGGCGGAGACGATCTCCTCCTCATCCCCTTTAGACTTGATGACCTTATAGAAGGCCTTAACACCCTTACCCCTAAGTTCATCAAAGGACTTAAAGAGTCTGACGTCGGCGTCTTCGCTTCCAGAAACGACTTTAATCCTGCCCAGTTCCCTGACCTTGACGCCTTCCCCATCCTTCACCAAGACAGCATCTGCGCCACTCTCCAGGGCAGATGTGACATACTTCTTCCTATTATCCCACGGCCGATTCTGGTCAGCCCTCACCCATAACTCCTTCATACCTTAACTATATAGACTTCAATATTTATTAGAAGAGATGAAGCAGGTAATCGTCGTAAGAAAAGACCTGAGGCTAAGCAAGGGAAAACTGGCGGCGCAGGTAGCGCATGCAGCCGTCGAAGCAGCCGAAAAAAGCAAGTGGAGGAAAGAATGGATGAGAGACATGCAGAAGAAATCCGTGCTAGGCTGCAGCAACCTTGAAGAACTGATGGGTATCTATGAGGAAGCGAAGAAGACAGGGCTCCCAGTTTCACTAATAAGCGACGCGGGAAGAACAGAGATCCCCCCAGGCACGGTAACCTGCGTAGGCATAGGCCCCGCACCCGAGGAAGACATAGACAAAATAACGGGAAAACTGAAGCTGCTCTAACCCATCTCCAAAAACCTGCCCACATTCGGGTTAATGTCGAAGTTGTCGTCTTTCCCTTCGTCCCCTCCCTTTGAACGGAATCCGGAACCCTTCAATACCTTGCACATCTTAACGGCGGCTTCAACAGCCCTCTTCGCATACTCGATCCGCTTATGTGCGTCAAGCCTGCTCATACCAGGACCTGCTATCCCAAGACCGATAGGCTTCCCATAGTCGAGAGCAAGATCAGCGATCTTTCTCGCAGCATGCTGTGCAACAATCTCATCGTGTTCCGTCTGACCCTCAATGACGGCGCCGAGGGCGACCACGCAGTCCACGTCATTCCTATCCAAGAGCATCTTCACCGCCAAAGGCATGTCAAAAACACCCGGAACTCTAACGACTTCCTCAACGTCTACGTCAAGAAACCTCGCATGTTCCTTTGCCAATTCAACCATGGCATACGTTATATCATAGTTGAATTCCGCCGCAACAATTCCTAGATTTATTTTCTCCATCATATCACCTTTTTTTATTTTAAGTCTCCAGCCATTCAATAGCCTTGATATAGCTATCCTGTGGGGCGATACTGTGCCCGCCATCAAACTCTATAAAGTATGTCTCTATCCCAGAGGCATTGAGCCATCTCTCATCATTCTCCATATGCTCGCATGAGACAACGCCATCTCCTCTGCCGCAGATCAACACAACCTTTCTGACGCCCATCCTCCTAAGGTCCTCTTTGTTGTAGAGGCTACCATGTATGCTCCCGGAGTTGACAATCAATCCCTGGAAGTAGTTCGGCTTAAAATAGGAGACCACATAGGAGGCCATGCCCCCACCAGAGAAACCGCAGGCATAGATCCGGTTTCCGTCGATATTAACCCTAGATCTTATATCCGCTAAACTCCCATAGATCCTTGGGAGGAATATACTGGAATCAACGTCGTTCCTGAAGTCGTTGGAACCAACCAATACATACCCATATTCGTTAGTGACAGGGTAGACTGAATCCTGAAAGTCAGCCCCATTGCCATTAGGGGAGAAACAGATCACCAGAGGATATTGTCTTTCTGAAGAATAATTCCAGGGCAGATACAGTTCATAGGAGAACCCCGGAGAAGAGATTGTCTGATGGGTCCCAGATGGGAGGCCAGAGGGTTGTTGAGGTATCCCGGAATCCACCACAGTTTCCACTAAACCAGCAGTCTCTATACCCCCAAGATCCATTTCAGCAAGTTGACTGTTGATTATCATGATCAAGGATGAGATGAAGAAGAAGACTAAAGCAAGCATCACAGCTGCAGGTATCAGCCAGCTCAAGGCAGCCCTGATAATACCGTAGCCGTGAGCCTCCTTCAAAGCGATCGTGATGAGGAACAGATAGTAGAGAAGAACGATAATTGAAAGGAGGGGTATAAGGGATAAAATAGAGGTTATCGGCGAAATAAGTATGAAGACGGCCTCGATCATTGAGAGATAATATGTCTGCGTCGTAAAATCCCCGCCCCCGCCAAGGATCCGGGATGTTACGAAGAGAATGAAGGATTCGATGAACAAGATAATAACCATAAGCAATCCGGCAACGAGGATGCTAAGTATCATGTATGGGATGACCAACAACAAGCTTGGAATCAAGGCACCAGTCTGCCCGAACATAAAAGGGAAAGCAACTACGCCCAAGACCAATACCAGCACTATGATCAGGCCACCACATATGAGCGAAACCAGTATCACAGCAAGCATGATGTTCCTAACAGCCCCTCCGAGGGAGGCCTCAGATCCTTCATAAAAAAACGAGTCAGAGGGATGAAACAACACCCGAAACAAGCTGTTTACTGACATTTTTTTATCTTATCGGTCCAGCATCCTCCTTTCCTTGTCTTTTTCCCATCCCTGCATCCCTTGTAAGTTCTTCCGGGTGGAACAGGAGTTTTACGGCATTCAAGGCATGCGCTCTACTCCTGTTCTGGGCGATCTTCACCAGTTCTTCATCCGTCTTGGCCTCATCCTCATGGACGAAGACCTCGATGATGTGCGTATTCGTAATAAGCTGCGCATGGACCAAGCCAGCAGAGGCTTCATGGGCGCACATCTTATCGATCTCCTCCTTCCCAGGCATGCCGAAAGCCATAACGAGATCGCACTTCTGCTCCTCAATGAGCTTCTTAGCAGCAACCGGCAGATCCTTCACACCGGGTACAGTATATCTAACAATAGATACGCCGCCAACATTCTTCTTTATCTCATCGATGGCAGCCTTTGCCATATCATACCTGGCAAAAGTCGTGTCAACTATACCAATTTTTACCATTACAAACACGCAAGGGTACGACAAATTGCCTTAGGCAATTTGTGTACAGCGACGAAGTCGCTTGTACTGCGTCCTTCAGGTCGCAGAGGAACACGCAAGACCTTCGGTCTTGAGCGTCCGCAAAATTGCAACGCGATTTTGGGAGCCCAAACTGCCTGCAGTTTTGCGCTGTCTGAACGTATTTCAGCCACATTGCGTAATATTCCTTACCTTGCGTTCGCACCTCCTTTGTTTTTGACTGTAAGTACATACCACGCCCTTTAGGGTGTGGTTGTTGATCTTTCAACTCGCACTATAATGCGATCTGAGGGGCTGAAAGCCCCTCAACCTCGTTCTGATGATGAAACTTTCTGAAGTTTCTCATAGGCCTTCTTCACCTCGTTCCCATCCAACAAGATTAAATTATGTTCTTTCGCATATTTAATCGCTGCGGTTTTAAGCAAGGCGTGGTGGGTCCAGGAATCAAGCATCTCACAGATCGCAGCAACAGGCGTAAGCCCGGCCATCCTCAAGAGAGCAGTCGACAGCTCCGTATGACCCAACCTGTTCTTAAGATCCGAGGAGATAAGCAGGTGAACATGCCCAGGCGACCTGAACTTTTCCCCGAATGCTTCACCTGTGTTTTCAGGAAGGTTTCTACAGAATGCTCCCAGTTCTTGGATCGTGAGGGCTCTGTCGATGTCGGGTATTCCAGTATACGTTTTCCGATGGTTTATTGTTAAGGAAAAAGAAGACCTGTTGTCATATTTTATGTCATTTGGCATCAGATGCGTAAGTAAGGGAAAGTTATCCATCGTCGACCTATAGACGTCCACCATAAAAGGCAAACCGATTTTTTCAGCCAATTCCCCGTCAACGGCCAAACAAATCAATCCACCAGCGTCAGTTCGCATCCTCGCCACATGCTTCGGTTTCACAAATTCTGCGGCGACCACCAGATCTATCTCATCCTCCCTGCTCTCAAAGTCATGAACAAGAACAAACCTGCCCCTACGAAGGTCCTCTAAAGCATCATCCAGTCTACTCATCTTCTATCTCCTCCACAATAGCCTCCACTATCTGATTAAAGTATTTAATGCCATTAGCAGGACTCGCTTCCACAGCCTCACCTATGACCCCACTCTCTGAATAGTCCTTCGTCCTCCACCCATAACCTGCCGGAATCCTATAATGAAATCTCTCTACCCTATCTTTCCTAACCAGTTCCGGGAAAAGATAGAGCATCAAAGACGTCTCCACTTCGCCAGCGTGATCGAATTTACCCAATCTGCCTAAGACACGGTGTAGTGTGGCCGTTATCCCAGCGTCCTTGATCTCGGGCAGCAGCTCAACGAGATATTGTTTGTTACCCCCATGGTAGCTGATGATGTGCAGTTTACTGAAACCATGCCTACTCAGGCTGTTACAGACGTCATAGACCACGCCCTTGAACGTTTCCGGGCTCAGTGTTATCGTGCCCACAAAATCCATGTGCTCCTCGGAGACTCCAAGGATGAGGGTCGGGGCAACCAAGCAACCTATTCGTTCAGCAACCTCCCCAGCGATTCTTTCCACTAGCAGGGAATCAGTTTCCAACGGAAGATGGGGTCCATGCTGTTCAACACTCCCAATTGGTATGATAATGCCTCTGTCTCTCATCCCTTCAAGTTCGCACCATGTTTTCTTTGACATGTCAGCCATTTCAGCCCCCGTCGACAACGAATCTGCCGTCGATCAACACCTTTCTCACATTCTCAGGCTCGCATCTATACACTATCGTAGCCAGAGGATTCCTACTGTCTCTGAGATTGATAGCGTTTTTGTCCAAGAACACGATGTCAGCCCGACAGCCTTCCTTGATGCAACCCGAGTCAAGACGGAAGGCTTTCGCAGCATTCAATGTAGACATCATCAATGCCTTCGCTGGCGGAAGACGGCAAGCCTTAGACAGGAATTCCATCTCCCTCCACATGTTAGGCGAATTAGTCATAACGTTGTCCGTTCCAATGCATACATTGATGCCGAGATCAAGCATATCATCAACTCTGGGAAATCCAACACCTAAGGCGGCGTTGGCCCTAGGACAGACGATGACGGAGATCCTCTTCCTCGCGATTTCCTCTAAGTCCTCATCTGTCGCATGAGTGCAATGTACTATGACGTCCGGGTCATATCCCAGTGCCTTAGGTACCTCCTCACAGTCTTCCCCAGCATGCAATGCAATAATCCGCCCCTCCCTGTTTTCCGGGATCTGGTCTACTTGATGTAGATTCAATCCTAATCCGTCGACGTCCTCAATAGGGAGGTCTCGGCCCAATATCACGGCCTTCAGCGGGACATCGTCTAAGGCTTCCTCCAGCTCTTCGATCCCCTCCCAGCCGAACTCCCGGAAGTCGGCGAAACATGTTACTCCTGAGAGAAGCATGTACTCCAAGGAGTCCCTTATCGCTTTAACCCTGGATTCCCGTCTGCTTTCCTTATAGAGCTGCCACTTTAACCCGTTTTTTCCAACAGCATCATCCACTGAGAGGCCTAGGGCGGCTTCCTTAGCGAAGCTGTCGCCGACGTGCGTGTGCCCGTTGATCAATCCAGGAATTGCAAGGTAATCCTGCAGGTCTATTCCGCCGGCTTCGTAACCTTCATTGACTTCCCTGATCATGCCGTCTTCTACTACGAGGTGGGCTTCCTCTAGGAGATTAAATTCTTCTCCTGCAAGAACCGAGGTGTTGATTATCACCGTGTGTGCTATATATGGTATTAAGGGCATAAATACCTAAAAAACAAGAATTACTCAAAAATGGGTATATATCCCCCACACGAACTCTCACCGAAGAAAAATGGTCATATTAAATATATCTTTTTTAGTAGATACAATAAGAAATATCTATAAAAAATAATCTAATTTAGAATATCTTATATTATAAATACTTTATAAAAAGTATAATATTATATATCTATTATGGATAATATTAATTTCAGTGAAATACCCTGTTTTTTAGGATCCAACCCCCTCAAAAGAGGGTTATTTTTGCTCTGGGGGATATCCCCCAGAGGGCAAAAAGGCAGGGAAAATCAAAAATGCTACGCATGATACTTTTTTCTGCACTTAAGATGCATCTTATGGTCCTGCACGATCTCGATTTCATCCCCAAGAGGCTTCCTACAGACGCAGCATTTGGGGTTCAGGATGCTGTCTAAATAGGTCAGGCACTCAGTTTTGTCATAGGAGCAGGCGTTGCCTTCTGCTATCGATCTCTGAATCTTTTTGAGCTTTTCGACGTCCTTTTTAGTTAAGGTCATTGCACCCATGCTACTATTGATTTTATCATGAGGGGGTTAAAAATCACTAGAATCTATTGTAGCAATAAGTGAAAAAAGGATTTTCGATTTTTTTGGCCTACTTTTATCGTTTTATCATGGGTAAACCATCGAAAATACTAATTCCATATTGTTACAATATATGGGATGTGGGTTTTCCCTCCGAGGGGTAGGGTCTTTTATCTATTGTCACAATAGAAACGAAAGTTTTTTCTTCGTCAAAGTATGGGGTATAATACGAAGAAAATTTTTTCGTTTAGGTGGCACAAATACGACGAAAAAATTCTTTGCGTTTTTAAGTAGTATGTTATAAAATAGATATATAAAATAAAGGCTATATTAAAAGAACTATCAGAAAGAGATTTTTATAAAGAATCTTTTAATATAGACTAATTAAAAAATATCTATCAAAATAGATATCTTATCAAGGTGAAAAATCCTTATGAAAAACCCAAGACCTCACAGGTGAGGGTTAGACAAGAAGGAAAAAAGCGCTTAGAGGCCCAGTATGTCGTCTATGGTATTCAGATACTCCCTAAGCTCTTCGGGGGTGCGTTCGCCCATGTGAGCTATACGAAAGGTCTTATCAACCAGCTTACCGTAGCCCGTGGAGAAGACATAACCTCGTTCACTCAATTTTGTCTTCAAAGAGTTGCAGTCTATGTTCAAGGTATTTTTTATACAGGATACGGTATTTGAAGAATACTGCTCCTCAGGCAGGAGCTCGAAATTCTTTTTCGCCCACCTCCTAGTGACCTCAGCCATACCCTCATGCCGCCTGAAGCGGTTCTCAAGACCCTCCTCATTGAGGATCTTGTTCAGCTTATACCTTAGACCCTGCATTATCGAGACAGCGGGGGTAGTGGGAGTTTGCTTCTTGTCAAGGTACTTTTTGTAGGCTAAAAAGTCGAAGTAGTGGCCTCTACCTGGTATAGTGTTCGCCTTCTCAAGGGAGCGTTCGCTAACAGAGCATATTGCAAGCCCAGGAGGAAGTGCCATACACTTCTGCACGCCGAAAAGGCAGACATCGATCCCAAGCTTGTCCACCTCGATCTTTACACCGCCCATAGAGCTGACAGTATCCACCAGAAGGCTCACATCATACTTTCTCACCACTCTAGCAATCTCTTGGATGGGTGCAGCAACCCCAGTGGAGGTTTCATTGTGCACTAATGTCAAGGCATCGTATTCCCCCGTAGACAGCTTTTCTTCTATCCTCTTCGGGTCAGGAGCCTCACCCCATTCAAAATTCAGCGAATCAGCCTCTTTCCCGTTCTCCTTGACTATGCCATACCACCTCTCACTGAATGCGCCGTTACAGATGCTTAAACACTTATCCTTGACGCAGTTCCTGACAGCAGCCTCCATCGCCCCAGTCGAGGAAGACGTGAAAATAAAGACTGTATTATTGGTGTGCATGAGCCTATTAAGGCCTGCATTGCATTCCTCAAGGAGCTTGGAGACCTCAGCCCCTCTGTGACTGATCATGGGTACAGACATAGCCTCAAAAGTGTCCGGGCTGACATCCACCGGCCCTGGAATGAACAGCTTCTTTGCCATCTTAACACCTTTAAATATATAATCAATGAATATTATTAAACAATGAAAAAGAAGATAATGGTAACCCTTAACGAAGTCCAATACTCTGCATTAAGGAACTCTGAAGAGTTAGGGGACACAGACGCAGAGAAACTGAGGAACTCATTCTTAATCTATAACTCGTTAAAGGACCTCCTTGAAGTAATAAAGAAGTTAAAGGAGTAAGGGTTCAACCGAATAGCGAAGCAAGTCCTGCAGCAGCTTCCTCCTCGCCTTTCTCCTCAATCTTCTTTTCTTCCTTCTTTTTCTCTTCCTTCTTCTCAGCTGCAGGGGCCGCCGCGGGGGCTGCAGCAACCGCGACAGGCGCCGCAGTCTTTATAGCCTCCTCTATGTTGACCCCCTCAAGGGAAGAGACAAGCGCCTTCACCCTAACGTCGTCCGCCTTGGCACCAGTAGCCTCCATAACCTTCTTCAGGTTTTTCTCATCTACTTTCTTCCCCGCAGAATGCAACAACAATGCACCATAAACATATTCCATTTTATCCTCCTCGAGCATAAGATATCAAACTATTTGGAATTCAAGACTTAAAAAATAAGGCATTTTAAGGGCGCCCTCTCAGCCCTTATCAACCCCAACCCTTTCTTTATAGCCCTTTCGAAAAGGGCTATCACCCCAAAGGAATTCGCCCACTGGCGAATTCTTAGGGTTGATGTGCAGAATCGAAGAATTCTGACATGTGTCGGACGACAGTCCGCCACATAAGGGAATCCTTGCCCCCTATAAAGAAAAGGGCTATATGTTTGTTCTGCGCTGTGGTTGGTTTGTAATCATTGCTGGAGTGTCGACTCCGCGAGAGGGCATCACTCCCCTCGGGACCCTAAGGTCCTCATACAAAGGCCGCGTACAGCGCAGTGTAGCTTCCATCTTGCCCTGCCTATCACTGTTCAAGGCAGCCTTCGCGTGGAAGCATTATGATATTGGATTAGGGTGTAATAAACCAGGATATAAAAGCAGTTGGATAATAGATAATAGCATGCTTGAATTCGTTATCCTGGCGTATACCCTGGGGCCGTTGGCTACGATATTCTATGGCTTACATATACTCTCAATGACGCCCCTTGAGGTCTTCCTCCTCTTGTCCCTCCTCAACATACTCCCCCTACCCCTCCTGTTCAAGCTTTTTGAGTTAGGGGGGAGACATAGAAGCCTGTACCAGATGAGGATACTACAGAAGGTTTCGAGGGTTACAGGTGGTGATCTAACGGATCTAATGAATAAAGGCGACAGAATAACTGAGTTGTTCAAGCAAAGACTAGGGCATCTAGGATTCTACCTATCCATAGCATTATTCACGTTTGTTTTCGGCATACTCTGGGCTTCTCTCCTGTCTTATATACTGATGATCAAGAGGAAGAGGGCTATCCTCTGCATGTCCATTGGAGTGGTCTTTGGGAACACATTCTGGTTGCTCCTAGCGGAGTACTCAAGGGACCTCATAACCCCTGTTGGTGTGATAGCGATTTCGATGGCAATTCCCCTGTTAATCTACGGTAGCAAACGTGAGATGGCAGTCATCAAGGAAATCGCAGCCCTTTTAGGCCTCAAAAAGTCAGATCCTGGTGGCTTTTCTCCTCAACGGTGAGCCGCAGACTCCACAGATAAGTGAGTTATCTGAGTGTTTACTACCGCAGCCTTCACAGACCTTAATCCATCTGAGTTTTTTCTTTATGCCCTCCTGGCTGCTTTTCTCGTAATCCAAGTTAATCGTTGAAGCCACGTTCTGGATGTTGTAGTCATCTGTTATGATGGGGAGTTTTTTTTCAAGGGCGAGGGCTAAGATGCCAATGTCTGCGTCGGATAGCTTCTCCAGGTCGCCGGTCTCCTCAGCTGCTTGTTTTATTTCTTTGATGTACTCCTCATCAGGGTCTCTGACTTGGATGTTTCCCCTCATTATTGCGGATTCGACCGCGATCTTGGCGGTTTCATCCTGAAGTTCAATCAGGACATCATTTGTTATCAGAAATCTGTCTTCTGAAAAATCAAGGTCTGATCTCAGTATACCGGATGTGTCCAGGATTCTCGTCTTCATCCTATGAGTATGTTCCTCAGTTTTTCCTGATCCCTGTGGAAGCATTTGAATTCACAGCATGGGTCGCCGTTTGCAGTGCACTTTGTTTCCAAGACAATCCATTCAGGTTCGTCGTTTAGTGTTCTCTCATTCTCCATTGATTTGTTTATGCCGCCTTCGATAATGCCTGCCAAAAATATGCACAGCTTCATGTGTATATTATTGACGCCAGAGGAATAAACTGATTCAGTCACCTTTATCCTGATGGAGCCAGGGTCTGCTTTGTACTCCATTATACCGATTCTGAGTTCGAGGAATAGCTTCTTTAAATAGTCGAGGGCGTCGAAGAGGTTATTTGCCTTGATTCTCTCTATTATCCTCTCACCCACTTTTTTCCCCGCCCACTTGGATAGTACCACATGACCCTTGGATGCTGAAAGCAGCAGATAGTTCACAGACTGCGATAGTGAGATCATCTGGTAGTCGCCTACATCCCCCTCTCCAATGTTTGTTCTCCTGTTTATGGCTAGGTCTATGCTCCAGTCCAGCAGTCTGCCGTATTCTTCCTTTGGTAGCATGTTTATTTTTGGCGTCGTCCTGTTTTCTTGTTGATGGAGCCCTATCTCAAAGCTCTTGTATCCCTTACTGGTGTATCCTATTTCAAGGCCGTCCCATACACCGCCTAAGAGGGCTTCCGTTTGCCCGCAGAGTATGCCGATCTCTATGTAACAGCTGGGCTTTGTTGGCACCATGTAGTGCTGTCTATCCACTACTGTCATAATGTTGCTGGTGTTTTCGCTTATCGTGTATCTCAGCCACCCCCTTCTGGCATCGACTTCTATGTCCTCTATGTGACCGATGCCGGTTTGTTTACAGCACATATGCTGGACCTCTATTATCTCCCTTTTTTTGGTGACTTTGGTGCTATGGGTTCCAGTCAATCCCGCGATAGTACAGTGCCCGATTGTCTTCCCGAGTTTGTAGAATTCGTGTGCGAATAGTGGTGAAAGGTACAGGGAAGAGAATATCCTCAGGGCTGCCGAGGCCACATGTTCATGGTCTCCAAGGCACGGGCGGATGGGTTCGCTGTCTATACGTGTTTTGATGCAGGTTTCTCTTATGGCAGGGAAGTTTGAGTATAAGAATTTACCCTCTCTGGTTCCTTCCAAGAGGTAGTCTACCCTGTCTGCTATTTTTTCTGGTTTGTACTCTAGGTGAAATACGTCTTTTCCTTCTGTCTCAGCCAACCACCGTGGGGGATACATCTTGTATCTTATCATATCTTATATGATCTGGTTAATAATAATAAGGAATTATGTTCAATAAATATAACCTTTGATGGTTATATGGACATCATATCGCGATCATTAGGGTTTTTATGCAATTTATGGGTAATCCCCGCGCGATAATGTCTACCCTATTGTATAATATATAGCTTTTAAACAATAAAAATGAATTATGTCTAAAAAATAAGAATTATCTACATATAAAGTTCTGTAATAGATAATACGGCACCCTAAGCAAAAGCCAATTCCTGTACGCCCTGTAGCCTAATCGCCCAACAGCGGTGTCCAAGTACCTACTGATAAGTGGTTCATTGCTTGCAACCAATCTAATCAATATGTTTGGATACTGATGTATCAGCCGTGAAAATTCCAATGAATGCTCTAGATTCTCACCGAACGCCTTAAAGCAATCCTTTTTGTAGATAGACAACCTATCATTAGAAAAATCACCCCCCCCATAGGATCCTGAGATAACCCCCGCAGCAATCTTGCCAGAATGGATAGCGTACTGGATCCCCTCCCATAAAAAGGGATCCGCATAACCTGCGGCGTCGCCTACAAGGATAATACGATCAGAGCAGGTCTCCCTCTTATAACCGCCTAAAGGAATCAAGTGTGTCTGAAATCTTACGCTTGGGTCAAGACCTCGTTTCTCCATGAAGTCAGTGAATGCCCTTTTAGGCTCCTTAAAACGCGACAATATCCCTACAATCCCCACAGAAAGATGCTCTCTCTTAGGAAAAACCCAACCATAGCCTCCAGGGGCACAGCCAAAGAAGGTCCTTATAAGGTCGGGGTCTTCCAGGTTATCCACATCGTAAGGTAACGCAGCCTCAAACGAAAGGCCGAGTTCTGCAGGAGCAAATCTGTCCCTGACCTGCCTGGAAACAATGCTGTTGACTCCGTCAGCTCCGATAACAGAGGATGCGTTATATGACGTTTTGTCTGTTTTGACAACCACGTGAGAGTCTAGCACATTCAGGGACCTAACCTTTTCCGAGTCATGTAGCTCAACACCTGCATTGACAGCCTTTTCTGTCAGATAAAAGTCAAATTTATCCCTTGAGGTGAGAATACCAAACCTGTATGGTTTTCTAGCCTTGATCCCATATCTGCCGTACTTTAGGATGGCGCCGTAGCATTCCCTCTCCACCAATTCCTTATTGATCTTGAAATCCAGAAGCGACAAAGACTTCTCCGAAACCGCGCCGCCGCAAGGTTTGTATCTTGGAAGCTTCTCTTTTTCCAGTAGCAATGTCTTCAAGCCCTTCAAGGCGCACTGTCTTGCAGCGGTGGAACCCGCTGGACCTGCGCCGACGACTACCACATCATATTTCAAGAGGCCACACCTACCGTATCATAGAGCCAGAAGTAACCCTCTTTTCAGGCATCAACAAGACAGGTTTTCCCTCAACGTCTACTGCAAGCAGCATACCATAAGAGGTTTCGCCCCTGATCTCCCGCGGCTTAAGGTTGGTAGCTACGATAATCTGCTTACCGATCAAATCCTCCTTGGAGTATGACTCCTTGATACCTGCAATCAGTTGCCTCACCTCATCACCTAAGTCGACCTGCAAAAGGTAAAGCTTATCCGCCCTTGGGTGATCCCGGACCTCCTTTATCTCAGCTACCCTCAATCCAAGCTTCTCAAAGTCTTGGAATTCAACATAATCCATCTTTTCAACCACCTTTTCTTTTCTAAGATATCTCCTGTCGAATCCTTCAATCCGTTTGTCGTCGATTTTGTCGTATAAAAGAGTTATTCTGCCTATCCTATGCCTTTCTCTGATGTCAAGCTCGGCCGCTCTACTCCAAGATTCATCGAAGACGGAGCCTTCAAGACCGAGCATCCCCCAGATACGCTCTGCAGAGTGGGGCAGGAATGGCGCGGAAAGTATTGCCAGCGTCCTAGTCAGATTCGCACACAGGTACAATGTGGTGGAGTTTTCGTTCCTCCATGGCTCCTTCCCCTGAAAGTATTCGTTGCCAAAGTGTGCAAGAGACATCAACTCCTTCAAGGCCTCAAGGAACCTGAATTCCTCGATATGCCTTCCAACATGTTCAGGGGCCTCCCTGATCCTTTCGAGCAGCTGTTCATCCAGTTCGTCGAAATCCTCCACTTTTGGGATCATAGAACCCTGTTTTTCTATGAATGTCAGGCTTCTGTTGATGAAGTTACCGAAGGCAGCGACAAGTTCATTATTCACTTTGTGCTGGAACTCCTTCAGTGAGAAATCAGAGTCATGTTTCGCCGGATTAATGCTGAGCAGGTAGTACCTTATAAGGTCAGCGTCGAATTCATTTAAGATGTCATGCAACCAAAGAACCCATCCCCGGCTGGTGCTCATCTTCCTACCCTCAAGGGTAAGGTACTCATTACTTGAGACCTGCCAAGGAAGATTAAATCCGGAGTGAGCCATAAGCATTGCAGGCCATATTATGGCGTGGAATGGTATGTTGTCTTTTCCTATGAAGTGAATTATCTTGCAATCCTCAATCCAATACTTCCGCCACTCCCCAGGGTTTCCTTTTTTTTCAGCCCACTCCTGGGTCGAGGAAATATAACCTATTGGAGCCTCAAACCATACATAAAGGACCTTATCCTCCGCTCCTTTCAAAGGCACGGGAACACCCCAGCTCAGGTCTCTTGTGATGGCCCTATCCTCTAAGCCCTCAGAAATCCATCCCAGGGAGAAGTTTCTTGCGTTGTCGGGCCAGTGTTTAT
Organism: Candidatus Altarchaeota archaeon; assembly: GCA_016931955.1. GTDB lineage: Archaea > Altiarchaeota > Altiarchaeia > IMC4 > QMZM01 > JAUWTD01. Next base: position 17,800 of record JAFGDV010000025.1, on the reverse strand, counting down.
TGCAGAGGATCCACTCTCTAAGTTTATGTGAAAACTCGCTCAGCTTGAAGAACCAGTGTTCGGTCTCCCTCTGCTCTGGTGTACCATTGCAGATGATGCAGTATGCGTTCTTTAACTCATGCGGCTCCAACTGTTTCCCGCAGGCCTCGCATTGATCCCCCCGTTGATCCTCTGAGTTGCAGTAGGGGCAGATACCCTTCACGAACCTGTCTGGGAGAAATCGCCTGCATTGAGGGCAGTAGGGCCTTTCCACAGTCTTCTTGTAGACGAAGCCGTTCTCCATGACCTTCTTGAAGAATTCCTGCGAATTTTTGTAATGTATTCCCTCTGTCGTCCTGGAGTAGTTGTCGAAGCTGATCCCAAGGTCCTTGAAGGCTTCTTTTATGGCTTTATGGTATTTGTCCACTACGGCCTGGGGTGGGATACCCTCCTTTTCGGCGGTTACTGTTATAGGGGTGCCGTGTTCATCTGAGCCGCATATGAATACCACGTCGTTACCTTTAAGCCGGTGGTATCTCACATACACATCCGCAGGAATGTAGGCGCCTATGGCGTGTCCCACGTGCAGTGGGCCGTTGGCGTAAGGAAGCGCGGAGGTGACAAGCAGTCTTTCGCGGCTCATGTAAGATATTCTGATTTCAGAATAAAAACTATAACCTGTTAACGTCAATAATGTCCACCTGACTCACACTATCCAGTTTCTTCAGTTCGGCCTCTATCTCGTCCGTGCCTCCTCTGCTGTCGTCTAAGAGCAGTATGGCTTCAACGCAACTTAATCCGAAGGCTATCGGCTTTATCTCGGATTTATGGAGTCTGCCGTAGTTCTCGGCTATTTTCGACAGTTCGTTTTCGATAGATGATAGGTCTGTGTCAATGTCTTTGGGCGTTATCCTCAGGGTTACTGCGACATTCAGTTTCATCTTTACTTATGTGTTCTAACTGATATCCTCATAGACCCTGGTAGCTTCATTTTGCCGACTCTTAGGGCCTTTTTCGCGTTTGTAAGACGTTCATCGCTCTTGTTGATGTAGACTGTGATAACTGCCTGGTCCTTATGCACTCTCGCAGCGGTTCCTATGGGCTTACCAAATGCATTCCTCATACCGCTCTGCACTCGGTCGGCGCCGGCGCCGGTCGCCATCACGTTCTCCCGAATGATGTGGTGTGGATAAACCCTCACCTTCAGCATATAGTTGTTCGCACCTAGTGTGTTCTCAAGTATTTGATTTATTGCAATCCTGGCGGACTCGAGGGCATTGTTTCTAACCTGGATGTCCCCTTCAGCAACTATGGAAACCTCTGTGTCAAAACTTGCCTTGAGGTTGCCCGTGTTGTAGTGGGTTATCTTCGATCCAGGGATCCCCGTGACAAAGGAGTCCTGGGGGTTCTTGGCAACCCTCGTATACGCGGGGCTGTTCCATCTATAGCATTTCGCAGGTCTAAGTCCCATTTTAATTCAAATATTTGAGATTTAATGTATAAAAATTCCAATAGTTAAGAGGATGGTTGGAGCAGCCCCCAGTTTTTCAGATGTTCATGTTGTAAGAGCCCTGTTTATCTTGAGGGGTAAGGCGGTTGGTAGGAAAAAGCTGGTAAAGGAGCTAGGTGTTGGTGAAGGCTCTGTTCGGACAATACTGGGGAGGTTGATGGGGAAGGGTTTAATAGCCTCAGGTAAGCTGGGACACAGGCTTACTAAAAAGGGTGAAGAGCTGGTAGAAGATTATCTGCGGGGTTTTACCCCTCCTGAGCCGTTTGAGCTAGATGGTATGGAATCCCTGACCGCGGAGGGGATGCATCATTCCCTGGTTGTGGTGCACAACGCCGCAGATGAGATAAAGAGCGGCATGGAACAGAGGGATACGGCATTCTCTATGGGGGCACGCGGCGTACTGATCATGGTTTACACAAAAAAAACGCTAACGTTCCCAACCCCAGAAGTAGGCTTGTCCGATTTCCCCTGGCTGTTGGAGGCTCTAAGCAGCCCAGAACTGCAGGATAACGATGTTATTGTCATCTCCTTCGCGGAAGACTACCCGAAGGCGGAGGATGGTGCAGTAGCTGTGGCGTTGAGCCTGACCTAGAATTCAAAAAGCGTTGTTTGTTTTGATTTGTCCACGGTATTCCACGACTTTCTTACGAAATCAGGGAGTTCGCCCCTTCTCATGAGCTCATGGATGAATCTCTTAGTTAATTCGTCAGCAGGATAACCTGAGCCCAGTTCGCCGTGTATTGCCCGCAGCTTTTCTATCTCCCTATCCCGTTCAACCTTTGCCAGAATCGATGCCGCGCTCACCTCCACGTATCGATCATCTGCCTTATGCTCTGATATGATCTCAGGGATAACAAAATCTTCATTACCCGAGGTAATGCAATGGATTATCTTCCTCTTGTATTCCTCGGGAACGGTATCCGCGGAATCGATTATGATCTTGTGGGGAATGCATCTAAGACCAAGTATCATCTCAGCAACCTTCATTGCCTCGATGAAGTTCAGTGAATGCTTCTTCCTTAATAGATCGATCTCTAATGGGGTTATCTTCACAAGACTCCATTCGACGGCTATCTCTTTTATCGAGGGTTCAAGAGCCAGCCTCCTTGAGGGGGCAACCTTCTTGGAGTCCCTGACATTCAGCCTCTTCAGTTCCTCTCTGCCTTCGTCGTCGAGAACAACACAGCCCATAACAAGCGGACCAATGACAGGGCCACGACCTGCTTCGTCGATTCCGCAAGAAAGTTCACTCATTGTTAATGATTGCCCTTACAGGCAAAAAAATATATAGGTGAAAGGAGCAATAAGATAGTGAGATGAGGTTTTCTGATCTAGAGAAGAAGGTTATCATAGTCGTTGGCGTTATCCTGGCATTGCTGATGCCAATCACTGTCAGGGTTTTCGGCCAGGTTATACCAACAGAGTTTATCCTCGCACTTATCGTGGTATACCTAGCTTATATCATAGCCCTGTTAGTACGTTCTGAGGAAAAAATCGAAGAAGACTTTGAGATACTGGAGAAAGAGATAAATGGAACCGGTGTGGAAATCATAACATCCAACGAACTGAAGTGCATAAAAGATAGGCTTGAGGAGAATACAGGCGATGTATGTTTCTTTAATATCCCCCTCGGCAGGATAAGGACGGAGGAGGGCTTTGATGATGTGCTCAGGCCGGCACTTGAGAATCCTCACACCAAGAACATAGTCTTTCTGCTTAACAGATCCGTTGAAGACATATGGCGTGAATATGTGCGGCCGAGAATAGACTCGGTTAAACATGATAAGAATGTCGCTATCAGATGGCTGACCGAGGAAAATGCATAGGGTTTCTGCTTCTTAAGGGTCTTAGTGAGGCCTTTGTGTTGATATAGGATGAGCCTTTTCTCGTGGAGACGCCAAAGGGTTACCAGACGATGGCTATGTTATACGTAAACAAAAACCACGAGTTCATCGCAAAGCTGGAGGAAATATTCGACAAGCATCAACTGTCCTCGGAGCCCTAGAATACCCTGCTCTTCCTAAGCCAGTCCAGGTCTGATATGTACAGGTCCCGGATATCCTCCAAGCCCAGGCTTAAAGCGACGACGCGATCTAGGCCGAGGCCCCAAGCTAGTACAGGGCACTCGAAGCCCAGCAAGGGCTTGACCACCTCAGGGCGGAATATGCCCGAGCCGCCTAATTCAATCCAGCCTTTGCCTTCCATGTAGACCTCGGGGTCGACGCTCATCTCTGTATATGGGTAATAAGAGGGCCTGAACCTTACCTTGAAACCCATTTCGCGGTAGAATTCATCCAGTATCCCTAAAAGGTTTCTGAAGTTTGCGTTCTCATCCACTACGATACCTTCGACCTGATAGAACTCTGGCAGATGCTTGAAGTCTATGGCTTCATTCCTGAAGGTCTTGCCTATGCAGAATACCTTCGCAGGCAGGTCCCCTTTGCTCAGGGAGGTCAGGTACTTGCATGTTACTGCTGTGGTATGCGTTCTAAGCAGGGGGGGTTTACAGTGTTCTCCACTCCACTGGTAGCCCCAACCGGTTGAGCCTGTAGTCCAACCCTTTTCGTGGGTTTCCTTGACCCTATCCTTGAACTCATCGAGGAGCGGGATCTCGATCTCCTCGGGGTTTTCCAGATAGAACGTATCCTGCATGTCCCTTGCAGGATGGTCTTGGGGCACGAATAAGGCATCAAAATTCCAGAAGGCGGATTCTATCAGAGGACCCTTTATCTCCTTGAAGCCCATGGCGATGAAGATGTCGCTGATCCTGTCTATGAGCCTCCTTAGGGGGTGTTTTTTCGCGGCATACTCTGGTTTCACGAATATTCTGTGATCATATGGGCGGAAGGAGCCTTGTTTCCAGCTGCCTGATCTTATGATCTGCGGCGTGAGCTGGGAGATCTTTTCCTCAACCTCCATGGTTTCTCCTATTCTGATCCCTTCCTCTGTTGGATGAACTAGCACCCTCTTTCTCTCTAGTACATCTACGACGTTCCTCCTGCTCTTTAGGAGATCCAGGGCCTTCTTTTGTTCTGGGGTCAGATCAGAGGTTTCAACCCTGTTTTTATCCCTCAACAGTGCTAGGAGCCTTTCATCCTCGGTTTCACCCTTGTTCAAGACAGCTATCTGGCCTTTGTCTTCCATCCTTGCAAGGTTCTTCTTCCTAAGCCAGCCCAAGCCGATGCTTATCTCCTCCCTGTCGAGCCTACCACTCAAGTTAGAGATGTTTCCCCCATCACCGATTAATTGAACAATCCTCCTCTCAGGCAAGCCCTTTTCCGCATAAGCTCTGCCTTCCTCACCTAAGGCGACTTCTTCGAGGACTTTTTCATCGAGCTTAACAAGCCCTTTCGTAGAAAGCCATGAGATGGTCCTATTTACTGCGTCCGGGTCTAGTTGAGCTGCTTTCGCTATCTCGTCCGTCGAGGATTTCTCTTTCAAGACCTTCAGGATCCTTATCTCGTTGGGGTGCAGGTCCATTCTCATACGTAATCAAAGCCTGAAACCTCAATCTTCTTTGGTTTCTCGTATCTTGGAAGCTCTTTTTTTTCTTTCTCTACCCTGATTCTGTCAACCTTACACATGACGAAGGGTATCCTGCTCATTGCGCCAGCTATTATACATTCTCCGACATCAAGGGAGTCTAAGTCCCTAACGATCTCCTCGTTTATGGCTTCGAAGGATCTTTTGATATGCTCTTTATCGTTTGGGTTGGTTATGTGCATATACATCCCAGTATTGCACTGTGACAGGATTTCTTCGTCGATCTTGCTTGGCTTCTGGGATATGACGCACAAGCCTATGCCGAATTTCCTGCCTTCTGACGCTATCCTCTGAATCTGGTAATTGCAGGAGTGGGGGAGCCTTGATCCGGCATAGTTGTGGGCTTCCTCGACGACGAAGAGAAGCTTGTAGCCTATTGGATTAGGCATCTCGTTTTCTTTTCTAATCCGGCCCTGCAGGAGCTCTTTTGATATGTAGGACACCACTGATTGCCTGACTCCCTGAGGTGCGTATGATACGTCGATTATCGTTACCTGGTAGGGTTTCACAAGCGCCGTGATGTCTGTGCCATACTTGTCGAATACGCCCTTGAATATCCTGTCCAGGGACGTGAGCCTCCTCCGCAAGGCCTTAGCGGTCTCCTCATGTGCGGCATCCTCTCCCAATTTGTTACAGCCTTCGATTATCTCCTTCAGTGTGTATTCGCTCCCATCTAGTCTGTCCAGGATTACGCTGAGGGCTGATTTCTGGGTCTCATTCAGGGAGGTGAAGTGGGTGAAATCCTCTGTCTCAAGCTCAGATACGGGTATCTTCAATTCCTTGTAGCCCTTCCTCGGGTGTTTTACTGTGTAGACCTCGATGTCGACTTCCTTCCCAACCGCTTTGGAGAGGAGTTTCTGGTATTCTCCATGGGTGTCGACTAATATCACAGGGAGGCTTAATGAAGCGAACTCTTTGATCAGGTTGGCTGCTGTGTAGCTCTTACCCGCTCCGGTGCTTGCCAGAATCGCCATATGTCGATCGTATTCTGCAGGATCGAGGAAAGCCCTAGCTTTTGTACCGTAGACGCAGCCAAGGCTCAGGTTGCTCTCACTCGCGAGCAGAATCTCCAGCTCACTGTCATCCGGTAGGAGGACGTCCTTGTAGGGCTCGATTGGTTTCTTAACCTTAGTCAGCCTGCCGTCTTCGAGTCTGCCGAAGATCTGCGCCTTCGCCAAGAGCTTCTGTTTTGACCCTATCCTCTCATCCTCCCTATAACCCATGTGGGCTATTATCCCATATGAATCATCGATCTTGATTATTGTTCCAACCCGGACCCCCTCATCTTTGACTAGGATCTCGATCTCCTGACCGTCTGATGACACAACCATGCCTGCGGAATTCATATAAAAATCTATGATTCTAGAGATATAAGCAATGGATGAGGTCCGCTTCTACAGTATAAAGGACGAGGTCAGGATTGTGGGGATAGACGATGCGCCTTTTAATCTATACAAAGATAAGAAGACGATGATAGTTGGTGTGGTCTACAGGGGGGGTAGCTTCCTCGACGGCGTCTTGAAGTCAGAGGTCGAGGTTGATGGTATTGATTCCACCGACAGGATCATAGACATGATGAGGAATACAAGACACAAGGACTTGAGGGTTATCATGCTTGATGGCTTGGGTTTTGCGGGGTTTAACCTGGTCGACATAGAACGGCTCTTCAAGGAGACGAAGCTGCCTGTCATCGTCGTTGTCAGACGGATGCCGGATTTTGAATCCATAGGTGAAGCCATAAAAAAACTGAAAAACAGGGAATTCTATCGGAGGTGCATAGAGACGGCTGGAAGGCCGAGGAAGGTGGAGACGAAGCCGGGAAAGTTCATCCACATACAGTGCAGGGGTATTGATTTCTCTGATGCAGAGGACATAGTCAGGCTTTCAGCAACTAGGAGCCTTATCCCGGAGCCGATCAGGGTCGCGCATCTGATAGCCACGGGAATTGTTCTTGGGGAATCAAGGGGCGGTGCATAAACCCTACCTCAGTTCTGGTTGGACGCGCAGCCCCTCCTCTGACAGTATGAGGGATCTTCTACCTGTTATGTGTTTTGTCCCCCTCATCTTCAAGACCTCGAGGTATTTCTTTCTCGCGTTCTCGATCTCCATATAAGAGAGAATGATCAGGGCGTCGACCATGTACGCGTCCACTGAATGCGGGAGATCAGCGTAGGAGTACTCCGAAGTCAGGATCGCTACACATGCTTGGCTCTTCATGTAGGTCGTTAGGTCATGCATGAACCTCCTGTATTTGACTACGTCGTCTAGGCTGTTCATCACTGCGGTGACGGGGTCGATAACAACCCTCTTCGGCTCATATTTTTCGACGTTCTTCTGTATCGCTTGCAGGATGCTGTCCGGGTTTTCCGAGAGGACGGCACCGATGTCCTTGAATACGAGCCTCTCTGTCTCAATAGCCTTATCCGAATAGAAGGAGAAGTTGCCCAGGAACTTCTGTACGACCCATACTGGTTCGGATATTGCGGTCAGGTAAAGTCCGCGTTCGCCTTTTTCCGCACCATAGAAGAGGCTTTGCATGGCAAATGTCGTTTTCCCTGTTCCTGGCTCACCCCCAACAAGAATCATTGAGGGCAGCGCGAATCCTCCGGCAGTCATCTCGTCTAGGCCATGGATGCCGGTTTCCAGTCTTTCCATCTAGACTACCTCCTCCATGATCTCGAATCTGCAGGCATCAGCGCCCTTACTCTCACATTCCTTTTCTTCGCAGTATATCTTCTTATCGTAGTATCCCCTGTAAAGGGCGGCGATTATTCCCCTCAATATGTCGCAGGTGTTGGATTCGCTGGTGGTTACCTCTATAGAGCCCCTCACCGTTATCGTCTTCTCTTCAAAGGATATATCCCGCACGATATCCCTATCCTTTAGTATCCTGGAGGCCTCTTCGAAGAATCTATCCCTGTCAGTGATTTCTTTGATTATGTGTTGTCCTATTATCTTCCCAGTTGAATGAAACAATCCATGACTTGATTTGGACATTATTGACTCGTACATCTTCTTGATCTCATGTATCTCCTCGTCTGATATTGTGGAATACCTCACTTTGTTGCCTCCAGAGATGGATATCTAGCTGTTTATTACACTACATATATATACTTTGTCATATATATACTTAAAAAGGTGGTGACATAAGGCCATGGAACCATTGGGGAAAGATATGGATGCGATAAGAAAAGGCTATCTGAAGTCTAAGTACCTCAAGTATCTGACTAAGGGGGAGGAGCCTATTCAGGAGTTCACAGTTGGTTTCCATAAGGCCGTGGCGACAAATAAAAGAATCATCTTTGTGAGAAGGTTCCCTAAGGCATTCATACCCATAGCCTATAAGAATATAGCGAACATAGAACACCACGTCTACATTCCATGGGACTTGATCTTTAAGTCCTTAGCCCTGCTTGCGGCCTCGATCTACGGGTATTTGAAATCTGAAGACTCCAAGGGTGTGATAACGTCGGTGTTTTCTTTTTTTGAAGAAAACGTGCCTGAGTTGTCGGGAATCATCTCAGCCATCCTACCAGAGACCGTATTCAATCTACTGGCTATTGTATTGCCCCTCGCAGCCTTCTTATACTTTACCAGATCCGTTTTATCCCTGTTGGGCAGATTAAAGATCTCGGTGAAGGGGGCGCCGTCTGTGAGGATTGGCACACCATTGAACAATGACGTCAGGGATCTGATGAAGACGGTTGAAACGTTCATGGAATTGAAGGAGGGGGAGGTTATGCCCAGCACAGAGGAGGTCGAGGAATTGGAGGGAAGACATACCTACTTGGTTAAGGAGTATAAGCCAGATAAAAGCTTTGCCTTGTTTCTTAAAACGGTTAACTCCCTATGTAAGGGTCTTTACATCTCCCGAACAAACCCGGAGCAGATTGAGAAGGAGCACATCGCAGACGTTGACTTCCAGTTGCTGTGTGAATCCATATCAATCTACTGGCTTACTGACTCATTAAGCACCGGTAAATGTATTTCACCTGAACCAGACCAGCTTTTTGCTCTCATAAGCGACTTCATCGAGAAGAACAAGAAGACGGTGATCCTCCTAGATGGCTTAGAATACCTGATAAGTCACGCCAACTTTGAGCAGGTTCTGCGCTTCGTTCAGGGGATGAAGGATAAGGTAGAGTTGAAGGACTGCAGGCTTATAATCCCGATTAATCCGCAGGCTCTCAGCGAAAAAGAGATGGCTCTGCTCGAGAGGGAGATGGGCAGGGTCTTATAGTCTTTTCTGTTTTAGTTCTTTTTCTATGTTTGTTATCTTTGTGCCTTCAAAGTTTTCCCTGATCTCCTCCGGGAATTCTGTTCCGGTTATGAGTTTCTTAGCCCTCAGCCTCCTGCATAGCATCAATGTTCTCGCGTCCTTGACTAGTATCCCATATCTGTCCGATAGGTTCTCTGCTTCGTCTATCTCAGCTTCTGTGAGTTCTATGAAGACTAATTCTTTTATCTCTGTTAGGTCTTTCCATGTTTCTGTGGCTGTGTAAATCCTCCTGTATTTTTTGGCTAATGTGGGGTCTTCTGTGAGCTTTTTGATTACGGATTCATCTATTACGATAGCCGTCCGTCTTTTCCTCCACCAGTACGTGAATAACCCCATCAGTAGCAGTGGGATGAAGAGGCTTTTCACTTCCTCTGGTATGTCTTCTAGGATTGGTATTAGCGGTTTCCTCCTCACATTGACGTATCTTTGGTCGTATTCTTGTATCTCCAGCAGATGCAGTCCCTCCTCTTTGGGTTCGTAGGTTATCACCTGATAGGTTTCCAACCCCCTCTTACTCATATTGTATTCCAGTGTCTCCCCTTTGGGTGTTTTTATTGTGAGGAGTAGTTCTTTCATTGGGTTTATTACTACTATTGTGAGGTTTTCTCCCAAGTAGCATCGGGTGTCTAATTTTATCCATGGGCATTCTGCGCATGGTCCACCGCAGTCTGTTTTGTTTTCTCTAGGTCCTTTTATATGGTCGTCGCATCTGGTGATCCTACAGATGCCTTCATAGCACCATCCTGAGAGGCAGTCTGTGTTGTTTAGACAGGTCTTGTTCGCCTTACATGGGGGACAGTGTCCTCCGCAGTCTATGTCTGTTTCTCCAGCATCTTTTTTGTTGTTCAGGCAGACGCTTGAGGCGTTGTAGAGTATGGTGGTGATTTCCCCTGTTTCTGTTTCGTTTGTTGTGATCCTTATGAGCCTGCATGGGGGGCATTCTCCGCCGCAGTCCACGCCTTCCTCTCCCTCGTTTTGCGTGTTGTCGAGGCAGTGGCATGGCGTGCATGGTCCGCCGCAGTCTATCCCTCCCTCTCCTGGCCCCTGTATCCTGTCGTTGCAGCTTGAGATGGAGCATATTCCGTTGTAGCACCACCCTGTGGTGCAGTCTCCATCTATCAGACAGCTTCTTCCTTCCGTGCATTTAGGGCATTCTCCCCCGCAGTCAATATCTGTCTCATTTCCATCCATTACCCTGTTCATGCAGCCGCATGGTGGACAGCTTCCTCCGCAGTCCACCTCGGTTTCGTTTTCGTCTAACACCCCATTCAGGCAGTGGCATTCTATACAAGGCCCTCCGCAGTCCACTCCTGTCTCATTCTGGTTCAGTAATCCGTCGAAGCATGTGGGTATTGTGCATGTTCCATTATAGCACCATCCGCTCAGGCAGTCCCTATCTATCAAACAGGGTTCTCCTTCCGTGCATCCATGGCAGACTCCGCCGCAGTCTATGCTTGTCTCGTCCTGGTTCATGACGCCGTCGAAGCAGCTGGGTGTCGTGCACACACCATTGTAGCACCATCCTGAGCTGCAGTCCACATCTGTTGAGCAGTTTTTCCCGTCCCCGCATTTCGGACAAGAACCTCCGCAGTCCACGTCTGATTCATCCTGGTTCAGGATGCTGTCGTTGCAGCTTGGGCATGGCGTGCATGGTCCGCCGCAGTCTATCCCAAGTTCTCCGGGACCCTGTATTCCGTCGAAGCAGGTTGAGGTTGTGCATACTCCGTTGTAGCACCATCTTGAGCTGCAGTCCACATCTGTTGAGCAGTTTTTCCCGTCCCCGCATTTCGGGCAAGAGCCTCCGCAGTCTGTGTCTGATTCATCCTGGTTCTTTATTCCGTCAGTGCATGACTCACATGAAGATATAGTTATGTCTTTCTCATCTGGTTCATACCCTGACTTCTCTGCCTTTATCGTGTGTGTTCCAGTGTTTTCTGGTATGAATGTTGTTTGTCCGTTTGATCCGGTTGTCTTGCTTTCTATTTTTGAGCCATCGAAGTAGACGTCTACGCTCACACTGGGTACTGGGGCGCTGTCGTCGTCTTCTACCGTTATCGTTACCTGCTTGTTCACGCAGTTCCCTGAAGTAGAGATGTGCAGGTATTCCTTGGGTGGAGGTGCTGGGTTAGATACTGTGATCTGCTGTGTTGCATTGTTGTTTGTTTCATCCACTTCTGCTATGTTGTCTTCCGGGTCTAATGCCATCATTATTGTGTGTGTTCCAAGTGTCGTGTTCCACTGGAAGGTTGTCGTGTTTGTCGAATACGCTCTTGTTGTCAGTGTCTTGTTCGCTTGTGTGATTCCATTTAATAGGAATTCTACTGTATAGTTGTTCGCCGTTATTCCTCCAAGGTTGTGTGCCGTTATTGTTATCGTTATCGTCTGCCCTGTTTGAGGTGTTGGGTTGGAGAAGACAATATCTGTTGAGCTGAGGGTCAGTTCAGGCGTTCCCGTATCCACTGTTATTTCATAGTTCGCCGGCGCATATGCTTGATTCACTCCGTCACTGCATCGTATGTTCCACTCGTAGACGCCGTCTCCTGTGTTATTCAATGTGAATGTGTCTACGCTGTTATTCGTTGTATTCTGGCTTTGGTTGGGCTGCCATGGACCATTAATATCTGTATATAGTGTGCAGTTTAGGTTGTTTGCCAGATTATCTCTCACATGGTAGGTGAACGTCAGGTTCCCATCCAGGTCCGTGCTTCCATTAAATGGAGACTGCAAGGTCACATTCGGCGGCTGAGTGTCTACTGTTATCTGCCGTATCTCGCTCTTGTTTGTTAGTCCACCTGTGGTGCAGTTTATGTGCCAGTTGTGTGCTCCGTCTGTGAGCGGTGTTGAAGTAATCGTCGTGGGAGTATTGTTCTGCACTGAGTCGTTGTTTCCTCTGTCTATGTTGTCTACTTTCAGCGTGCAATTGTATATGGTTTCTGTCCCCGTAACATTGAAGTTGAAGTCGGTTGTATTATCGTTTGTCTTGGTCTGGTTTTCTGGTGTGTTCAGGTTTACTGTGAAGCCTGGCGCAGACCTTGTCGTGAAACTCCACACGTCGCTTTTGTTCATGTATTCTCCGTCTGTGGCATTCGCATACCATCCATAGGTTGTTCCATAGTTCAGATTCAACCATGTCACTGTTGCCGTGCTTCCATTTGCCACATTTACTTGTGTTATCCCTATCTGTGTTCCAGTCGCGTTGTTGTAGAATAATACGTTCATCTGGTCTGCGTCTGGGTCTGTTACTGTGACATTCAGTGTCGGTGAAAGATTCTGGTTTCCTGCTCCGTTCGCTGGGCTGTTGAGAGAGGGTTTGTTGGGTGGTCTATTTGGTGTTGGGTTCACTCCGAAGGCGTGCATTATTGAACTTGGATTTATGTTCCCTACTGTTGAATCATTGCATTTATAGTAGAGGGTGTAGTTTTGTCCGTCGCTTAGTCCAAGATAATTGAATGAGTGAGTTGTTCCTCCAGTTGTCGTGAACTGTGTCCCCTGTGTTCCGTAGTCGAATGCTGCAGTTGTTAGGTTGTATTTGCAGACTGCGTTCTCGTCTGTGCTTATGTTTATCCACGTCCACGTGGTCCCAGCTGACAGGTTGGTGTTGTTTATGGGGTACACTAAAGTGATCTGTGGCGGACTATAGTCTATCCTGATAGTCTTTGACTGCGTTGTTTCCAGGTTCCCCAGAGTGTCGTTGCTTCTGTATCGGATATATGAGGCCCCTTCTTGAGTGATTTGTATAACTGAAGAATCCATTTCATTACTGATTTCTACGCTTAAATTTTTGGCGTATTCTTTAAATTCTGGGTCTACAATGTTCTGGTAGTCTAGAAGAGATGGCTGGGAATCATTATATTCAACCCACAACGCGACTCTGGCTTCGACCTTATTCGTGTTTGAAATCCACTTGGAGTGCATGTGCTGGGACCACCAAACAGTGGTGTCTGCGTCACTATTATAGCCGAATCTTAACCAATGCAGGTCGTTTGAATATCTTGGAGGGGCCCATAGGCATGCATATTGTTCTCTGCAATGGATCCAAGTGCAGATTAATCCTTCGGATGGATTGTTTGTGACCTCGTTATTTCCGCCGCTGGATACATACGTTCCGTTGTAAAATTGTTCGTTATTACAATCTGCTGGCCAATCCAGATGTGCCGTGATTAAGGTTCCATTACAGTTGGTTTGATTGCACCAGAGCTCGTTTTTGTACTCGAAGTAGCTCTGGTTCGTCCAGAAAATGAACGTCTTTGTATTGTTCACTTTCATGCCTGCTACGTTGTAGTCTGTGATCGAGCAAGTGTAAACTGTTCTTAGCGCGCCTCTCTCTAAGTTACAGGAATACGCGCCTGTTATGTAGTTGTTAACGTAGGGTTCTACATCATCAGCTCCTCCAACATTTGTATAAAACTCCCTTGGTGTGCCTTCTCCTAAATTAGAAACTGTTAGGATATTCTCTGCATGGGATTTATCGTACCACGTGTCTCCATACATGCCGTTTGACTGAAGTCTTAATCGGTAATAAGCTGTTTCTGCTGTAAGAGTTCCACTGCCTTCATTGATACTTAGATCACTGGATGAAGTGTAGTTGGGTGCTGTAGCTTCTGAATTAGCGTAGTAGACGGAGTAGCTTGTACGGGAATTTGCCGAAACATCGACTAAAAATGCTATCTTACACCACTGACTTCCTTCTGGTAGCGTTTGGCCTCCTGAATCAATAACTTGGGAAGGCACTTCTTTGTTATTTTCATCAACAACTCTTATCTCTTTGGTGCAATTATCAGTAAGAAGTTTAAGGCCGGTTACGTTGACTTCAATCGGTCTTTTTGTTCTGTCTGCGTTATCTGTTTCTGAGATTACGATAATCTTCTTATATCCCCAAGAGTTCCAATAATCCCGGTCTATACCTGGGTCACAGCTGTTGTTGTTATCTATGCAGTATAGTGTTTTATCACAGCCAGCTCCTGAACTATCGGAACAGTTTAGATTTATGCCTACATAACTTGAATTCGTCCATGTGTCGAAGGTGTAAGGTGAGCCGTCGTCTTTGACCGCTGTGGCGTTAGTGGTTGGAGCTGTTGAGTCTATTCTTATCGTCTTATTCTTTATGTCTTCTAGATTACCAGCGCTGTCGTTGCTTCTGAACTTTATATAAGTGGTTCCTTCTGCTGCAACCTGCACTGGCACAGAATAGACTGTGTTTGGCACGCAACCGTTCACAAGCTCTGTGCAGTATTGTGTTGTGTCGCAGTCTGGATCAGTGCAGTTTAGTGTCACGTTTACATAACTGGAGTTTGTCCATGTGTTGAATGTATAAGTGGAGGAGTCGTCTTCCATCGCCGAGACATTGGTGGTCGGAGGAGTCCAGTCTGCCGTGAACTGGTATGTGTCTGATGTGTTCGCTAGGCTGCTGTCGTTGCATGTGACTTTCCAGTAGTAGGTGGTTTCGTTGAGGTTGGTCCAGTTGTAAGTGTATGATGTGCCGTTTTGGCAGTTTGTGGTTGTATTTATGAGTGTTGTCGCCGTAGAATTGTCTCCGTAGACGTATGCTGTCATGTTGTCTCCGTCTGAGTCAAGGCAGGTCCAATTCAGGATGGCATAGTTTTTGTTCACGTAGGATGCGTTGTCTGGGCTGTTCAGAGAAGGTTTAGTTGGCGGGTTGTTTGCGAGAGTCTGGTTCACTCCGAAAGTATGCATCACCGACGATGGATTAATGTTGCCCAATGTAGAATCATTGCATTTATAGTAGAGGGTGTAGTTTTGTCCGTCCGTTAACCCGCTGTAGTTGAATGAGTGTGTTGTTCCGCCGGTGTTGGTGAAGGTTGTTCCCTGAGTAGCGTAGTCGAAGTCTGCGACTGATAGGTTGTATCTGCAGGATGCGTTTTCATCTGTGGAAATATTGATCCAGGTCCAACTTATACCATCTGAGAGGTTTGTATTATTTGTGGGATTCACTATTGTGATGTTCGGCGGAGTGTAGTCGATCTTTATTGTTTTGTTCTTTGTGTATTCAGTGTTTTCTACAACATCATTGGATTTGAATCGGATGTAAGAGACTCCGTCAGCCGTGACTTGGATTACTGGTGTTTGGTTTTCTTCACTGCCAAGGGAAGCTACGGGTTCGGGTGAGCCATATTTTGCAATAAGGATCCAATCCAAATATGCTGTGGGATCATTTAGGTTGCTAGCTTGGAATCTGACTTGGTTCACAGACGCTGTCAATGAGGCTTGATCTTTGTTGGTTACCTCAGTTAAGTCGACGGAGTAATCAGCTGTATTTTGGACATTTGGAGTAGCATCCCTTATCTCAACTGTGTGGAAGATGTTGTATGGCGCTGGACCGACTAAGTGGTAGAATAGATCTGAGCCGTAGTAGTTGATTGTGTTTGGGCCGCCATCGCATCCTCCTCCAGAGCAGTAGCCTACAGCATAGCAGTCTCCAGATGTTGAAAGACTAACCCAGCCAATGTTTGTCTTGAAGCTACCTCTCAGACGAACGCTGGAGAGAGCGTTAAATGAGTGAGTGATGGATGTAACTGATGAGGGATCGTTTATGGTAACGACACCTCCCGAAACTGAGATAGTGGATGTATCCCCTCCCTTTCCCCAATCTAAGATATCATCGTCAGCGAAGTCGTCGAAGAAAACGAAAGTAGCGTTGCCGTCATTCATAGAAACAGCCGATGGGTTTCCATAGTACATATAGATTGTTGTGTTTGTGTTGTTCTCCATGAAAGGCACGTTCACCCAGATTAGCGTTATATTGGTTGTGGAGTTCCAGGACTCGATCCAGTACGGGATTAATCCTTCTGTGTCGCTTGAGGAATTATAGTAAGTGAATCTTATGTCGTCTCCGTTGTTTGTCCAGTTCCAGTTCGAGCCGACATTTGAAGAATTTAGGTTTATCTTCACCTGATAATCTGTCTGGTTTCCTGCAGTGTTCAGGAAAGAGATTGGCTGCCTGTAATCCCATGAAATCATATATGCTTTATCGGGTTCGCAGGAGTTGCTTGCGTCAATACAGTAGAGTGTCATATCACAGCCTGTTCCTAGTCCGTCGTCGCATGTCAGTGTTATGTTGATATAGGATGAGTTCGTCCACGTGTTGAATGTATACGGAGAAGAATCATCTTTGATTGCTGTTGCGTTTGTGGTTGGTGCTATGGTGTCTGCTGCTACGATAACAGAATCTGAGTTAGAATTTGTTGCGTTGTCGTATGTTGTTGCGGTGATGTTATAGTTGCCGTCTGCCAGCACGCCCAATGTTACTGTGAATGTTCCGTTTTGGGTGGTCACTGTTGAATTCACTAAACTGTAGGAGTTACCGCTCCATATTGGTTTGCCGTCTCTTTTTATGAGTATGATGTGGTTTCGTACGGTGACGTCGTAGATTCTGCCAGAGTATAAGGTTTTCTCTATTTTTGTGACTTTTATAGTGTTCAGGTTTCCGTCTAAGAATAGTAGCTGCTTATCGGTTCCATAAATCTCGGAGACCTTCATTAGTGTGAATTTATTTAAATAGTTGTTCTGTGTATTAGTATTTATGGCGGAGATTGTTGTTAAGCTACCGGGTGTTAGATTAGATAAGGCAACAGCATCTGAGTTGCGGGCGGATATTAAGTCATTGGTGAGGCTTAGATTGACGAGAGATCTGATTCTGAAGAGAGTGGATAAGTTACTGGAGAAGTCGGAGTTAACTGATGAACAGTGTTCGAAGCTTTCTAGATCTGCTGAGGGGGAGATTATTAGTGAGTGGAAGAGGCAAGGGTGGCTGTAGATGAGACTTGTTGTGGATATGAATGTTTTATTCTCATTCTTTAAGAGAGAGTCCACGACAAGGCAGTTAATAACATCATTTGAAGTATTTGAATTGTATACGCCTTCACTTTGTATTAAAGAATTAATTAAACACAAGGGAGAAATCTGTTTGAAATCGAGGATCTCGGAGGGGGAATTTGATGAGGTACTAGAGCACTTAAATTTGTTTGTGGAGGTTGTCGAAGAAGAAAAATTCAAGGATTTCAGTTCTAAAGCAGCTGATATATTGTCTTCGCATGTTAAGGATGTTCCATATACTGCTCTGTGTTTCTGGTTTAAGAGTTCTGAACTTTCAGTTGGGCTTTGGTCTAAGGAGAGGAGATTAAAGGCATTGGAGAAGTATGGAATCAAAGTGTATACTACCGAAGAATTGCTGAAATTGTTTAGATTAATCTGATCTTCTATTCTACTATAGACTCTATGTTCTGGTGAAACTAGTAGGGATGTGTTGTCTTCTAGTGTGATCTCATACATTTCTCCGTTATAGTCGTAGGTTTGGTGTTCTGTTGGTTTATGCCATTCTAAGCCTTTTTCCGGATTCAGTGTCGCCACTTCTTCGTCTTCTAGTTCTTGGAAGTGTTTCCATCCTTCTCTTGTCAGTATTTGTGTTTGGTTGTCGTAGCATCCGAAGTTTTCGTAGACTGAAATGTTCGTGTAGTTTAGATTCTGGTCTT
>JAFGDV010000001.1 GCA_016931955.1 Candidatus Altarchaeota archaeon | reverse complement strand
GACCCAGGACATGCCCCATGCCCCGGCCCAATATACGACGGATGCGTAAGAAACAGCGGCACAGGCTACCTAAACTGGGCATGCTGCAACGGAATAATATGCAAAATACAAAAACAAACACACACATAAAACGCCTGATTTTTCCCTCCTAATCCTATAATCTATCCTCAGTCTAATAAATTAAGCAAGATGAAGAAGATCGTCTTAGGCGTGTGTGGAAGTGTCGCAGCGATCGAATCACCAAAGGTTGCAAGGGAATTGGTAAAGAAGGGCTTTGGAGTAGAATGCGTGATGTCTAAGGCTGCGAAAAAGATCATTCACCCAGACATTCTCGAATGGGCTTCAGGCAATAGGGTGATAACCAGACTAACTGGAGAAGTGGAGCATGTGAGGCTCTGCGGCGTTGATGGGGAGGCATCCCTTCTCCTTATATGCCCTGCAACAGCGAACACAATATCGAAGATCGCCTGCGGCATAGACGACACACCAGTCACAACACTTGCGACAACAGCTATCGGATCAGGGATTCCCGTCACCATAGTGCCGGCAATGCATCTCTCCATGTACAAAAACCCGTTCGTCTCAGCCAATATAAAAAGGCTGAAAGAGAATGGTATAAGGGTTATGGAACCAAGGATCGAGGAAAACAAGGCCAAGATGGCTTCAGTCGATGAAGTAGTAGATGCCGTGCTAAAATGGATTTGAAGCTCAAAGAAGGCAGGTTTCTGGTGGGACATGCGAGAAAGACCATAGAGGCGCACTTTGGTGAAGAGAAGCCAACTATTCCAGAAGAAATGAAGGAGCTAATGTCTAAGCAGGTCGGCGTGTTCGTGAAGTTAAACATATATAAAAACCATGTACTGCGGGGGTTCGCAGGCTACACTGAGGGAGTAATACCCCTCAGCAGCGCATTAAGTGAGGTCTCCTTGGCTGCGGCAATCAGAGACCGCAGATTCACGCCCCTCAGAAAGAGCGAGTTAAAGACTACCATAATCGAGGTCTCAATCCTGTCAAAACCAGAGCTTATCGAAGCAGACAACCCGGGGGAGTATTCCAATCATATCGTTATCGGCAGAGATGGTGTCTTAGTGGAAAAGGATTCACTGAAGGGCGTGCTTCTGCCCCAGATGGCGGTTGAATTCCGATGGAACCCCAAACAGTTTCTATCCCATGCAGCCATGTCTATCGGCTTGAAGCCTAGCGTATGGCGTGATAAAGACGCCAAAGTTTATAGATTCACGGCTCAAACATTCATGGAAAAGGAGCCATATGGTCGGATCTCTAAGAGAAAACTTTGATAGAGTGATAACATGAGCTACTTCGACGAGCTTTTTGACCTAATCGAAAAACAGCATGAGTGGAGGAGTAAATGCATTAATCTGATCGCCTCAGAAAATGTGACATCACCGGCAGTGAGGGAGGCTATTGTCTCAGACTTCAGCCACCGGTATGCTGAAGGTCTACTAGGGGGCAAGACCAACGGCTTCCGGGTATTTGACCGATTCTATCAGGGCACGAAGTATTTCGACCGAGTTGAGGCCTTAGCTATTAAACTGGCTGAGGACCTCTTCAAGGCAGAGCACGCTAACGTGGTCCCCATCTCCGGCGCCATGGCCAATCTCACCGTCTACAGCGCATTAGCCAAACACGGCGATAAGATCTCTGGACTGAGCGTTCAGGCGGGCGGCCACATAAGCCACACCCACGTAAGCTGCGCCGGAGTTATCGGCTTAAGGGATGTTTCGTACGTCTTTGACAATGAAGAGATGAACATCGACGTAGATGGTTCAAGAAAAAACCTGGTCAAGGAGAAACCCAAGATCATGATGCTTGGTGCAAGCCTTCTCCTCTTTCCACACCCAGTAAGAGAGATGAAGAAGATCGCTGATGAAATCGGTTCAACACTAGTTTATGATGCAGCCCACGTACTCGGCCTGTTTGCTGGTGGGAGATTCCAAGACCCCTTACAAGAGGGCGCTGACGTAGTAACCTCATCGACTCACAAATCTTTCCCCGGCCCGCAAGGCGGCCTGATCTTATGCAGGAACGAATTCGCTGAGAGGGTGGACAACGCGGCTTTTCCGGGGTTGACGAGCAACCACCACCTCCACCACGTCGCTGGCTTGGTTGTGGCATTGGCTGAGATGCAGAAATTCAGCGGAGAATATGCGGAACAGATCGTAAAGAATGCGAAGGCTCTTGCCCAATCAATGCACGAACTCGGATTCAACGTCTTGTGTGAAAAAAAAGGCTTCACTGAATCACATCAAGTCGTTGTCGACGTCAGCGGTGTCGGCGGAGGCGATAAGGTAGCCAACGACTGCGAGAAGGCTAACATCATCCTGAACAAGAATCTTCTGCCCTGGGATACCCTGAAGATGACAGGCAATCCCTCAGGCATCCGCATTGGGGTTCCAGAGGTCACACATATCGGGATGAAAGAATCAGAGATGGAGGAAATCTCTGAATTCTTGAAGAGGATTACATTAGACAGAGAAAACCCAACGAAGGTTAAAGCCGACGTCATAGAATTCATGAAGGACTACAATAAAGTGCATTACTGTTTTGAATCCCATGTTGGGGCATATGAATACATCAGATTCAAGTAAGCTCTTTTCTGCATTGTTCCCTCTTATCCTGATCCTTTATTCTGTCGCATCTTCTCAGATCTACTGCTACTATCGCATGACAGTGGTTTCTTTCGTCTTCATCCTGAATTTTTTCACACAGGAGGGGCGTCTCTCTCTTCTCCGCGACATTGCGATAGCAGAAATCCTGAAGGGTTCTATTCTGCACCCTATCGCAGACTAATGGATCCCAACTTGCAATTGCAAAAATCCCGTAGCAGTAGTCCTGGTCGCTTTGATTTTCCACCCTCCAACAGACTGCTATGTCGTCCTTTGCCGCCGCAATACATGCACTCTTCAGCCCGCTTTCATTGATTTTATCACACAACATCGAACGCCAGTGGTTCACTATCGCATCGAGATAACACTGGTTTCTCACCCCCTGATCTTGGATAAGGCCACATGTCATTGAATCTTTTCTATTAATCGCTATCTTATAACAGCATTGATCCCTTTCCCACCGATCTCTGATTTTATCACAGAGTAAGACGTTGTTCTCTTCTATACCACTTCTGCCATAACATGCGTCCTTCTCTGACTGGTTTCTTATTTTTCCGCAGAGGGAGGAGTTCATGAGATCAAATGCCAGTTCTGAGTAACAAGAATCCCTTAAGCTGTCGTTTCCCACAACCCCACAGAGCTCAGGATCTTCCTTATGTACCGCTTCATCGTAGAGTTCTTTGTCCGACTGCATGCATCCGACCAAGAGCAATGCAAGCATCAACATTACCCGCACCCTCATGTTAGCTTATTTATGCTAGAGCGAATAAATGCGGCGTTATTTATGCATCAATTCCCCGGTAATATATAGTGGTTGGGAATGAAAAGACTCATCGTCGTGTTTATCCTAGTATTGTTATGTGGCTGCGTGCAGAGGAAAGAGGCCTCATTCATCAGACCACAGTCCCCTGAGAGAAAGATCACAGACCTCATCGAACCATATCCTAAAACCCTGTCTTCGTCTACCTGCCCTACTACAACGACCTCAACCACTTTACCCTTCCCCCCAGTCAGCGACGTCTTACAGAGTGGATGGGCTTCCTCCGCACCTGAAATAGACGGCACCGTTTCCTCATCAGAGTGGTCTGGTGCCTCCATGATCGTCTTATCGGGCTTTGACAGGCTCTACGTCATGAACAATGACTCGCATGTGTTTTTCCTCTACATGGTCTTGGACGGCAACAGATTCTATGGGGATTCCGCCCTTTTTATCGACCCTACCAACGACGGCAGATACAATCGCATCTACGGCGACCGACACATGTTCATCGTTCTCCCTCTGTTTGAGGGCGTGGTCGGCGACGGCGGAGGCATCTACTGTGGAAACTCCATCTTCGGAGTCGACGGCAAATTCTGCGGAGAATACCTTGAGCGGGTCATCTCCGATGGAGGCGTTTCTTACTCCAAGTCCCCCTCTTATATAATCTCTGAGGTATCCCTACCCATTGACTCAAAAGATGGTGTGTTTTTCTGGCTCCTCTACGGGTATCCCTCAGCCACATGTTTCCCCGAGTCAATGCAGTGTCACAGTCAGCCGTTTTTTGCTAAACTAGTCCTTGCCGACGAATCACATGAAGGCGAAGTCCTCCTCTATGGCGACTCGGTTGGGCCATTAGACTACTACGACATAAGGCCTACCCCTTAGGAGCATACGACTACCCCGCTATAAATTTCACCAGATAACGCATTATGTAGAACACAATCAGGGTTATTGGAACCAATACAACAGAATACTTGAAACCGTAACTTCTGTCTCCTTTCTTTATCACGCCAATGAGTATACCAGACAAAAAAGCAGTTATGGTTATGACCAATGTAGCCATATTAACCAAGAACTGAGGAGTGAGTCCCATCGTGACCACTAGTATACCCATCCCAACACCTTCCACATCAGAGACGTCGAATGACGACTTCAACGTAGTTAATCTCTCCACAAAGTATATGGATATGGTCAACAATATTGGAGCGCAGAAGATCACCACGAACATTATCAGGAGATTGTAGGTTCTAGTGGAAGTGGATAGCTCCTTTTTCAAAGCCTCTATCTCCATGATGTCGCGCGAGGATTCTTCCAGGACGTTAGCCAGCTGTCCGCCAGATTCGATACATCCAGTAAGCAATCGAATGGATCTTTTCAGGGAAGGCAGGTTTATCCTCTTCGTCATCTCAGATAATGCATCAGGGAATGATGCAGTTCCCAGGGCTTTGGTTGTCGCCCTGTCCAGTTCCTCCTTTAGGATACCAAATTCGTCCCTAGCTGCGAATTTCATGGATTGGAAGGGTGTCATCCCAGCCCTAATATTCGACGCCATCAACTGCAAAGCACTTGGTAATATTTTTTCCACCACATCAGATCTATTCATCGCAATAAAATAAGGCAGAAGATAAGAGCCCACAAGATAGAGTATGAAGGCGACAAAAGCCAGAACATAGAATAGCAGGGAGTAACCAAAGTTTGACAGAAACATGACCGTGAAGAAAACAAAAATTCCGAGGAGTAGAGACATCCCAAGCCAGACGTCTGTTTCAACGTCCATGCCAGCATAGATTATGTACTGCCCCACCACTTCCTTGTATTTTCTCGGGAAAACCTTGGAGGCTGTTATGAACACCCTCTTCAAGATCGTGGTTTCGGTTTTATTTCCTTCCATCATAGATTCACCACCGGTCTCCTGCTCTTCATGAACTCTATCAGCATTATCTGGATCACAAAGGATACAGACAATATCAGATAAAATATTATGTCCAAGCCCAGACTCATTGATATAAACGGGCCTATTATTATCAACATGGTTATTGCTATGGTGGGTATGACCACGGCAAAAAGCAAGTAGATTAAGACCATTACATTCAGTTCCTGAGCATAATTTCTAATCTTGGCCCTGTGATCTATGTTCATGTTCCTTATCAACTCCCTCAATGCATCCTCTATATCCGAGCCCGCCCTCAGCGTATTCACCAACTGCCAGATAGCGTTCTTAAAGTTCTCCGATGTTGTTTTCAACGCGAGCTTCTCCAAAGCATCCTCCAGGGGAGTGCCCGTATCGACTTTCCTAACAACATTCTCTATCTCCTTCGAGACCATACCATACTCCGAGTTCGCCACCTCTATAAGAGCGCTATAGATAGTTGATCCGGAATTTATCTCAAGCAGTATATCCTTCAAGGCAAAGATAAGATCCCGCTCTATCTGCTCGGCTTTTTTACCCGCCAAGATAGATGGATAGATGAGGAACAAAAAAAAGAAGAGAGCAAAGACGACAAATCCAGCCATTAATGCTAGGAAGATCACCCTATCAATTACTTCACCTAAAGAGAACAACAACCCAAAAATCAATATAAACAGTAGTATACCATATATCAAAGCTGAGAGGATAGATAGAGCGATATATTCATCAGCATCAGAGTCATTGTCTATCTCAATAAGGCTAAGTCTCAACCCTGGCAAAAAATGTGCCAGACTTTTTGTGAACCCCCTTAGTTTCTCGACAACAAACCTGCTGCGCTTAGCGGATAAAAGCATTAATGGAATATCCATTTCACATTCCCATCTTTTTTCTGATCTCATTCAATAGACCATCTCTGTCTTTGTAGTACATGTCCATGACGCTCCCCACGTCCTCTATGTGTGTCACATTATTGTCCAACATCCACTGCAAGACAATCTCCCTCTCCTTCAGGTCTTCCTGGATCTCAGGCTTATTCAACCCAGTATGCAACATAAGGTCATCAAATATGCGAGAGCTCTCATTTATCTTAATGAATTCCTTTGTCCTGGAGTTCCACCTGAACAAGTAGTTTAACTCAAAGCCCGACTTCTCAGATCCGGGAACGATCTCGGCAATCTCGAAGGTCTTCCTCGTTCCTGTCGTCCTGTCCCGGTGCTGGATTACTATAAGCTGGAGGGCCTCGACTTCCGCGCTTGGAAGCTCTATAGGCGGCTCAAGAAGCCTCCTCTGCAGATTCCTGGCGGTGTCTGCGTGTATCGTTGAGTAGACCGAATGGCCGGTGTGCATTGCCTCGAATAAGACCTCCGCTTCCCGTCTTCTCCTTATTTCCCCCACAATGATCCTATCCGGTCTCATCCTGAGGGATGTCACAATCAGGTCAAGCATGGAGACCTCGCCTTTCCCTTCCGGGTTTACCTCCCTCGTGGTGAGCGGAATCCAGTTCCAGTAGAGGTAACTTGGCAGGTTTATCTCGCGTGTATCCTCTATGCTGACTATTCTATGAGTGGGCTGTATCAGCGAACAAAGACAGTTAAGTACGCTTGTCTTCCCAGATGCTGTGCCACCCCCAACTATTACGTTGAGCTCGTATTGGAAGCAAAGCCACAAGAACGCTGCGATCTCCTTAGAGAGCGTGTAGTGGTCGGGTGATATAAAATTCGTGATCGTCCACGGGCTTCTTGCGAATTTCCTTATGGTTATGGTGTTACCGAAAGACGATATAGGGAATAACGAAGCGCATACCCTGTCCCCCGTCAGTAGATGAGCATCCATTATCGGATTCAGGTTTGTTATGTTTCTCCCCACCTTCCTACCTATCTGTGAGGAATAGTTGTATACTGCCTTCTCGTTTTCAACCAGTAGGTTCGTTTTCATCCAGCCGTATTTTTTATGATAAGCCGTGAGTGGGATGTGGCTGGTGTTAACACAAACTTCCTCCAACCAGTCATCCTGCATGAGTAGTTCTATGTTGCCTAGACCATATGCCTTGTGGAGTATGATGCCTGTGATTATATCCATGTTCTCCTCTGAGGTGGTTAACTCCTCCAAGAGGAGGTTCTTGGTTTCTTTGAAGAATCTATCCTTCAGCTCTCTCATCTTCTTTGGGTCTGATATATCCTCTGCATGGACCTGGACCCTGTCAGTTAATTTATCTCGGATTGAATCAAGGATCGCTGAGGTTCCTTCCCCGATATAAGGCAAATCGATCATATAGTGAGGCATTGATTCCTCGCTTGAGCGGTATATTTTAACCATCGCAGGAACCTTGTCTGCGATTATCTGGTATGATTCCATGGACTCGGTCGCCATTTCTTCGGGGGCTTCCAAATCCGGATGCTCCTTCTTTATCCTGACCACTGGGCTCTTGAGTATGTTCGCTGGATACTCCAATAATACCAGATCCCCCATCTTGCTGGCCCACTTTTCTATCACCCCCTTATCCAATCCAAGAATCCTGGATAGATCAGACACCGACATCTGCTTTTCCCTTCTCACTATATTTAAGAGACTGTCCACTGGCGTTAATACTACCTTGAAGATTTTCTTCTTCTCCAGTATCTCTTTTTTTAGTCTCTCCTCCTCTCTTCGCTTTAGCAGCCACTTTGTAGCGAACAGCCTTGATGTTCCGAAGAATATATAATCCTTTTTTAAACGGAGCATGCCTTGCTTACGGAGTTCCTTAATCCACTTGTTGGCTGTTTTCTTCCTTAATCCCAGTGTCAACATCACCTTATTTGATGTTATGCTTCCCTTAACAGG
Source organism: Candidatus Altarchaeota archaeon (assembly GCA_016931955.1). Lineage (GTDB taxonomy): Archaea > Altiarchaeota > Altiarchaeia > IMC4 > QMZM01 > JAUWTD01. Next base: position 513 of record JAFGDV010000001.1, on the reverse strand, counting down.
TATCAACGGCAGCATTGAATCTATGTCACCCTCCTTCTCAGGCGGTTTCACCCTAGGAGGCTTCTTTGCAAGTATTTTCTTCTCTGGCAGTTTTTCCTCTACAAGAGGCGCAGGCTGAGGTGGAGCGACTGCTATAGGCGCCGGAGCTGGAGTCACTGGTGTGGGAGGTGCGGTTTGCGCTGCAATCCTTTGTGACAGTATCCCCTCTATCTTCTGCTCCAGTATCTGCTCCAGTAATTGTTCTGGCTGCTGCAGTATCTCCTGCAGTTGATCTAATTCCCCAGGCTTCAGCATATCCATCGCTGATTGCTTTGGTTCAGGAGTCTGAGAAGGCTGAGGAGGCTGCTGCTGAGGAGGCTGCTGCTGAGGCTGAGGAGGCTGCTGCTGAGGAGGCTGCTGCTGAGACTGAGGAGGCTGCTGCTGAGACTGAGGAGGCTGCTGCTGAGGAGGCTGCTGCTGAGGAGGCTGCTGCTGAGGAGGCTGCTGCTGAGGAGGCTGCTGCTGAGGAGGCTG
>JAFGDV010000024.1 GCA_016931955.1 Candidatus Altarchaeota archaeon | reverse complement strand
TGTTGCTTTGTACTATCCTTCCGGTGGAGTTCCACAGCGTAAGGTTTATCGTGTCCAGGTTATGATCTACTACGGTCACATTCGCCGAGATCCAATCCTGTGAGTGGTTACCTGCCTCTGTTGTTGGTTCTACAAAGTTTATTTCTGGTGGTTGGGTGTCGATCCTTATTGTCTCGCTCTTCACATCCTCTAGGTTTCCAAGAGTGTCGTTGCTCCTGAATCGGATGTAGCTGGTTTCTTCTTGGGTGATCTGTATATGTGTTGTGTATGTTATATTGGGTGAGCATGTGTTGTTTGTGTCTGTGCAGTATTGTGTTGTATTGCATCCTGTTCCTGTGCCGTCGTCGCAGCTTAGTGTGACGTTCACGTAGGTGAAGTTGGTCCATGTGTCGAAGACGTAAGCTGAGCCGTTGGATATTAATGCGGTTGCGTTTGTTATCGGAGGCGTCGCATCGATTGTTATCTCTCTGATCTTCGACTGGTTCGTAAATCCGGAAGCAGAGCAGTTTATGTACCAGTAGTATGTTCCGTCTGACAGCGCAGGGTTTGCAGTTATCGTTGTTGGTGTGTTGTTCAGAGCATCCCAATGGTATCCGTAGAACGTACCATACTGTTCTCCTGTTATCAGATGCCATACCCCCTCCTTTTGGTATACTGCTGGGGCTGAAATCGTGGTGACCTTAATCAGCCCGGATACTATGCTTGAATTCGATACCCATTGTATCCCATTCCACTGGTAGCCGTTGAACACACCATCTTGTTCCCCCGAGATAAGATGCCATATCCCGTCCTTCTGATATACCTCTGGGATTGAATGCGTGCCGACATCCCCCAGCCCGGATACTATGCTGGAATTCGATACCCATTGTGTTCCGTTCCACTGGTAGCCGTTGAATACACCATCCCATTCCCCAGCTATCAGATACCATGTCCCATCCTTTTGGAATACTGTTGGGGACGAATACCCCTCCCCGCCAACATTAGCCAGCCCGGATACTATGCTGGAATTTGATACCCATTGTGTTCCGTTCCATTGGTAGCCGTTGAACACACCATCACTTTCCCCAGAGATAAGATGCCATACCCCATCCTTCTGGTATACTGTCGGGTCTGAATTCCAGCCGATACTACCCAACCCAGATACTATGCTTGAATTCGATACCCATTGTATCCCATTCCACTGGTAGCCGTTGAACACACCATCCATTTCCCCAGAGATAAGATGCCATACCCCGTCCTTCTGATATACTTCTGGCTTTGAACGCCCGCCGACATCCCCCAGCCCTGATACTATGCTTGAATCCAAGAACCATCTGTTTTCATAACCAGTGCCATTTATAAACAATTCGCAGGTGTAAGTGATTGTTATTCCAGTAACATTGAAGTTGAAGTCTGGTGTGTTGTCGTTTGTAGTCGTCTGGTTTGGTGGGGAGTTCAGGTCGATGTGGAAGGCAGTTGCCGTGTATTTGTTGCTTAGTGGCAGATAGTCTCTGTTGCTTGTTGCTAAAATGTATGGGTCGTCGCAGAATCCGTCATAGCTTGTGTCGTTGCAGGTGTCTGAGTAACCGGTTCCAGTGGCGTTGGTCCAATAGTTGCCGCCAATGTTTGTTCCAGAAGAATATACCCTCGTCCCTGTCTGGTTGGTGGTGTTCCAATAGTTTGTGTAGTTTGTTCCAGCGAAATAAAAATTGTTTGTGTTGTTTAGTAGGTTGTTGTATATGGTGTTGTTTGCTGAGGAATAGAGGAGGATTCCGTATTGGTTTTGTTTTATTGTGTTATCCTTTATTGTGTTGTTGTCTGATGCATTCAAGTAGATTCCTATGTAGTTGTTTGTTATTGTGTTGTTTCCTATCCAGACATTGTCTGTTTGTATGAATAAGCCTTTCTGGTTCTCTTCTCCGGCAAAACCGCATTCTTCTAGTACGGAATCGTTCATTTGGAATGTCGCTCCGGGATCTATTTGGAAGAAGAAGTGTGCTGTGCTGTTGCCTCCTACTCCTTCTCCGTTGGTGATGTTTGAGTTGTTGTAAATATAGAAGGCTCCGGCGGAGGTTACTGTTATGCCTATTGCGCCGTTGGTTGTTGTGTTTATGTGGTGGGTCGTATGGTTGACATAGGTTGTTCCGCTGATAGTCCAGTTGTTGTTGTGTGTTACAGAATTTTTGGAGTTCTGGAATCTTAGTACGCCTCCTGCTTGGACTGTCACTTTTTGTAGTGTCAGATTAACGTTATTGAAGGTTACGCCTCCGTTGTTGCCTATCACTAAGTCGACTTCTGATATTCTGGTTATGTCCTGGCAGTTGAGTGTGCTGTTGATGTTCCAGTTTCCGGATTTGGGTGGGTTGCAGCCCGTCATGAACTCATACGTGTCAGATGTGTTCGCTAAGGAGGAGTCATTGCACGTGATCTTCCAATAATATATGTCGTCTCCTAATCCAGTCCGGTTGAATGTGTAGGATGAGCCGTTCACGCAGCCTGTGGTGGTGTTTATAAGAGTGGTCGCTGTGCTGTTGTCTCCGTATATGTACGCCGTCATGTTGTCTCCGTCCGGGTCCGTGCAGGTCCAGTTCAGGAGAACAAAGTTCATGTTTACGTAGCTGGCGTTGTCTGGGCTGTTTAGTGTTGGTTTATTGGGTGGATTATTTTCTCTGGATAATGTCAGGTAAATGCTTTTGCTTGCTGTTAGGTTTACTTGTTTGGTTTCTTCTGTGTAACCTGCTTTGGTTGCGTTTATTGTGTAGTTCGTGTAGTATGTGACATTCGTTGGATAGACCTGTGATGCATTCTGGAGGTATTCCGTCAGAGTCTGTCTTGTGATGTATCCTGTTGCATTGGTTTGGTTGAAGAAGGCTTGGCTGCTGTTATCCATCCAGCCTGTTACGTCACTTTGATCTATGGGATTACTCAAGGTGTCGTTTACGTAGACGTCTAGGTACCATTGTACTTCTATTTTGTTTGTTGTTGAGGAGTTTTCGAATCCTATATCCGATTGATTGAATGTGCCGTTTATGATGTAGTTTATGTAGTCTTCTGTTCCTCTTATGTAAATGTCGTAGCTTGTGCCGGCGTTTATGTTTGAGTTGATGAATCTGTTGCCTGAGACTGAGTCGAAGTCTATGCCGTAACAGTAGGAGCATGTTGAAGTCTGTACTGTGATGTTGTAAAATGTGTTGTTGTTTGCGTTAAGTGCTATATAGACACCTTCAGCTCTCCAACCTGCGTGAGTTGTTATTTTGTTGTTTGTAATGTTGTTGTTTGAGCCCGGCCCCCAGAGGTTGAGTCCTATGTCCCAGGATGCGTAGGTTGTGAGGATGTTGTTTTGGATTATGTTGTTGGAGGCTCTGCCCACTTCTATTGGGTAGCCTTCCGGGGAGTTGGTTGATATTGTGTTGTTCTCTATTCTGTTGTTGGATGAGCTATAATATACGCCGATGCCTTTGCTTGTTGTGTTTTTGAGTGTGCAGTTGGCTATGGTTGAATCTGATGTGTTAGCCAAGTATATCCCGTCTAAGCCGGCTACTGTTATATTCCTTATTGTCGCATTCCTTGAGGATGTCACATAGATCAGGCCGTAGGTGTTGTTGAGGTTTTCCAGGGTAACGGAGTCGTTTTTGAATACGTAGAGGATGGGTTTTCCGTGTGCGAGGTTGCTTGAGTCTATTGAGTGGTTGAAGTAAGACTCGCTTATGTTGTATTCTGCCGGGACTAGGACTCCTATGCTTTGGGCATGAGTTGTAGTGAATTTATTTTCCTTTAGCGTGTTTTTGCTGGATGCGTACATTCCCACGGCGAAGGCCCAGGCGTTGCTTGCGGTGGAGATGGTGTTGTTGTAGATTGTGTTGTCTGAGGAGTTGAGGAGGTATATGCCTCTCGCATAGAAGTCTGAAGTTGATATGATGTTGTCTGTGAAGTTAGCGTTTGTGGAAGAGTCTATTCGTATTCCGTAGCCGTAGTAGCCGGTCGTCGTTATATTGTTTTTATAAAACCTTGTGTTATTCGAGTTAAGGATATAGATTCCATAGCAGCTGGAACTGCCCGAAGTCTGGATGGTGTTGTTTTCTATTGACCCATTTATTGTTTTATTGAAGCGGATGCCGTAGGAGTTGGATTGGCTGGTGTTTCCTTGCACTATGTTGCAGTTCTTTATTTTCGTATAGTTGTAGCCCGTATTGTTTACTGCATAACCTACAGAGGACTGAGAATAATTTATTGTGTACCCTAAGCAGTTTAAGGTGATGTTGTCTGCTTGGATGGTGAAGCAGGTTCCTGGAGAGGAGACGTTTTGGCTGAGTTGGTATGTTTTCCCGGATTCGTTGAGGTTTCTGCATGTTGTGACCTCGACCCAGTCGGCTTTGTATTTGTTGCTTAGTGGTAGGTAGTCTGTGTTGTTTGCTGCTAATGTGTAGGGATCGTCGCAGAATCCGTCCTCGTTTGTGTCGTTGCAGGTATCTGAGTATCCTGTTCCTGTAGCATTGGTCCAGTAGTTTCCTCCAATGTTTGTTCCAGAGGAATAGATTCTTGTTCCAGTCTGGTTTGTGGTGTTCCAGTTGTTTATGTAGGCTGTGAACATATTTATGATGGAGTTGTTTGTGTTGTTGAAGAGATTGTTATAGATTTTGTTGTTTTCTGTAGGACTGAATCCAGCCCAATACACGTAAATTCCACTACCTGCATTGTTTTCTATTCGTGAGTCTTTTATTGTATTGTTCTGAGCATATTCGATAAAGATTCCTCTGTTCAGACCATTGCTTACGGTCATGTTTGAGAATATGTTATACGTTGAGTCGGCGCCTATGCGCACTCCTTCGTAGGAACATGACGTGAATGTGCTATTATAGACCGTATTAAAACTTGAATAGAGCATCCATAAGCCGATGAGACTATTTGAGATGGTACTCTCAGTTAAGTTGGTGTAATTAGTATAACCAAAGTACACACCATAGTAATTTAGTTCGGATGTTATATTGTAGAATGTGTTATTGTTAGCGTAGTAATTTGCAACACCATTGTACCAGTCTGTTATCTCTAAGTTTTTCACTGTTATGTTTGTTGTTTGTTGGCTTGGTCGAAGTATGTATATTCCATAGGTTGAGGTGGTGTTTATTCCGTCTACTGTGTGTCCTTGTCCTTCTAGTATTATGTTGTTTGCTGTGATGTTTATGCACGTTGTTTTGGTGGAGTTTATTATGTCTTTTTGTAGGTAGTAGGTTGTTCCTGGTTCGTTTAGTATTGAGCAGTCGTCTAGGTAGTTGCTTGTGCTAAAGTATATCTCTGATGAGTTCTCGTTTCCTGCTGTGTCGTTGGCGTAGACTATCAGATGGTTTGAGCCATATTCTGCAATTATTGTGGTGTTGGGTGTGAAGGTTATGTTTGTTCCGCTGTTGAGGGAGTACCACCAGGTGTCTATTATGTCGTCTGCGGAGACGTTCAGGTTTATCAGTGTTGTATTGTAGGTTATGTTCTCTGGCGACTGAAGTATTATGGTTGGTTTGGTTGTGTCTAATGTTATTGTATTTGTCTCTGTTGTGCTTGTGTGTTCAAAGGTGTCGTTTGCTGTGGCGTTCAGGTAGTAGGTTCCTTCCAACAGGGAAGTGAGGTTTACGAACAGCGGGGAAGTCTGCGATGTGTTGCTTTGTACTATTCCTCCTGTTGAGTTCCATAGTGTCAGTTTTATTGTGTCAAGTCCTACTCCACCGTCTAGTGCGGTTACGTTGGCTGCGATCCAGTTCTGTGAGAGGTTGCCTGAGGAGGTTGGAGAGACAAAGTTTATCGTTGGAGCAGTAGTGTCGATTTTTATCGTCTGGTTCTTTGTGTCCTCCAGGTTTCCTAGTGAGTCGTTTGAATGGTATCGGATGTACGAGGTCCCCTCGGTTGTTACCTGTATTGTTGTTGAGCTTCCTTCTCCTCCGATGCTCACGCTTGGTTCTGGGCTGGCGTATTTGCGTACTCGGAGAGTATCCCATGCGATGTAATCATTTGAAGTTAGCTGCTTGTACTCAATCCCAATGTAGGTCGCAGTTGGCCACATATCGTCTGTCGTGCTTATTACTCCTGTTCCATCAACGTATACCCTCCAGTCAGCTGAAGAACTTCGGGTAACTTTTATATCATGCCAGTATGTGTCTTGTATACCAGGGCTACTACCAGTTGCTCCTCCATTTTTTTCAAGTGCGATTACGTTCCCTCCCCCCGGTTCTGCTAGATTGACATCCCAATAGGAGAGGGTATTGTTGTAGAAGGGGTAGAGTCTCCAGATTTGGTCTGCTGAGTCGGTGCCGTTGATGCGTGCTTTTATCTCCCATATGGCTACATTTTCAGTGAATGGTTTGTAGATTTTGTGGAAGCTGTCTGTGTTGTTGGTGGCTAAAAGGTATCCGTTGCTGGTGTCGAAGTTAGCGGTGTCGCCGCTCCAACCAGTAAGCGAATCAAAGTCGTCGAATAAGAGGAAGGTGTTGTTTCCGCCTTGTGTGTTGTTGTAGGCTGCGCCGGTGTTTCCGTAGTACATGTTTACTATGGTGTCTGTGTTGTTTTCTATGAATGGTATTTTCACCCAGATTGTTGCCGTCTCTGAGGTAGAATTCCATGATTCAATCCAGTGGAGGCATTCTGTTTCGGTTCCGCCGGTTATGTTGTAGTATGTAAACCGTATATCTGATCCGTTGTTTGTCCAGTTCCAGTGGGAGCCAGCATTCGCAGAAGTCAGCTCTATCTTGACTTGGTAATCTGTTAGATTTCCTGCCGTATTTGAGATGTATATTGGTTGTCGGTAGAGCCATGAGCTGTTGAACCATGAGGGAGTGCAGGTGTTTGTCGTGTCTGTGCAGTATTGTGTTGTGTCGCATCCTATCCCTAATCCGTCGTCACAGCTCAGTGTGATGTTCACGTAGCTTGAATTCGTCCACGTGTCGAAGGTGTATGTTGTGGAATCGTTTTTGACTGCTGAGGCGTTGGTAGTCGACGGGGTTGCATCTATTGTGATTTCTCCTATCTCTGATTGGTTCGTAGCGCCATTTGCTGTGCAGTTTATGTACCAGTTATAAACTCCATCTGATAGATTTAAGTTTGCCGTGATTGTTGTTGGTGTGTTGTTTAAAGCAGAAGGAGTAAATGAGTATGCTCTCAGACCATCATCATGGTTTGCTAGATATATGTATGTTCCGTCTCCCCACACTCCCCAACCAACTCCGCCGTCGTCTATGTGCCCAACATTAGAGAAGTTTGTTCCGTTGAATGTGTAGGCTCTAAGCCCGTCGAACTCGTTTGCCAGATATATGTACGTCCCATCCCCCCACACCCCCTGTCCGAATCCGCCGTCGTATATGTGTCCAACATTTGTGAAATTGCTCCCGTTGAATGTGTAAGCTCTAAGACCATCACCGTAGTTTCCTAGATATATGTATGTCCCATCTCCCCACACCCCTATTCCATATCCCTCGTCTCCGTCGTCTATGTGCCCAACATTAGAGAAGTTTGTTCCGTTGAATGTGTAGGCTCTCAATCCGTCAGCATAGTTTGCTAGGTATATGTATGTTCCATCGCCCCACACATCGACCCCGTTCCCTCCGTCGTCTATCCAGCCGACGTTGGTGAAGTTTGTCCCGTTGAATGTGTAGGCTCTAAGTCCATCACCAGAGTTTGCCAGATAAATATATGTCTCGTCTCCCCACACTCCGACTCCATTCCCTCCATCATCTATGTGTCCTACGTTGGTGAAATTGGTTCCATTGAATGTGTAGGCCCTCAACCCGCCATCCTGATTTGCTAGGAATATGTATGTCCCATCTCCCCACACCCCCAATTCATTTTCTTCGTCGTCTATGTATCCTGTTTTATTAAAATCTGTTCCGTTGAATGTGTATGCCCGCAGTCCAGCATAGTCTGCTGAATATATGTATGTTCCATCTCCCCACACGCTCTCCACCCATCCCCCGTCGTCTATGTGTCCGACGTTTATGAAGTCTGTTTTGCCGTAGCTTGAGTCATTTATGAACAGTTCACAGACGTAGAGGGATTTTGAACCAGAGACTGTGAAGTTGAAGTCAGGTGTTGAGTCATCCGTCGCTGTTTCGTTGTCCGGGGAGTTCAGGTCGATGTGAAAAGTAACAGTTTTGTTGACTCCGAAGGTGTGCATCACTGAGCTTGGATTGATGTTTCCTGCTGTGGAGTCGTTGCATTTATAGTATAATGTATAAGTCTGCCCATCCGCTAACCCGGAGTAGTTGAATGAATGCGCCATCCCACTTGTATTCGTGAACGTTGTTCCCTGTGAAGCGTAGTCGAAGTTTGAGTTTGTTAGATTATATTTGCAGACTGCGTTTTCGTCTGTGCTGACGTTGATCCATGTCCAAGTTGTTTCAGAGGAGAGATTCGTGTCATTCTCTGGATTAACTATAGTTATCTGCGCTGGTGTGTAGTCGATCTTTATTGTCTGGTTCTTTGTGTCCTCCAAATTTCCGAGAGTATCGTTTGATCGGTATCGGATGTAGCTTATCCCTTCTTTCGTAATCTGTATGTTTGAAGGGGATTCTTCTGAGCCAAAGTAGATTGTTGGTTCGATGGAGGTATATTCTCGCACGAAGACCCAATCGATGTATACTTTTGACGAGTTGAAATATCCTTCAAAAAGAGGGGCGCAAGTGTCTTGGGGCACATTTGTGGTTAATGTTTTTTTGAGCACACCATCCTCATAAAATTTAACGGCTGTGCTAGTCCATACTAATTTCAGCAAAGTAAAGTTGCTTAAATCCGAAGTTCTCGCATCACCGGTTTCGCTGCCATCATGCCCACATGAGTAGTTTTTCTCATCCCAATATGACCATTTAGCCCAATCATATCCTAAACCTTGGAAATTCCCTTGAGCATCTCTATCATCTATCACTATATTCGTTACGGTTGTTTCTGTCATCTTTGCACGATACCCGAATTCTTTAGGCATGGCGTATCGTGTTTTACCTATTATTGTCTCCCAACCACTCGCTCCGCCAGTTACGGTTAGTATTGAATCGGAGACAGAATACGACCCTCCACTGCCTATCTCACTCCATTTGTTCGTATCTAAGATGTCACCCTCAAAATCATCAAAGAACAGGAATATGTCATTCCCTCCTTGGGTGTTGTTATAAATTGCATCTGGATTTCCATAGTTCATGTATATTGTTGTGTTGGTGTTGTTCTCCAGGAAGGGGACTTTTACCCAGATGGTTGCTTCCTCTGAAGAAGAGTTCCAAGACTCTATCCAGTGAGAGCATCCTGTTTCTTTCCCTGAGCTTGTGTTGTAGTACTTGAATCTTGTCGCGTTTTCGTCTCTGGTCCAGTTAAACCCTGCGCCGACGTTGGAGGAGTTCAGATTTATCTTCACCTGGTAGTCTGTTAGATTCCCTGCAGTAGTGGAGATGTTTATTTCCTGCTTGAAGTTTTTATAGGGTTCACAGGTATTTGTCGTGTCTGTGCAGTACATTGTTGTGTCGCAGCCCGAACCAGAATCAGAGCAGTTTAGTGTTATGTTCACATAGGAAGAGTTTGTCCATGTGTCGAATGTGTAGGAAGAACCGTTGGAGATTATTGCTGTTGCAGTGGTGGTCGGGGCGGTAGTGTCAATCGTTATCTCCCTAATCTTCGATTGTTCTGCAAAACCGGTGGCAGTGCAGTTCACGTACCAACTGTAGGTTCCATCAGAGAGTGCTGTAGAGGTTATCGTTGTAGGTGTATTGTTCTGCGTTGAGGCATTGTTGCCCTTGTTAGTGTCATTCAGATACAGAGTGCAGTTATAAGTTGACTCTGAACCCACGACATTGAAGCTGAAGTCCGGTGTCGTGTCATTCGTTACTGCCTGATTTTGCGGAGAGTTCAGATAGACTCCTGGAGGAGAAGCCATAAAGTTCACCGTCGGGAAACTCCCCCCCTCTACTGTGGACATCCACTGTTGTATCGTGTCATAGCCCCCGGTAGTGAATGCGAGGATGTAATTTACTTCATCCGTTGCCGATGCGGAGGAGGTGTTGTATCGTATCCTCAACCCCTCTGAAGAGGAATTCCACAACCCAGTGTCTTGGAATGAGATGTTCTCCGTTTCATTAAATCTAATCCATGCAATAACGTTGTCGTTGACGGAGTCTCCTGTGGCGGAGTTGTCGTAGATGAGGGAGTAATTTGATGCTGTGTAGTCATTCCACTGCTCTGCCGTCAGCGAACTCACTAAGGCGTCGGTTCCATTCTCCAAATGATATCTGTCATCTGAAACAGAAGAACCCAAGGTCCCGGCAATATCTGACCAGACATCACTTATATCGTCAATACTCGAATCAAAGTTGTGCAATCTGTACACTAGATAGTCAACGTCTTCAGTCCTCATCGTTACAGTGAGATTGAAGGAAGTTGTAAGTTCAGTAGTGGTGATTGTAGCGACTTTAGAATAACCGTCTAAGGCTCCAACCCCCCCATTTACAACCCTGAAGCAATAGGTGGTGGCGTTTGAAGCATTATCTGTAAACTGGAAATTGTATTCAATTTCAGTGAAGGTATCTTGGTTTAAAGTGATCTTGTCGGTCTGATTTGAGGAGTCCTCAACCATCCCGCCGCGGACAAAGGTAAGGGAGCTTGGGGTGCTTAATTGACTGATCGTGGGGGCGCCATCCTCAAACCAAGTAGCATTGGTTATACAGGCAACAGCTGAACCACAGCCGTCAGAAGTTGTTGGAACATCAGAAAAGTAGCCAGAAGTCACATTCTCACAGCTGTAAAAATCCCCTCTTGCGGCAACCTGCAGACGATAAGTGTAATTATCAGCCGATGTCCCAGTATTCCTGATGGAGAACCTCAGCCTGATGCCTTCATTTTTCGACTGATTATGCACTAAAGTATCTTCGGCTGCTTTCCAGGTGCCATCCTCCTTATACTCATTCCAATATCCTGTATAATTACCGCTGAGAGAAGCCTGATCAGTGTTTCCATAGGCTCCAATATTCACTCTATCGCCGTTGTCTTCAGCTTCCTTATCGTAATAAGTGTACTCAAAGCCGATGTTGAAAGGAACTCCAGCATCAATACCAGAGCTAGATTCTGAATCGTTTACCCAACCCGAACTTGTCCAGTGACCGTAAACAGATTTCAGGTGGAAATCCGTTCCAGCAGTCACATACTTTGGGTCGCCTGAAGTAGAGTTCTGATCCGGCGCCGGCGTGATAGAACAAGCCTGCCAGTCGGCAAGAGTGGTATAATATGTTGGAGTATTCCACGATCCAACAGCAAGATAGCCCGTGTTAAGCTGGAATATATTGTAGTTTGAATCAGGATGGTTATTACTATAAGCATTGTAGTTCACAAAGGCCATCTCAACTTCGCTTGAGCAAGGATTAACAGAGAAGATGTTATTTCTGAGTTTAACAGGGCCGTTTCCCCAAAAGTTAATGCTATAGACAAGGTTATAAAACACATTGTTATATACCTGGGAATCTGGTGCCACCCCATAGACTCCGACAGAATTGTGGTTATAATTTCCTGTGCTAATGGTCATATCGTGGAATATGCAATTCCTTATGGTAATGTTATGGACATTATTCCAACATAGTTTAACACCGTGATTTTTTGTCCCGGTAAAGCTTATCCTCTCAATGGTGACGTAGGAGACGGCAATATCCAATGCACCATAAGAGTTTGTAGAATCATAATCGCAAAACAGGATATTGCTGTTGTCGTTCTTCCAAGTCGGCATCTGGTCTTTGGCGCCTCGGATAGTAAGCCTGTTGGTGCTGGAAGTTGTGATACCCGCAAGACGGATCCCCTCAGTGTAGGTTGCTGAATCCTGGATCTCAATGATTGTCGGTTTCTGAAGAGGGGAGAGATTGTTTTTCACGTAATTTATTGACTCATTGATTGTCTTCCAAGGTTTGTCAGGGTTATTCAATTCAGCGGTTGAATCATTGCCTGTAGTGGCATTAACGTAAAGATAATCGTTTTCTGATGTCCCGTTGTCATCGTTTCTCCACCGATAATGGATCTGGACAACATTCGGGGGATCACTCCACCCAACGTCGGCGGAAGAACTAAACCCCAAAGCATTTGTAGCAGTGACTGTCGTAGTATACTCCCTGTTCTCAGTATCATGAACCAGCCAGTCTCCCCCCCAAATCCCCCTATAGACTGAGCCATTCAGTAATCTCAGTTCGATTATCTCGATTCCACCCATGTAAGCGGTGACAGATTCGATTTCATATCCATCAGAAACTTCGGCTGAAACATGCATAAAATCCCCAGGCGCGACTTTTAAAGGTTCAACATAAATAGATGAGATTGTTGGAGACATCTGCTCCGAACCAATACTAGATGTTCTTTCTCCAAAGACAGGTCCTGAGTTAATCCCTGAAAAAGGCTCTGAGGCCAAACCTCTATCTCCTCCATCAACTCCGGTGCTTTCAGCTCTACTGATTTCTTTTTCCGTAACTTTATCGGGGTTGCTGGGCGGGGGGTCGTTGACAGTAGTCTTTATATTCAAGTCGACCGAGGCGAGGTTCTCCCCTTCCTGCGAAAAGGAGAAGTCATAGATTCTGATTTCCTTCATGTTCGTGGTGGTTACTTCACCTCTACCAATCGAATTCGGATCATAGATTTTTCCAAATGTGTAGCCGACATTAGAATCCTTTTGCTCTAAGTAGAGGATTAATCCATCCGTATTATCCGTCTCGTTGAACACGGCTATCAGATGCCTGTTTTCCATCACGGACTCGTTGCTTCCATCGTCGTTCCAATCCATGCGGTAGGCGGAGACGTTCTCCCCAGAGTAGAGGTGGAAGGAATTGCTCCCGGTTGTGTTTCCATCGGAATTGTTAGCGTAAACGCTTATGTTGTAAACGCCAACTGTCTGAGTGGAGTTCGTAGTCCAGTTACCCCTATAGATCGATCCAGAGTAGTGTGATAGTGTAAGGATTTTCTCAAAGCTTCCGCCCACAGTGAAGTTGGCGGTTACAGTAGCATCTGTCATATTAGAGCCGTCAGAAGCAGTTACATTAGCTTCAACGAAAATTGTCTGCTGGCGACTAAAGAATTTATCTATCCCAGAATAAGAGGAATTCCCATGGGTTTTGAGTGTTACAATAGAGGGAATTACTTCCAGGTATATCCTCCAGTTTCTGTTATAGGCGGTGGCGGCAGATGCACTTGTCCTTCTGAGTTGCAGGTTGAAGCTTTGGCTTCCGTCTGATAGAGACGATATGTCCAGTTCACAGTAGTACGTCGTATAACTGGGATATACTGTTGTGCTCGAATTCGTGCAAGTGATTGCGCCATTACTCTGGGAGACAATCTTTAACTCAGTTGCCCTGGCCGCGTTGCTGGTAGCTAATTCATGTTCTGTTTTCAGCCAAGACTCGCCGTTTTTCGTTACCGTTAGTGTCTTCTTGGTGACGAAGGTATTCCCCGTCTCTGTTACCTCATTGTCGTTCGACGCTGTTGGAGTTGCAGGATAGCTTGGATCCACTGCGATGTACCAGGGCCGTGCTTCACTGAAGTTGCTGTTTATTTCAAGTGGACCTAATGTGTAGAGGTAAGGCCAGATCTCAGGTACAGAGTAGGAGTAGGTTACCGTTGTTTTTCCGTCTATCAGTTCCTTGTTCCAAGTTAAGATCTTTGTATCGCCTTCCTCCTGGATATCTGCATCGGTAAGAACCTCAAACTCTGCTGGAACAGATTCCTCTACTGTCAGGGCGTCTCCACCGATAAAGCTCTCTATCCCCACAGAGACATCAAACCATTCCTGCTGCGTAGGATCAATCTTACTCTCTGCGGTTCTGATGATGTCAAACCCATATTCCTCCCGAACAAGGAAATGGGTGGAGAAGTTTACCTCCATCCCAGAGACCAAGGCCGTGATTTCTACTGTGTGATTTCCCTCTATCTCCGTTGAATAGTTGGCGTAGTAGATCCCGCATTCCTGAGAAGGTGAGATTGTTCCGTCTGAAGTAGAGTACATAGTCTCTTTGTTTTCTGGGTCGGTAACCGACAGGTAGAGCTCAGCGTTGCAGACGGAGTGCCCTTCGCTGTCTAAAACAACAATGATGAACTCTGCCATCTCTCCGGGCGCATAGATGCTTTTCCGTGTGTTTAGAGAAACAAGACCCCAAGAGAACTCCCGCTCTATCGTGTGATCTTCATCAACCTGTACCTGTAGTGTGTATAGCCCTGCTCTGAATGCCCTCTTTTTCAGTATTTTTATGGAGATATTACCATCTTGCATTTCCTCTACCTCCGCTTGAATATCCGTTTCTTGCCCACCGTAGTACACGATAGCCTTGATTTTTTCCTTCTCAGGTTTCTTCTTGGAATAGAGTATGAATTCCGGGTTTTTGTTAGCGTTGAAGTATTTTTTCATTGCTTTCAAGTTGAAGAGAGACTCCGAGATATTGGTCTTTGAGACATTCTCTGCAACTACCTGGAAGCTAGTGTTCAAATCCCGGGTTTCATTGTGGAGAGAAAGCTCAGCGAAGACCAGATAGTCTCCTATGAACTCTGGCAAGTAGAGGTGCGTGAAGCTACCGAGTTTTTCTTTTAAGGAGGAGTAAAGCCCTCCAAGAGGATTTTGTATTGTCAAATTCGTGGAAGTATTCTCTGGAGCGGAGAGGGATATGCGGACAGTCTCATCTAGTTGATAGACCACCTTATCCGTTGAAAGAGAAGCAAGGTCGAGAGGCGACACTGGGGGGTTTTCAGGAACCTCAGATTCATTGGTGGCGTTTTCTATTGCAGGAGATAGCACGGAGAAGGAGACAGAGGAGTTGCTGCTCCAATTCTGGAGAGAAAAAAAGGCGCGGACTGAGTGGTTCCCAGAGAATTCAGGGAAGAAGAGGTGGGTGAAGGAGCCTATAAGCTCCTTTAGGGTTGAGTAGAGGCTGCCTGTGGGGTTTCGTATGGTCAGGTTCGTTGTCGTGTTTTTCGGTGCAGAAACAGAGATGCGGATGATTTCATTCAGATAATAGGTGGGTTTATCCGTCCATAAACTTGCGTTTTCCAGGGGATTAGTCTCCACAAAAGGGATCACCTTGAAGAAGGCGGAGGCATTAGAGCTGATATTTAGTAAAGAAAAGTGAGCGTGGACTGAATAGTCTCCAATAGAAGATGGAGAATAGAGGTGCGTGAAGTTACCCAAGTTTTCCTTGAAGGTGGAATAAATCCCTCCCTGAGGATCAAGGATAGAGAGATTAGTTGAAGAATTACCTGGAGCAGAAACAGAAACGCGGACGATTTCATCCAAAAAATAGATTTCTTTATCGGTTGATACAGAAAAACTGATGTTCTCAGGATCAGAAAGCTGAGAGAAGGAGAACCCTACAGACAAGAAAAAGACTCCTAACACTACCGCATAAATCAACCCCTGCTTCAAACCATACACCCAAAGTAACTCAACTCCAACACCCCAACATTATACTACTTTTTAAATATTTATTAATGTCATATATATACCTTTCACCTTATTAAGGTTGCAGAGGAAACAATAACACAGAAGATGAACAAGACAGCGGTAATATACCATGAAGACTATCTGAAACATGACACAGGACCCTATCATCCTGAGAGAAAAGAACGACTCAGCTCGATAATGAAACTATTCAAGCAATCAGGCATACTAGAAGAAGTCACAACACTCAAGCCAGAAAAATGCAGCGAAGAAGACATACTATTAGTGCACACGGAAAAACACCTTAACCACATAAAACAGTTAAGCGAGAGAGGAGGGGGGCAGATAGATGGGGACACATACTGCGGACGGGAAACATACGAAATAGCTAGGCTGGCGGTGGGCGGCGAAATCCTTGCAGGAAAATACGTCGCAGAGAAAAAAGCAGACAACGCATTCGCATTAGTAAGACCACCAGGACACCACGCCACAAGGGATAAAGCGATGGGATTCTGCTACTTCAACAATGTAGCGATAATGATAAAATACCTGCAGAAAAACTATGATATAAAGAAGGTATGCATATTCGACTGGGACCTGCACGCAGCAAACGGGACAACAGAAATATTCTATGAAGACCCCTCCGTCCTAGTAATATCAATACACCAGGACCCCAGAGTAACATACCCCGGAACAGGATTCACAGACGAAAAGGGAGAAGGAAACGGAGAAGGATACACGATGAACATTCCAGTGCCTCCGCAGACAGGAGACGCAGACTACCTCTATCTGTTGGAAAACTTCATACTTGAGAGAATAGAAAAATACGCGCCAGATTTCATGGTGATATCAGCAGGCTTTGACTCACATAAAGGAGACCCATTAGGTCAGCTGATGTTGACTGAAAAAGGATACAGCAAGATGACAGAGAGCTTACAAAGACTGGCTGAGAACGTATGCGATGGACGGCTCATAGTCGAATTAGAAGGCGGATACAACCTGGATGCAGTAGCAACATCCTCCTATGCAGTATTGAAGACACTCCTTGGAATACAACCAGAGATACAGATCAATGGGGGAGCAAGTGAGGCCATAAAAGACCTGACCTATAAACTGAGAGAGGAATTCAACGCCCTCTGGTAACGCCTTCAAGTCTAATGTAAAAGACTAATGTTTCACCCGCCAGATGATGATTAAAATCTAATGTAATGACGTCCTCTGAGACATCCACGACCTCGGCCCAGCCGACTGGAGTAGAAACGAATTCTCCTTCAGATGGATTCACCCTAACGTAGATGAATTGTTCATCCACGCTGACGTTGGCCAGACCGAAAGAGGTGCTAATTACTGTGCCGGGTTCAGGGTCATGCCTTATTGTTACAATATCGTCGTTGATTTCGAGCACCGTCCTGTTCCAGTTATACGGTGCAGCTTTGTAGATCATACCAGGGAAGGGCTCCTCACCCACGTTCTCCACGAAAAGTTCAAGGGAGACTTCCTCAACGCGATCACTGGTCTGGGTTCGATCCATCTCCTCCACCTTACTAGGATCCCATTCACCGTAGGCGTCTTCAGGCGATAACGTGACGGTCTTATTTTCGCCGACAGACATGCCATCAACAGCATCCTCTAAGCCGGGGATGATCTCATCGTCACCCAACGTGAACTTTAAAGGTGAATATTCCCTGAAGAAGCTGTAGATGCCTGCTTCCCTGGCAACGTCTTCATAGGATGTGTCAAAGACCGAGCCATTAGTGAGTCTTCCGATGTAGTTGACTTGGACGGTATCCCCCCATTCGGCTATGAGCTTCGGCGTTGTAGAGGTAGTCACCTCAACGTCCTCTGAGACGCAACCCAAGACAAGGGCGACCGCCAAAACCAATAAAACAAACCTTTCCATCCTTATTTTAATAGAATCACTATTCTAAAATATCGGAATGAAGGTAAAAAAACCAAGGGGTACCCGGGATTTTCCGCCCGATGAGATAGAAGATAGAGAATACGTTGAAGACTCCATCGAGGAAGTATTCAGAAGCCACAACTACAGGCGGATCCAGACGCCGACGTTCGAGCACGCAGACCTATTCCAGCTGAAGTCTGGGGAGGAAATAGCGGAACACATGTACGTCTTCGAAGACAAGTCAGGGAGAAGACTCTGCCTCAGACCAGAGGCCACAGCATCAGTCTGCAGGATGTACTCAGAGGAGCTGAGAGACAGCCGCCTGCCCCTGAGACTGTACTACTTCTGCCCAATGTTCCGCTATGAGAGACCGCAGAAGGGACGCTACCGAGAATTCTGGCACCTTGGAGTGGAACTGATAGGACCAAAAGGACCGGAAGCCGACGCCGAAGTAATATCTCTCGCATACGATTCACTGAAGAAGCTGGGCTTGGAATTCACGCTGGAAGTAGGGCACATAGGAATACTGCGCGGATTAATGGATGATTTAGGAATAGAAGAAAAACTACAGGGCAGGGTGATCGCATGCATCGACAAAGATGACATAGAGCAACTGAAAGAGATAGTAGACGAAAAAGCAATATTCGACCTGATAGGGCTTAAGGGGATGACAGGGATAATACAGAAAGCAGATGAACTACTACGAGGACACAAAAAAGCCAGAGAAGCCCTAAGTGAACTAAAAGAGGTCCTGGGTTGGCTTGACTATATGAATATAGAATACGCATTGAATCTTGGTATTGTGCGAGGCCTGGAATACTACACCGCTGTAGTCTTTGAGGTAAGGGTTCACGGCCTCGGAGCCCAAAACCAGGTATGCGGCGGCGGCAGATACGATAACCTGATAGAGTTGTTCTCAGGATTGAAGATTCCGGCAGTAGGCTTCGCATTCGGCTTCGACCGCGTCATGAACGCACTCGAACTACAGGAGATAAAGATTCCAGAAAGGCGAGTGGATGCGGTTATTGCGCCAGTTAATGCCTCCATGAGAGAGGATGCCTTGAGGATAGCATCCAGCCTCAGGGACGGACTTATAATAGACATGGACGTGATGAACCGGAAGCTGGATAAGATCCTACAATACGCAGGCGACATCCACGCAAGATACGTTCTCATAGTCGGCTCAGAGGATCTGAAAGAGGAAAAAGCCACCTTAAGAGACTTGGACACCGGAAAACAAGAGAAAATAAAGATAACAGAACTGAAAGAAAAACTAAGGGAACTCTGAAGACTATTCGACGTTACCCCAACAGTAACCAGAACTCTTATGCGGCATCCCAGACAACTGGTTTGTGTAACTTATGACGATGTTGGCGCGATAGTATTCTCCAGAGGTAAACGAATTAGATAATGTGAAATTGATATCCTTGGTTGAACCAGGTCGCATCAATCCAGGAATCGTTCCTGTAACAGGACTTGAAGATCCAATAGTCGCTGTTGGTGCAACGGTGACTTCCAGCCTCGTCCCAGCTTCATTGGTTACAAACACTTGGAGCTTGTCGCCGCTGAGTTTTGTGTCTACTGGGACGATGTGGGAGAAGCCGCTGCAGCCTGGAGGCGTTGATGCGGGATTGAAGACCCCCATCTGCCACAAGACGACCCCGACTATGAGGATCACGAGAATAGCCCAGCCATAGGTCATCAAGTACTCCAAGGCAGCTTGACCCTTAACACCTTCTTGAATGCGCCTCATTTTCATCTACAATAATAGAATAGGCGAGCAACTATAAATATATTAGCCCACAAAAACAAATAATACCATCAATAAAAACTCGGAGGTGGTTAATTTGGTCGATTACGAGAGGGCTATCAAAAGACCCTTCATGGATTCGAAGACGCTGGCCATTGGAGTAGTATTGGGGATTGCTTCCCTCCTGCTGACCCTGCTTATCATACCAGGGCTGCTGGTTGAGATGCTGGTCACCGGATTCTATCTAAAATGCGGGAAAACTGCGATGAATCAAGACTTCAAGCTGCCTGAGTGGGTTGACTGGGGAAAGCTCTTCGTGAGCGGTTTAATCGCCTTCGTGATAGTGCTCATCTACATGCTGCCAGCATTGATAGTGATGGCAGTTAGTTTTGGGGCATTTCTAGTGGCTCTGATAAGCGGGGCAGAGACTGGCTCAGAAGGCATGGCTGTCCTATCCGTCGGGTCGATTATTATAGGCGCACTAGTCTCCCTGGTCTTAGTGTTGCTGGCGGGATACATGCTGCCTGCGGCGCTTCTAGCATACGTGAAGGACGACAAATTCGGTTCAGCCTTCAAGTTCGGGGAAATAAAAAAGAAGATTCTGACTTTGAATTACTTCGTTCCATGGGTGCTTATGGTGCTCTACTACATAGTAGTTGTCGGCGTGCTGTCCATCATACCAGTAATCGGAACAGCCCTTGGTTCATTCATGGCAGGGGTGACGATGTTCACAGTCTTCGGAGAAGTCTGTTCAGAAACCTAAACCATTTACAGCCTATCTATGATAAGCTCAGCAACCTTTTTACCTGAGAGAAGCATGCCTCCGAAGATGGGTCCCATCCTTGGAGAGCCGAAGACGGCGTTAGCAGCCATGCCTGTAACGTAGAGGTTGGGGTAAATCTCCCGCGTATTGTCGACGACGAGTGACTCCGATTTCTCCGCCCACATCGATCCTTCCCCCTCGATCTCGCCTGAAGTCGTCTGCAGTTTACCCACCTTCCGCTGGACGATATGGCAGACCTCTGCAGGATGGCCGGTGGCGTCAACACAGAACCGGGATCTAACAGCTAGAGGATCCACATGCAGTCCAGCAAGTTCGACCGAACTCCAGTTCACCACGAAGCCGGAGATCCCCGATTCGCGGATGATTACGTCTTCTACTGAGATACAGTTAAAGATCTTAGCCCCTGAGTCGATCGCTTTAGCAGTCAGCTTAGCGACGGATTCAATGGAGTTGGCAACAAACATACCTTCCTCCTCTGTGTAGTCTATCCTGAATTCTTCAAGGATTGATATGGCATCCTCCTGGACAACTATCTTGGGGAACATCATGCCTCCGCCCCACATTCCACCACCAACGGAGAGCTTCCTTTCAAACAAGGCGACTGAGGCGTTGTTTTCTGCAATATACTTGGCCGCGACTAGACCAGAGGGTCCACTGCCGGCGATGGCGACATCAACCTCGAGGCTAGCGAGAAAGTCGTCCACAGCGTTCTTCACTATAAGCCTGCTAATCACGGTCTCGTCTATCACCCTCTCCCACCCTTTTTAAGCATTTTTAACCAATAGTGTATAATCTAAGTTACAACATATTTATATTCCAATGTCTAATAGAGATAGGTAATCAAAATGTATATAATAATCATAGGCTGCGGTGAAACAGGATCGGCTCTCGCAAAGCATCTGGCAGGTGAGGACCATGAGATCGTCGTTGTTGAAGAGGACGAGGAAAGGGCTAAGGCGTTGGCAGGATCGATGGACGCCCTCGTAATCCATGGGGACGGAAGCAACACAGAAATCCTGAAGGACGCTGGCATAGAAAAAGCCGACGCAGTGGTTATCCTGACAAGAGACGACAATACAAACCTAACCATCTGCCAGATAGTCAAGAAGTTTAACGTGAAGAGGATTGTTTCAAGGGTCAATGATCCAACAAAGCAGGACCTGTATATAAGCTTAGAAATAACTGCAGCTATAAGCCCCATAGCCGCGATCGTCAGCTACTTCAAGAACGCCATAACCCAGGGCAGGGGTAGAAGCATCATTTCCATCGAGAAAGGCAAGGCAGAGATACTTGAGATAAGGTTGACCAATGAAGCCTTGGATGGGAGGAAGATAAAGGACGCAGGGTTGCCCTCAGAAGCCGTCATAGGTCTGATATCGCGGGGCGGGGAGATAGTAATAGCTTCGCCTGAGGCAATACTGAGGAAAGGGGACCTGCTCATAGTAGTGTCAAAGACAGAGGCTTCTAAGGACGTCATCACACTATTAAAGGGTTAATAAAATAAAAAAAGAAGAAGGTATTCAACCAGGTATCGGATGGGCTTTGATAAGATTCCTGTTCTTGAACTCCCGGAGGAGTTCATCGTACCTGTTCTTTATAGCGGATTCAGGAACCTCGTCCACACCAATTATCGTCTCAGTCTGCTTGTCGTCGTTCATCCTACCCGCAACATAGATGGCTGCTGCCGCGATGCTTATAGGCACCTTTCCAGAGATGATACCCCTCTTTCTCGCCTTCTCGAGCATCTCCATGGCTTTCGCCTCCGTCTTGCCGGAAACACCCAATTGAGATGCTAGTCTTGGCACATAGTCTGAAGCCTTGACGACAGGCATCTTCAACTCCAGCCGTCTGCAGATGGTTCGGTAGCTTCTGCCGATGTCTTTCTTCTTCACACCGGAGACCTCCTCCAATTCCTTGAGTGTCTTGGGCAGCTGATGCTTCCTTGATACCATGTATATTATGGCTGCTATTACGCTTTCTATCGACCTACCCCTGACGATCCCCTGGTTAACGCACTTCCTGTACCAGCGGGCGCATTCCTCCTTTATATTCGGCGCAACATTCAGGTGCGCACACATCCTATCCAACTCAGGTAACGCGATGGATAGGTTCCTGTCTACGGAGGTGCCCATCCTAGAGCGGCGCTGCCATTTTCTAAGACGGTAGAGTTGAGCCTTTCGCTCAGATGGGACAGCGCTTCCCTTGATGTCTCGGTCGTATCGGTCTATCTCCGTGGTAAGGCCGATGTTCTGTTTCGCGAACTTCAGCGGCCCACCCGTCCGAGAGCGTTTATTCATCTGTTCTTCGTCGAAGGCCCTCCATTCGGGTCCAAAATCAAAGAGTTTGTCTTCCTGAACCAGTCCACATTGCCTACAGACTACTTCACCGTGTCGGTAGTCTACAATAAGCTTAGTGCTATTGCATACTCTGCAGGATGTCATTTTCCCCCCCAACCATTTACTTTATCTCGGCTTCCAACCATCCCGAGAAACAGCTTGACACCGTTCTCAGATTGCCGGTATATACTATAGTGTAACTCTTGGTATAAATACTTTTCGTTTTTCTTGGGTAGTTAAGGGAAATAATAATACTCCAGAGAACGTATTATGCGGTGATTTATATTAACGGAATCCGAATCTTATCTTATGCCCTGTGGAAGAAAGCGAAAGATCCAGAAGATGCGAACGCATAAGCTCCGGAAGAGAAGGAAAAAGCTTAAGAGAATGCATAAAAAGTAGGCTACCTAGGGCATACATCGCGCGTATCTGACAATCTCCTCATTTCCTATGTTGATGCTTATGTACAGCAGAAACTCGGTCGACTTCCTGCAGCGATATTCTACAGATATCTCCTCCCGATTGCTTGAAACACTCCCCGAAGAAGCGTTAACGAATTCAAGCCACCCAGATTCGGCTGAGTGCTTTACTTCCTCTTCTCTACACTCCTCAGCCAGGACAGTCAGGTGAACCACACCACCCTCATTCGCCTCCAACATCGATTTATCCTCCAAGAACCTGAGAGAACACTCCGGCTTAACCCTGCAGACAGCGTAGTTGTTCACCTCCTGATCCCCTACCTTGGTCTTCACAAGGATTCCGTCGTAGGTGCCATTGCATCTATAATATAGTGTTATCCTCTCGAGGTCGCTTTTTACTTTATTGGATGAGTTAGCCCTCAGGGCGCCGTTGAAGACCCAGTGAGAGAAATACAAGCTTAACGGCTCCATGGAATAATTGACCTTCTCTCCTATACACTCCTCGGCGAGTATCGTTACATTGATGTCCTCTGTTACCCTAGAGTCGAGCAGCGATTCATTCGCCAGAAAATGGATACTGCACTCCGCTGTAGGGGAAAAACCCATGCAGGCGGCCTTCTCTATGATCTCTTCCTCCCCGACCCTCAGGTATAGATACGTTTCCTCACAAGGCCTATCGCACTTAAACCTGAAGGTTATTCCTTCCTCAGATGATTCGACTTTCTTGGTTGACTGATTCAGCAGTGAAAGGTATTCTAAGTCAGCCTTATAGCTAACCTCCAGTCCATCGCATTCTCTGGTCTCTATGCTGACCTCAATGTAGTCGTCTTTACCTACTGAACCTATCAGGTCAGAAGAGACCTCCCTTATAGAGCAGTCGCTGAGACACATATCTCTTATCGTGGAAAATCTTATGCTGTCACATATCTTCTCATCCCCCTTCTTCTTTGAGATCTTCAGGTAGCAGGTATCCTTTAATATGTCCAACTCTATGCTTTCACATACCCTCTCATCCTTCTTGGTGACGGCTACGCCATAAAGGCATTTATCCCTTGTCTGCAGGTCGTTGATGAAGCCGCATATGTTCGAGTCCTTTTTTTCTGCCGCAACGCAGACAGTCATCAACACATTACCGTCGATCTCCTCACAGAGCGTGAAGTCCTGTCTATCGACGGCGACGTCATAGAAGCAGTCGTCTCTTTCATAGCCATTTTTTTTCTCGCATTCTAGCAGTTCAGGATACTTCAAAGGCGGTTGAGTTGTTGAAGTAGTGGATGTCGTAGTCGTAGAAGTAGAGGTGGTCGAAGTCGACGTCGACGTTACCGTGGACGATGTCACATCAGGACTTGTCGTACTATAAAGATACTCTCTTAGACTCACGCAGCCGCTTAGTAGGATGACTAAGACCACGACAACAGAAAGCTTTTCCATTATCCCTGTAATACATTGGATGATATCAAGATAACCTATAGGAGCCCAGTTATCCTCCCAAAATAGAACACCTTAAAGCCCTCCACGCCGTAGGCTTCGAATTCGTCCAAATCCTGGTCCATGAAAGGCGACAAAGGCTTTTCCTTCGTAAGGTCCGTCCCCTCTGTTACAAAATTCAGGGAAGGCATCTGAATCAATATCTTATCACCCCAGTTCCCCTTCAAAAAACACTTAACCTTCTCGACCCGGATCTCCTCCCTGAGAGAGATCGCAGGGTGATCATGTGCTATTACCACTACCCTCGATTTCTTGAAGTCGTTATCAGAGGGAATCTCGTGTCCGTGGGTGATATAGACCCCATCCTCCCCAATGAAGTATTTCTCCTGAATCTTTACCTTCCTCTTCGAGGCTATCGGACCGATGATTGTATCATGGTTTCCTCTGACTAGGATGATCTCTTCAACCCTCTCCGAGAGAAAGTCCAAGAAATTCAAGACCTCAGTCCACTCCTGCTCGCTGATCCGGCCGAACTCGTGCTTGAGGTCGCCGTTTATTACGACCTTCTCAGCATCCACCTCTGAGAGGATCTTTTCCATGTGCTCTATGATCTCATTGTACTGGAATCTAGGAACAAGGTAGCCGAAGCGCATCAATTCCTCCTCATAGCCGAGGTGCAAGTCCGCTATGACCAATGTCCTCTGCCCCCTCAAATAAAGACCTAACCCATGAATCTCCACACCAGAAAGGATGTCCATCAGCCGGCTCCTCCTCCGCCTCCTCCGCCCCCGCCGCCGCCCCCGCCGCTGAAGCCGCCGCTGCCCGAGGTCGAGGAAGCAGAGGCGAAGGATGAAGCGAACGAAGAGGAGAAGCTTGAACTGAATCCTGTCATACCTGAACCGGTGATGCCGCCGTACATAACTGCTCTGGAAGACTCTGGGAGCTTCGAGAACACCTGATCCATGGCTTTTTCAACCTCCCTTGAAACACCCAATGATGTAGCATAGACTAGGTACTTCTCCCAGAGGACTACTGCGTCAGGCGGCATCCTGCTAAGCTGGCTGAAATCCTCCAAGAATTTTTTGAGGTTCATCCACCTCAGAAAGTGCAACGCACCCTCATGCGTCCGCTTAGGCAGTATCCCCGGGAACAAGAGAACCAACACAGAGACTAGGAAGCCTGTTACAACCAAACTGATGATGAAGTTATAGATAAAGAAGAATGCAGCAATAATCATGGAAGCTGCCAGAAAAACCCATAAACCGGTCGCCTTATCAAAGAATCCTCTTTTTTCAGCGTCTTTCTTCACGGTCTTCTTCCAGCCCTTAAACCACTCTCTGGATGATTCGGGGGTTTTCCTTATCTCCCCCTCCAATTTTTTGAACGTTATAGGTTTATCCTCTGCCTTTGTTTTAAGGAAATCCAAGAGTTTCTTCTCAGATTCAGGGGTATCTTCGTCGGCCTTATGTTCGCTGAAGCCTATCTCAAAGTCATAGTCTCTCCCAAAAACGCCCAAGAATTTTTCCTTCGGTACCTTCTTTATCGTTATATACCCTCTATGGGCTAGGTCCAGGATCTCTCCCATAAGCGTCGCCTCATCGGGTTCATGTGTGAGCTGATTCATGAGGGCTGAGACTACTGCAGGAGAATAGTCATAAGGCGGCTCTCGCTCATAGATCTGCAAGTAGTCCACCCTCGGTTCCCTGCCCCAACGATGCCAGCAGAGCATGAACGCTGAAAGCAGGGCTATGGCCTGCAGTGCGATGTATGTTGGATTCAAGGAGATGCCTAAGACGAGGAGTAATGGCATCGCGAAGAAGCCGAAGAATGTGAGCAAGAAGAGGAGCAGTATGAGCAAACCTATCTTTTTCCGATGTTTTGGGAATATCATGAAGAGTATGGGGCTGATGAATATGAAAAGCCATTCTAGGACAAATAACGCGATAACGACAGTAAACGCGTTCCCACCACTCCCTGAGTAGTTCTCTTCTTTGGTGATTATCTTCTTCAAGCCTTCCCCTGTCTCATGGTTCGTGTACGCTCCTTTTCCATAGTCATAGCTCGGGTAAACTGCCCTGACCTCGACCCACTGGTGTGCTGGAACATTAAAGGTCTGAAAGATTACTGTGTTGTTCTTGGAGAGTGCTATTTTGCCCTTCAGTTCAGGGTGGCCCCAAGTGTAGACCTCCATTGGGTCGTTCACAGCATAGGGGAGCCTTATCTCGCCATAGATATTGTTTACTGGTTTATCCCAGTCCCCACCCCACACCTTCCAATAGAATTCATTAACGTCGTCGTATGCATTGATTATGTTTCTCAGCTTATAGTGTAAGGTGAACGTTCTCTCTCTGTTGTTTACTTCGTCATAGTACCACTTAATCCGGACAGTGTCGCTCTTGTAGTTCGGAAAAAAGTCGTAACAGATCTCGCCTCCCTCTTCTGTGACGTAGACATCTGATACCTTAGAGGATGGAACCCGGATATCCCGGTATGCGAAGGAGAACCTCCCCGAATAGAAGTCGTAGGTTACCTCCTCTCTGACATCAATGGTTCCATCCAATGCGACGTCAAAGTAGAGGTTTGCGTTCGTAAGCCTGTAGTCCTTGGAGCCAGGATAGACCTTGTTCTTCAAAGCATCGCAGTCCAGGGGCTGCTGAGCAGAAGCCATCAGGGAGAAGACCACCAACAGCGTGATGGATTGAAGGAACTTCATGAATAAGTAATCTGATTTAGGCTATAAATCCTCAGAAGCTATAGATAACATGGTCTTTTATGAGGTGGCATTCGTTTTCCTTGGAGTTCTAGGTTTATGGTTTGGAAGCGACTTCGCTGTTTCAGCTGCCAAGAAGATCGCTTCCATGCTCAATGTCTCGGGCCTGATCGTCGGGTTGACCATAGCCTCCATCGGCACTTCTCTGCCAGAGATATTCACGAACGTGATGGCTGGCTTCAGCACCTTGCAGGGAACTGATGCTTCAGGGATAGCTGTTGGGAACATCATCGGCAGCGACCTAGCCCAGATCACTCTACTGCTTGGTATTGTGGGGATGATCGCCACACTCCACATAAGTAAGAGGTCTCTTCGGCGCGATGGAGGGATGATGTTGTTCGCGCTTATCCTCATGTTCCTCGTTTGCGTTGATGGCTATGTCAGCCAGATTGAAGGCGTCTTTCTAGTGGTAATCTACCTCTCCTATGTAGGGCTTCTGCTGCGTCAGGAAGGTGTTCTCGGGAAGGCACATTCGTATGATAAGAAGGGCAATCTGTTGCTGGAAACCTCCAAGTGTCTTATTGGCATAGTGGTTGTGATATATTCCGCAAACCTTGCTGTGGAGAACGGGGTTTCGTTGGCAACATACATGAACATAAGCAGTTCCCTGATCGGGCTCTTCATCGGCTTAGGTACGAGCATACCTGAACTCAGCGTCTCCATCAGGGCATTAACAAAGGGTTCTGGGACTCTGTCCCTTGGAAACCTTATCGGAAGCAACATCACGGATCCTCTGCTTTCGTTTGGTCTAGGAGCCACCGTTGCGGGGGTTACTGTAACACCTATGGTACTAAGCTTCGACTTCGTCTATTGGATGGTTGCGACCCTGATCGCTTTATTGATGTTGTTCAACCACATGGATCTGAACAAGAAGGAGTCCTCAGTCTTAATATTGCTTTACCTGTTGTTCATCTATCTGAGGATTGTGTTCTTTCCGTGATCATCTGGCAGTTGATGCCCTCTCGATAACCTGCCCACCCCTCAGGGAATAGCTTATGGTGAGCATGCCTCTGCTCTCCATGACCTTAGCCCACCGGAGGACGACCTCAGAATCAACTCCTAATTCATCAGAGAGGTCTTTGATCCTTAACTTACCTCTCTTATCTACTATCTCCAGCATGTGGTGGAGTGCTGTTTTTATCTGCTTCTTCCTCTGCAGGTCCACGCTCTTTTTTGATTGGAGAAGTCTCTTGGTGGTCTGTTGAGGCGTGGTTACTATGTTTACTATCTTCGGGGTTGGTTTTGTCTGCACTATACTGTCTGCTTCAGTGCCTGAGTTCACGGCCTGGTCAAGTGATTCCTGCACTACCCCTGTTATCTCATCTAAGCCTTGGATGTATGTTGCCCCATTGTTTATGTCTGAATGGTATCTTGCCCGGTACTCGTCTATCAAACCCTTTATGATCCTCATCTCTTCAACTATCAGGTCCTTCTCTTTCTCGAATTTCTTGTTTTCCCTCATCAGTAGATTGTACATAGAACTCAGTTTTTCCTGTTTTCTCTCAAGGTATGACCTCCTTCTCTGCACGCTTTCTATGAGATCATGGAATTCTTTCCAGCTGATGGGGTAATCTATGACAGCTTTTTGTGGTTCGTTCTCGCCTTCAACGCTCTTGTTCAGCTCTTTCCAGTCAGTTGGGTGTTCTATTTTAGGACTATCTGGCAGCATCTTCGTGTAATCTATTAGGTAGTATAAGTTAATAAATTGATATATTTTGTCCAAATTTTATTTTTAAATGATGTATATTGTTTTTCAGTCGGCTGATTTAATACTACCCTCCAAATATACTACAAAATGCAAGGAATAATGATCACGGCGCCCGCCCACCTGCATACCGGCAACATGGACCTCACAGGAGACCTTGGGAGGCTCTACGGCACGGCAGGATTCACCATAGACGATCCAAAGACAGAGATAGAAGCCGCCAAGTCAGGGAAATTAACCATTAGAGGAGAAGACAAGGAAAACGCTGAAAGATACGCTAGAGTATTCCTGGAAAAACACAGGATCAAAGGAGGCGTTGAGATCAAGGTAAGGGAAACAATACCAAAACACCTAGGCATGGGCTCCCAGACAGCGCTAGCATTGTCGATAGGAAAAGCGATAGCGGAACTCTATGAAGTCAAGACAGCGATAGAAGAAATAGCGCTCACATTGGGCAGATCGGAAATCGTCGCCCTCGGCCTGCATTCCTTCAAATCAGGCGGCTTCATCGTAGATGGAGGATACAAGACAGGGGATAAGGGTAAACGGGTTCCTCCACTCCTGTTCAGGCAAATGATACCAGAGGACTGGCTCTTTGTTGTATGCATCCCCCAGAAGCCCATACAGGCGATACTGAGGATAAAGGAAAACGAGGAGGAGATCCTCCGCAAACTGAAGCCGATGCCTGCGCAGATGTCTGACCGCCTCTCCAGGATAATGCTCATGCAGGTGATGCCCTCTCTGGTTGAAGACGACATAGAAACATTCGGAAAAGCCATCACAGCCTTCAACAGCCGACTGGGAGACTTCTGGGGGGACTTCCAGGAAGAGGGCACCTACTGTCATCCGATAGTGGAAGCCGGCATAAATCTCTTATTGGATAACGGAGCATACGGCGCCTGCCAGACCTGCTGGGGCCCCACATTCTACGGGATAACAGATGACAGAGAAACGGCGGAAAAACTAGTCGCAAAACTGGAGAAACTCATATCCAAGCAGGGTGGAGGAGACGTCTTCCACACCAAAGGAAACAACAACGGGGCAACAATCAAAAAATGGTAACTGCAGTCGGCATAGACCCGGGGACAAAGAGCATGGACGTCTTCGGCTTCGAAGAC
This sequence comes from Candidatus Altarchaeota archaeon, assembly GCA_016931955.1. Lineage (GTDB taxonomy): Archaea > Altiarchaeota > Altiarchaeia > IMC4 > QMZM01 > JAUWTD01. The sequence continues at coordinate 33,700 of JAFGDV010000024.1, read as the reverse complement.
GAAACCGACGAAGTAATCATGGACATCGCCATACCCCGAGCAGAGGTGACAAAGAACCCCCAAATAGTGTTAGACGCCATCTTCAACTTAGATAGAAAGATCGACGCAATAGTCGGCCCAAGCGGCTACGGCCTGCCCATGGTGAAGGCCTCCAAAGCATCCGACGAACAGATAAACTCAGCCACCTTCATCACCAAAGCAGACCTGGAAAGGAGGCTTAACATAGTCGGCTTAAGGGAATTGATGTTCCTCATGAGGGGTTCAGGATTGAATATATGGTTTCCTCCAGGTGTAATACATCTGCCGACCGTCCCAGAGCACAGGAAGATCAACAGGATAGACATGGGGACAGCAGACAAGGTCTTCACAGCGGTCTCGGGGATAAGGGATCAGGCTGAGAGATACAGCACAGGCTTCTCTCAGACTTCGTTCATCATCCTTGAAATAGGCTTCGGCTATACGGCGGCGTTGGCCGTAAAAGACGGCAAAATCGTTGACGGCGTCGGCGGCACCTCTGGCGGATTAGGCTACATGGGATTGGGTGGCATGGACGGCGAACTAGCGTATGCCCTCGCAAATACTGGGGAATTCTCCAAGACCCTGCTCTTCAAAGGAGGTGCTGTCTCAGTGTCTGGGATAGATTCCCAAAAGCTCTCCATTGAGGAATTCATCTCACCCACTAAAAAGGATAGTAACGTGGAATTAGCGTACTCAGCCATGCTCGAAGCCATAGTAAAAGACACCTACTTGCTCCTCCCCTCGGTCAGAAAGCCGAAGGAGATACTCTTGAGTGGGAGATTTACTCGAATAGAGCCCTTCATCGAGGATGTGAGATCAGCCCTCAAGGCTCATGGCATCTCTGCTGGGGTAAGAACCTTGGAGAGGAAGGCTGGCGAGGTCAAGGAGGCTGCTGAGGGTGCCGCAATCATCGCGAACGGCATCGCCGGCGGCAGATACAGTAAGCTGATAGAGAACATGGAGTTGTTGAACTGTTCTGGCGGCGTATTCAGTCACCTGTACCTGGGTAAGGAAATAGGGGAGAGACTTGAAGATACCTTTACAAGGTGATCACTCGAAGATCGCTCCCTTATCTGCTGAACTCACGAGTTGAGCATACCTCTTAAGCACTCCTGTGAGGTGTTTTTCTTTTTTCTTCCACCCCTTCAGTCTCTTCTGAATCTCATCCTCTGAGAGCTTCAGGTCCAGCTTTCTTGAGTGAATATCTATCTCGATTATGTCGCCGTCTTCCACTAAGGCGATGGGTCCGCCTTCAGCCGCTTCAGGGCTTACGTGGCCGATGCATGGGCCCCGAGTCCCACCCGAAAATCTGCCATCCGTTATCAATGCGACTGAATCAGACAAGCCCATGCCGACTACTGCGGAAGTGCCCTGCAGCATCTCCCTCATCCCCGGACCCCCCTTCGGACCCTCATATCTTATCACGATGACGTCTCCCTTCTTTATCCCTTTGTTCATGATGGCTTTATTAGCGTCCTCCTCGCAGTCGAAGACCCTTGCCGGCCCAGAGTGCTTGAACATTTTCGGGTCTACGGCAGACTGTTTGATCACGCATCCCCGTGGGGCAAGATTCCCTCTGAGCACTGCTATCCCCCCCTCCTTGTGGTATGGGTTATCCATTGTCCGGATGACGCGGGCATGCTTTTCAGGATTCACGATCCTGAACTCCTTCAGGTTTTCTTTGAGTGTTTTTCCAGTAACCGTGATACAATTCAGGTGTAGTTTCTCCTTAAGTCTTTCCATCACCGCCTGTATGCCGCCTGCCTGGTCGAGGTCTACCATGAAATCAGTGCCCCCTGGACGGATTGACGTTAGGTGGGGGGTATCCCTGCTCAATCTGTCGAATTCATTCAGTGTAAGCTTTATCCCGCATTCATGAGCTATTGCAGGCAGATGTAGTGTTGTGTTCGTTGATCCCCCGATGGCCATGTCCGTCCTTATGGCGTTTTCGAATGCCAGCGAAGTCATTATGTCCCTTGGGTTTATCTTTTCCTCCACGAGGTTCATTATCTGCAGCCCTGACGCCTTGGCTATCCTGTACTTTCTTGCCTCTGTTGCAGGCGAGGTCGCACAGCATGGGAGAGACATTCCCAACGCCTCTGTCATGCAGCCCATGGTGTTCGCAGTAAAAAGGCCCGCACAGGAGCCTGCGCCGGGGCACGCGTGTTCTTCAAGTGTTCTTATCTCCTCTGACGTAACGTCCCCGGTCTTTAGTTTGCCAACCGCCTCAAAGACGGAGATCAGGTCAACGCACTGGTCTTCATAGATACCCGGGCACATGGGTCCAGCGGTGACAACAATTGAGGGAATATTCACCCTCGCGGAAGCCATCAGATGCCCTGGGAGGATCTTGTCGCAGGCCGTGACAAAAACTAGGCCGTCAAGCTGGTGGGCCTTGACCTGCAATTCCACAGAGTCTGCTATCGTCTCCCTTGAGGGGAGAGAATATTTCATGCCTTCGTGGCCCATGGCGATGCCGTCACACACTCCGATGGTGTGGAATTCCAGGGGCGTTCCCCCATTCATCCGGATGCCGGCTTTGACGCTGTCTGCCATCTTGTTCAAGTCGATGTGTCCCGGCACGAACTCGTTCCATGAGTTCACTACCCCGATGAATGGTCGGTCTATCTCCTCGTTTATCATGCCTATGGCTTTCATAAGAGAGCGATGCGGTGCTCGCTCAATCCCGTGTTTGGTTTTGTCGGATATCATCTTTCACAACCTCATAAGTCTATTTAACCCATTGATGAAGGCCGTAACGGAGGCCATCACAATGTCTTCGTGGACGCCTCTTGCCGTCACAGTAGTCTTGCCATCTCCAACCCGGATGGTCACATCAGCCAGGGCGTCTGAGCCTCCTGTTATAGCGTCCAGGTGGTATTCTTCCAGGGTTATCTCTTCTCTGCCGATGGCTGCCCTTATGGCGCTCAGTGCAGCATCAACTGGACCTACGCCTTCTTCGGTTGCCTTCTTCTCGTTTCCATTCACTCTTAGGATGACGCTTGCGATGGGTTTCTTGCTAAGCCTGCTGTTCAATGACAGGTCTATCAACGCTACACGCCTCTCCTCATGCGGTACCATCCCCAGGATGTCTTCGGCTATGGCGATAAGGTCTTCCTCCACGACGTGTTTGCCCTTGCAGCCCAGGTCTTTCACCTTTGAGGTTATCTCCTTCAGCTGTTCTGGTTCCACGCTTATGTTCAACTCCTCCAGCTTAGCCTCTATCCCATGCACTCCCACGTGCTTCCCTAATACCAGGCGTCTCTTCGCCCCCACCATCTCCGGCTTTATTGGCTCGAACGTCTCAGCCTTCTTCAGCACTGCGTGCACGTGTATGCCTGATTCATGGGCGAAGGCATTGTCTCCCACGATCGGGTAGTTGGGCATCACCCTAATCCCTGAGAGACGCTCCACCAGACGGCTTGTCGGATAGATTCTCTCAGTCTTTATGTTCGTATCTATCCCGTAGATGATGTGCAAGGCCATCACCACCTGTTCCATGTCCGCGTTCCCTGCCCGCTCCCCCAGTCCGTTGATGGTCGTCTGCACCTGATTGCAGCCGGCTTCCACCCCTGCCAGGGTGTTCGCCACCGCCATCCCGAAGTCGTTGTGGCAGTGTATGTCTAGGTCTATCTTTATCTCTTTTCTGAGTTTTTCCATCAACGTTTTCATGGCTGAGGGATACATCACTCCAACAGTGTCCGGTACGTTGATTGTCTTAGCCCCCGCCTCCTCCACTCCCTTGCAGACCTTCAGTAGGTAAGGGAATTCGCTTCTCGTCGCATCCATGGGCGAGAAGAGGCAGGGCAGGCCGTGGTCGACTACGTATTCAACCGCCTTCACAGCCATGTCATATACCTCACCCTCTGTTTTACCCATCTGGTATTTGAGGTGCTGCGGCGAAGTCGATATGAAGGTATGCACCAGATCCACGTCGGCCTTAAGACAAGCATCTATGTCATCCTTCAGCGCCCGCGCCAGGCCGCTGACTGTCGCATCCACTTCTTCTGAGATCTTCTTCACTGCTTCAAGCTCCCCTCCTGAGTTGATCGGGAAGCCCCCTTCTATGATGTCCACTCCCAGCTCGGAGAGTGCCCGAGCCAGCTCCAGCTTCTGCTCTAATGTGAAAGCCACTCCAGGGGTTTGTTCTCCATCTCGGAGGGTTGTGTCATACACTATTATCTTTTTTTCCATTGTTCACCACGTTGGATTTTTATATTGTGAAAAAATAATAAGATAGGAAACAGTTAGTTATCCGTTTTAGAGAATAAAATAGAGTGAACCCGTGCGGGGTTCACAAGATAGGCAATGCTTCGATGACGCCTGCTTGGCCGGGTCTTGAGGTGACCTTCGCCAGCATCTCCTCTCCGGCTGGTGTCTTGACCTTCAGTATGGCGCCTTTTGTGATTACGTTCCTTCTTGTGAAGTCTTTGTTGGCGGGATTTTCTGTAAGCGTCACTATCTCACACTTCGTCGGCTTGTTGTCTAGGAGGACGTATGCATACTTTGTCGTGATCAACTTCGTCTTAACCCCCTTACCCCTGGTTCTCATGTTCTTCTTCCTTTCCTCCCCTATTGTTGTGTGGGCGGGGTCTCTTCCTATAGCGTATTTCCTCTTCTTCCTTGCCTTTGTGATCTTGCCGTGGTACATACCAAAATATGTGATTTTAGGGATAAAAATCCGCACTATTTATATACTACTTTATAGTAATATATAATGGGTTAGAGAATGAAACCCGGACTCAAACTACTATATCTGCTGCTGGCATTCACTCTAGCATCCATTGCAGCAGCCATCCCCATAGACCCGCCCCCGGGAGAGGGCTCCCTCCCACAGGGCTCATCTGAAGCCTTATCCCCCCAGATATCTTCTCCTTCCTTTTCTTTCGCTTCCCTGGCAGTCGTCGTCAGCATACTATATGCTCTGTTATCGATGCAGCCTCGTTTCATCTCAGACAACAGGACCTTCCGAGTCAGCGAAGACGGCGGCAGCCTCTGGCTTAAATCCGGTGAGGAATGGATTGAGTCTTCTTTCAGCGACCAAGGTAGCTATCTCCAGTATCTCCAAAATATAGTCTCTTCCTCTGCCGAGAAAGTCCCAGTCCGCAACTCAGAAGGTAAATGGTTTCTCTACTCTCGGGACTCACTTAAGCGTTATCTATCTATGCTGGATTCCGCTCGGAGCCGGATCTCTGAGTTGGAGAAGGAGGTCGACCTCGCCCGGAGAAGGTATTTTGCGGCGGTGAGGGAGGCTAAGCGGCGTAAGACTTGGTGGCGTGCTGAGGCTGCTGGCAGGTACTGGGATAGAGTGGCGTCTGAGCTTAACTCTGTGAAGTCTAGTTTTTCCTCCCTCAGCAGTTGGTCTCAGGATCTCTCTAAGCTGGATTTTGATGTAGACTACGGCTTTAAATTAGATAATAAGACCTATTCCTTCAGTAATGGTATTCTCTCACGTATTGATGCTTATCAGGCTTATCGGCGTTTTCGAGATAAGGCGGAGTCTGCCAAGAATGCTTTCTATTCTTCCTTGAATGCCTTATTCTCCGGCTTCCAGGGCACTGTGTCTTCTCTGGGCTGGTTCGGCGTTGACTTGGTTAAGAAGCGGGCGGAGGAATTGTATCAAGAATATCGAGGGCTTGTTGGTTCCGCCAGTCAGGAGTTCTCCGCCGACTACCAGGGCGGCAGCAGCTGGAAGGATAAGGGGCGGCTTCGCAGTGAGTTGGCTGGTGAGGTCCGCGACGACATGAAGGAATTCTATGAGCGATGTCTTGTCAAGATTGATGAGCTCGCCTTTGATAAACTGGTTTCTGCGGAGGAGAAGGCTCGCCTCAAAGCAGAAGAAGCCCGCAAAAAACAGCTTGAAGAGTGGCGTAATCAGGCTTTCTGGGACCGCAACTACGATAAGATCTTGGATAAGTTGAAGCGCGATTATGAGGTGTCTCTTTCTAAGGCGGGTAAGCTTGGCGGCGCAGCCCTTGACGCGTATCTTGCTTCCGTGAATGAGAGCTTCCATGATGCGGTCTCTGCTGTGAATTTCCTGGAATCCCGTAATCGTAGTGGCAGTGAGTTTGATGGTTTTTATCTGGGTTACCGTGATTCTGTCCGAGATATTCAGCGTTTGTCTGAGGATGCTAAGGGCTTGAATTTGGTTGCCCGCGTGATGTCGTCTTTGTCTGCGGCTGTTGGGGAGGGTAACCTTGAAGTCGGCGGCCTCATAGATTTCTTGAATGGTAGTGTCTGTGAGTTGGAGTCTTCCTTGGACCGCGACACCTATAAGTGGTTCCGTGAGTCTCTGTTTGATCCTTGGGCTGAAGACTTCAACAAGGATTTTGAGGTTGCTAGGGAGAAGGCTTCAGCTGAGTTGGAGCAGCAGATGAAGGCTTTAGAAGAAGAACGTCGGAGCTTCCTCGAATACCAAGCAGCCGTCGGAAGCGCCGAAACCCAAGCACTCATCAACGCACTACACGCTAAATACAGTCCCTCACTTGATTATCAAGCCATCTACATGGGCGAATCCAGCATCATGATGGAGGAATGGAATCGTCTGCTTCAGGAGGCTGTTCAGGTTTCTGTTGTGTCCACCACGACTACAACGACCACTACGACCTCAACAACTAGTCAGTCGTCTGAGCGGAGGGAGAATGGCATAATTGATGTCACGGTGGGTTCTTGGATTGGTATTGGTGAGGGCATCTATGATACTGCTATGGGTCTTGGTCATCTTGTGCATGGTACTTTGGAGACTGGTTGGAATCTTTCAACGAAGCCTGGTGAGACTGTGGATGATCTTGCGACTAAGTTTGGTTATATGTTTACCCATCCTGTTGAGACGGGGGGCGCTATCATTGACGCGATTCTTGAACCTATCCTCTACGATTTTGATAATGGCCGCCCTGGGGAGGCTGGTGGCCGTATTGGGTTTGAGATTGCTGCCACGATTTTAGGGGGTAGTTGGCTTAAAGGTTTAGGTAAAACAGATGATGTTGGGAGGGCTGTGAGTGTCGTTGGTAAGGTTGATGAGGTTGGCAGAGTCGGTGGCTTAACTGGTCGCCTTGGCTCTTTAGCCGACAACGTAGGCAGTGTTTTGGATGACATACTATGCCGACTTAAGAAAAGGCTCGGATTAGGAGACGAAGCGGGCCTGCTTTCTAAAGACGAGCTTATCAAGATCGGCTTCAAAGAAGAGCAGATATCAACGATTGAGCGTTTAGGACTTAACCGCCAGGGACTGAAAAAAATAATCGACGTCGGCGGAGAAGAGCAGCTGAAATTCGCTCTTAGAGAATATGATGACTTTGTACTAAAGGACATGTACGAATATGCGTCTAAGGCAAAGGAGTTTGATGAGACTCAGGCGATACATGTGTGTCTCAAGGAAACTTATCTAAAACATGCTGATAATCTAGGTTCTGAGGGACATATGTTCATCACCGATAAAAGCGTCTTTGAAGGTCTTGATTTGACTAAGGTTGATGATGTTCGAAAACTTGAGGGTAGACTAGGTATGGAAAGGGGGTATTTGGGAGATGGAAGTAACGTCGTTGTTGTTCAGATTACTGATGCAAAGAATTTAAATCCGCAGATACCATCTTTAGTTAAAGGTAACGAGCTTCATGTACCAGAAGCAGGTTACACTGTTGGCGGCGCCCCTGAGAGAGTTATATCCTCTCTTGATGTTACGATTTATCCTATTTTCCCTTTAAATTAGTTTGAGTAATTATTTAACACCTAAAATGTTTAAGGAAGTAAAGAAACCTCAGATGGGGGGGAGGAAGACCCCTGGTATGTTGCAGGCTGAAAAAGAAACGGCTTTGAAGAAGAAAGCAGCCAAGGCGGACAAGAAAAACGAGTTAATGGATTTCATACTAGGTCGGGGTGATTATCCCTTCAGGTATGAGGTGGACTATGAGGATGTATACCATAACTATGATCCTAAGTCAGTGACGCCCTATTGGGTGTGCATTCAGAAAGGTTTGATATCTGATGAGAAAATTCAACTTGCTTTAAGAGAGCGCTTTGACCGTGTTTCTGCCGTTGGGGATTATTTTTGGTCTTTGTATGAAAACAATGTTAGCGACCGTCTTGTCCGTCGTAAATCCCTGATAAAGAACTTAAGGGAGGAGCATAGTCAGCTTGCTAGAGATGCGGCAGTTGATTTAAGAACGATAAAAGGGGAAACTGTTGAAACTCATGAGGATTTGTTTCTCTGGGCGCTTAGAGAAGATAATCTGATTGATTTTCTCCTTGGCAGAGGAAAATTTACTGATTATCAAAGCAGGTGGGCGGGAGGCTCTTATGATACCGGAAAGCAAACTTATGTTGAAAACTATTTCCTCTCGCTCCCAGTCGATTCTCCAGAAAGAGGTAATCTCAGGGATTTTTTGGTAGAGTATCTTCACAAAACTGGAGACGAGAAGAAGGTGGTGATGTATATTGTGACTGCTCTTTTAGAACAAGACCCAAAACTTAAAGAGGAGGTAGACAACTTACCTAGAAAAGACAGAGATTGGATCTATGAACACTTAGAAAACAGGAAGTTGGTCCAGAAAAAACTAGACGAAGCACACAAGAAAAAACGGGTTTAATCCTCTGGCAAACTAAGGGGCCTTGAAGGGTAAGGTCGTTGAGGCTGATGATAAGAGAGTTCTTGTAGATTTTTGAGGATTCACTGGATTTAACTAAGTTAACTTATAAATCATATGTACCAACCTAAAATGGACGACAAGACTCTATTCAAGAAGGCGCTGAAGGAAGACAAACTTGTGGATTTCATAGTAGGTAGAGGAGACTTCAAATACTCTATTGAATTAACGAACTATGGGGGGGATGTGAGGCATACGTACTATGATAAATTCGGGGGAGACATAAGTAAAGCGCTTAAGGAGAGATATGAAAGAGCTGCCGCAGCATCAACCTATTTTGGTTTCTATGAGGAAGAGTTGCCTGAGGGCATAGGTAAGCGTCGTGGGCTTATTAGGCAGCTTCTGGACGAGGAAGGTCAGTTCGCATGGGACGTGGTTCATCGACTGAATACTCTTAGGGGAGGAACCGCTTTCAGTAATCGCGATTTCCTGTTAGTGGCTTTGGAGAAGAACGAGGTTCGGGATTATATCCTAGCAAAGAACAGATTTTGTGATTGGCAAGGCCACGGCTATGATCCTGAATACAATCGTGCAGAAGAACTGGTCAAATACTATAGGTCTTTGCCGGAGGGCGCTGATAGGCAGAAGTTGAGGGATTATGTAGTTGAGGCTCTTAGGCCTGATGCTCCGGAGAAGTTTTTGTCTCACATATTTAAGCCGTTGCTGGAAGTTGACCCGAAGCTGAAGAAGAAAGTTAACTCTGGGAAAGTTTGAAGTCTAGTTTTCGTTTCGTGTAGGCTTTGGTTTATATGCTACTCTAGAGTAATATCTAACTGCCGTCCACTATCCTGAAATTTCTTAGGACAAGAATATGCAAAGCCACTCTAATCTGTGCGTGTGGCGAGAAATTCGACGCAAATCTGTATGCGTCGGTCATGGCATCCCCAAAAGATGTGCTCTCCAAAATAAAGAAAGAGCAATTTAATGTATGTGAGTGCCCTAAATGTAAGACACGGTCTTACATTGAGATCTCTGTCATCGTAAATGACATCATATCTAGGGGTATGACTTATCTGCTGCCACAAAAACTCAACGCCAACAGGAAAGAAGTGGAAGCCGAGTGCATTAAATCCTTCAAAGAAACTGCACTGAAGTCTGGGGTTGACCAGCTACCTGATCTAAAGTTCTGCTACGGCATAAGCGATTTTTTAGCTACATACGACACAGACGGGGCGAAGCCAGGTGTATTTGGAATCCTCAAGAAAAAAGTGGAGGTTCCGTTGATCTATACAATCCCTGCAAAGATTAGGGAGTTGACGCGGGACCCCTCTGTGGACATAATGGCGCATATGGGTGTTTATGTTAAAAATCGCCAAAGGATATTTGATGCATGGAACGAGTACCTACGAACCGCGGAAAAAGACTTTTATTCTGCGGGCCGAAAATTTGCGGATGCTAAGATGGAGCTAACCTATGACGCATTTAAGGCAGAGGCGGACTTCAAGCAGACTATGCTCAAAGAAACAGGGATCCAAATAGCCGACGATAAAGACGTTTTAGGGCTCATCTATGCGGAGAATGGCGAACTCAAGGATCCGGAATGTGTTAAGCAGGAACTACTCCTCATGTGGGGTTATATACGATACTATAGCTCACTAGGTGTCTTACCACCCGTCTAAGATGAATGAAACAGAAAAGATAAAGGCAGCAATCATGTCCGCGGTTGAAAAGAGGGGGCATATAATCGGAATAGTCGACTATAGCATTAATAACTTTGGGGACTTCTCCTTCGAATGTCCCTCCAATTGGGAAATCCAGAAGATGGGCGGTAACGTAGATGTGGTCGGACCTTTTAACGGTTCAAGAACGTATAACGCGCGTTTGTCTGTCCTCCAATTACCGAAGGCTTCTACTGCGCACATCCCCCAATTCAAGACTTTGGTATCCTCCATAGCAGGGGATACAGGAGAAAAATCATACAGTGAGCACATATTGGAGTACGATGGCCAGTTGGAAGAATTCAATGCCTCAAGCATTTTCGGAGTTACCTCAAATTTAATGAGGTATACAAAATACAACTCAACGAATACGCAAATAAAAGAAGTCCAAGGTATACTAAAAAAAGAGAGCATTTCTCTAAAAATCGTCTACTCCTGCGATAAATCCGACTTCGACAAGTATTTAGAGGCCTATGAGCGTTTGAAGTCTAGTTTCTGTTTTCTGGATTAGTTTCTTGGTTTTGCGCGGGGTGGGTAAGACGCGGTTTGTTGATGAGGCGAGTTTGCCTGGGGGGTTGGCTGGGGCATATAAGTACCCGGAGGTCTCAATATATAAGGCGTCGGGGTTGTCAGGGCACAGCGAATTGGAGGCGGATATTGGCGTTTCAGCTCCTGTAGAGGCTTGGGGCACCTCCGGTGGAGCCCTGCAAGTGGAAGTAAAAGGACTGACACCAGAAATGCTTAAGGCTATGCAACCTGGGACATACAAGTGGGCGGAGCTTTAGTGGTTAAAAATGGAGGCTTCACATAACTATATGGGTGGCAGAAAAATGGTGGGCGAAGTCAGAGTTAAGGATGAGTGGATACAGAAAGTGGTGGTCCCAAAGGATTGGGACCTCAAATTTAATCGTCTGCCTGAGTGGGATTTCTCCAAGGAGACTGAGAAAGAGCGGAGGGATGTCTTTGAGGCGGTGTCCCCTCATGGCGTAACCATAAAAGCTTGGTGGGATCCGTTCCTTGGGCCAAAGGGTCTATTCACGTGGACTATATCCAAGAAAGACGACCTCGATGAGTACTACGCGGAGCACGATGGACTTTATACTCGTACAGTCTGTAGCCAGATACGCATCGTCGTCAATGAACTCAGTGGTCCTGATTGGCGTAAGTATTTGGAGATCTGCGCTGAGCGTAAGTATACTATCGTGGGTGACAGAGTTTTTTATCGGAGTCAGGAGGATCCTGAGGTGTTGGTTTGTATGGATGAGAATTCTAGGGAGGAATTATTCAGGAAGAATCTTGCAGGTCATCGTATAAGCCGGATAGAGAAGCATCCAGATGACAAGGGTTTGTTCATATTCTTTGATCGGGAACAGTATGTTGAAGAGGATTATCGGCGTATGAATCGAAGCAACTTCGGCTACTTCGATCTGGAAGGTAACAACATCTGGTGGGCGGAGCCCCTCTCCTACATGACATGGGATGGCCAAGAAGTCACCAACCACGTCTATGCACGATATATTGATGGATTGGATATGTTGCTGGTGAAAGAAGAGAACGTGTACGCAACGATCGGGGGAAACCTCGCCACCCTCGACATCAAAACTGGAAAAATAAAAGACACCGAACAAGTGGAAAAATAGAATTAAAAGTCAGCGGTGCATCTTTAACTCTGGGAAGGTTTAGGGTCTGATTCCTGTTTTCTGGATCAGCCCCCTTTTTATACTCTAAAGTAGTATATATTATGTTAGATTTTTGTGCGGAGGTGTTTCCAATGGAGAACAGATGGTTTTATGTGACAGCGTTGTTTGTATTGATATCCGTGGCTTCGGCTATTCCGATAGAGCCTGAATCAGGGGGCGAGTATCAGACTCACGAAGAGGGCTCACTGCCGCAGCAGTCTATTCCAATACCGTCTCTTCCATTGGCTTCATCAGGTGTTGCGTTGGGGGTGTTCTTCATAGTCATGGGCTTGAAGAAGGATCCTAAAAGCCTGTTCAGTGAGGTTGAGGAATCTCCTGCAGAGGAGGCTCCAGCCAAGAAATTAGAGAGCGAGTCAGTTAATAGGTATTCTTCTATGCTGGATTCTGCGAGGAATAGGCTGGCTGAGCTGGAGAAGCAGGCGGAAGTCTGCAGGCTTAGGGTGATCAATGAGAAGAGGCGTGCTAGGAGGAATGGTCACAGCAGCTCTCGACCGCTGAAGGCCGTGGAGGGGGCCTACGATAAGGTCTTGTCCGAGATAAGGGAGGTGAAGAATACTATTGGAATCCTTGAGTCCTGGAAGGATAACCTATTGAAGCTTGATTTCAGCCCAGATGAGGGCTTCAAGATGGATGATAGGACCTATTTCTTCTCCAACAGCGTGCTCAGGGGTATTACTCCAGAGGAAGCCTACCGTCGCTTCATCAAGAAATCTGAGAAGGCATACAATGAATTCACTGCCTTGATGGATAAAATACACTACTATGTGAGGGATAACCTGGGGAGACTTGGCTGGGACGCAGTCGACTACGCTAAAGAGCTTCTGGAGTCCACTTACATGGGTTTCAGGGAAGAACTGAACCAGTTAAGGGATGAATACTTGAAGGAGCAAAATGGAAGAGGCGGGTCATGGAATAAATACCACGAGAAACTCTATGAAAACTATTTCAGGGAATTCAGGGAAAAATCAGAGAAGCTCTTCGAGGACTATTCATTGAATGTTGACGAACAGGCCTTTGATGTCTTGGTCCCGGAGAGCGTGAAGCTTGAATTAGAGATGAGGGAGAGGGAAGCCTTAGAGAAGGAGAAGCTGATGATGAGGGACAGGAAGAGGCGCTGGAGTCAGCAGCTCAGGGATAAGGCGAACAGGCTGCAAAAGAATCTCTTGAATGAATACCGGAGGCTCTACGACCAAACCATCTTCCGGGAATTCAAGGAGAAGATCGACGCCTGGTGCGAGGAGGCCAGGGACGCCGCCTGGAAGATGAAGTGGCAGCGCACCCTGGAGAAGGCGGAAGCCAGATGCCAGGAGATCGACTTATTCCTCGCCAACGGTTTCCAAGAGTTCCAGGCCTTAACCCACCAGAAGGCTGTTGCCGAATTAACAAGAGAATACTATAAGCCAGAGATAGACATAAAGGAGGCTGTTGAAGAATACCGGAGAGAACAGCCGCCTGAACCCGCTCCAACGCAGCCGAATGCCGCAATCCCTGCTCAGGACAGCCCTGGTATAGTATATGATCCCCTAGGAGTGTGTGTTGCCTCCTCTATAGACCCTGTCATAGCCGGGGAAGGCGGTCAAGGAGGTATTATACCAGTCATAGACCTGAATACTGGTGTTTTGGGCGTGTATGTTCCCGCCGAGGGTGCATTGATGTGGAACTACAAAGACAAGGCTGTTACTGGTTCCTATGGGAGCTTCACCTTGGGCTTGGACTACAACAGCAGCGTCATGGGCTTGAGTTTTGGGAACAGTTCCAGCCTGGTCTGGGACTACGGCGGAAAAAATCTGGAAGGATCCTACAGTGATTTCATGTTTGGTTTGGACTACAACAATAGTGTAGCGAATCTCAATTATGGTAATGATTCTAGCCTTGTCTGGAGCTATGCTGAAGGGAATATTGAGGGCTCTTATGGCAACTTCTTCGGCAGCCTGGACTACAATAACAGTGTCGCGAACCTCAAGTATGGCAGCGATTCCGGTGTTGTCTGGGATTCCCAGGCTGAGACGGTTGAGGGCTACCATAACGGCTTCAATGGGGTCCTGGATTACGGGAAAAGTCTACTGAACTTATCCTATGGGAACCTCACCGGCTTCAGTCTCGATTTCGGTAATAGAATATTGGAGGCTTTCTACGGCAGCCACAATGTCCGGGTCGACGAAGATTCACTAAGTGCTAGTGGGGCAGGTAACTGGGAGCCGGTGAATCAGCCGGTTAACCTGTTTTATTCACTGAATGCTGCTAATAATGCAGAGAAGCCGAATGCTGGCCCGCAAAGCAATTCTCTTCCCCTTCTTGGCTTCTCTCTTGAGGACGGTAACTGGGACGTTGAATTGAATCTCCTGCCTTTCGCAGCCAGTAAGAAGTTCAAGGATGTAGGAGAAATCAGCGTTGAAGGCCGTCCTGGCATCTACTTCTGGAACCAGGGAGAGGAGTTCGAGCTTGGAGAAGAATTTGACGTTAACGTTGGAGCATATGTGAAGGAGCTTTGTCTGGGTAAGTATTGTGTCCGGGATCTGGGTGCTGGCTTATACGTTAACGTTGATGCGCCTTTGTTGGAGAAGGAGGTTCTCGAGGACGGCTCCAGGCGTTTAACATATTACCCTGAACTCAACCACATGCTTGAGCTTCTGGAGTATGAGGCCGAGAAGGATGTTTCAAGTACTGGGAACGCTATTGGATTATCTAAGGGCTTCGATGGGTTAGAGTTCCGGCTTATCCCCGCTGCTGTGGGTCTGTTAAATGGCGCCTCAACTCCAGACAATAAAGTGAATCAGTGGTGTCTGGACTACTTAGTCAATAAATTCTCCAAGGTCGTCCCCGAGGATCAGAGAACCCTCCTGAGTTCCGACTACTTGACCATATGCTTAGACGACCCCGCATTGTCCAATGAATTCATGAGAAAGGACTCCTACCAGTATAGTAAACCTTTGGACTCTGAAGTCAGCAGGACGTCGGAGTTTTATACCTCCACTGGTTGTCCTGAAGGCGAATTAGTCTGTGAGAAGGTGGAGACTGTGACCGAGGATACGCCTATTTGGTTGCCGGTTTTTGAGTTTGTCGGTGACTGTGTTGGGAATGCCTCAAATCTGATCTATGGTGTGTTTAAATCCTTGGGTCTTGATACTTTACTATAGAGATTTTGATTTAAAATGGTTGGAATCGTGTTTAGTGAGACGGTATCCTGGTTTGTAGGGGGATAGAATGGAAAAAAATAATTTGAGGGATGTGTTTTTTGCTTTTATGTTGGGTGTTACCTTCACTGTATTTGTTTTGTCCTATCCCCTATTGTTTGGCTACTATACCGTGGCTTTATTGGTTGCCGTCTATGGTCTATTATATAAGGTAACCAGCAGACGTCTTTTCTTTCTTTGTTTTTTGTTTGGTTTTTTCTATTCTGCTTTGACTGGTTTCTTCCCCAGCCAGTATGAGCTTACAGGCACTATACTGTTTTTCAAAATCGAGGGAACAGGTTCCCTGAGCCCTTTCTTCGCATTGCTTTATGTCCTAAGATATGCGCTCCACGTTGTTATGGGGACACTGGTCCTGGGTTTTGTTGTCTTTGTTGAGTCCCTCCCAGTCTTCTACTTCTTTTTATGGCTTTTGTTGAGACGGAATGCTGGGGGGAGAAGGATCCTTGAGGAGAGAATAAAGTGGAGTCGAGAGAGGGATGAAGTAGTATCTAGGAGCCTCTGTGTGGGCGTTTTCGGCCTTTTTCTCCTTATCCTCTCGTTGTTTTTCATGCAATATGTGCATCCCGTATTTTTCTTTGTTTTCTTGCTTGTCCCCTCAGCTTTTTTTGTTTATCTGAAGTCTAGATACGATAACATAGGGTATTTTTTGGGGTCTCTTCTCGTATTCGGTTTTTTGATCGGCTTCTTTGTTGTTGTTGGGTTATTTTTCCCGCATTCTGAGGGGCTTCCACCCTATCGATTGGTGGTTCAGGCTTTGATGTATTCTGGCATGGGTAGGGTCTTTGCCTGGGAGCTTTTATTGCTCTTGGTCTTCTTTTCTGGTTTTTTGTTGACTCCGTTTGTGTTTTTTTTGTGTTTGTTGTTGTCTCTTCCTGGTGTGGTCTTTTATGTCGTGTTAAAGAGGGTTGGGGGTGTGTCATGAATACTTGATAGTATAACAAGGGATAATATAGCTTATAGTATGGATTTTTATACTTATCTTTATACAATATTTAATATATGTGGGGTGGTATTGGTATGGAAGGCGAAAAAATAAGGGTTGAGGGGGTTTTCATCCCAGCCAAGACCCTCTACGGCGTAAAATACATCATCCTCATGGCAGAGGATGTATTGCCTTTGAGGGACGGCCAGACCGTGAGGCTTGTGGTGGGGGATAAAGAACCCCACCCCTCAGCCTGAGGCTTCTCCTAAGTATTTATATTAGGACAGGCAATAACATAATGTACTAAAATGGTCGACTTAGCCAAGAAGTGCCCCACAGGTATCCCTGGCTTGGATGAGTTGCTTCAGGGTGGGTTTCCAAGGAACAGGACTGTTCTGCTGTCCGGTGCCTGCGGTACCGGTAAAACAATCTTCGGAGTACAGTTTCTATGCGCTGGGGTTACGAAGTTCAACGAGCCAGGCATATTGATAAGCTTGGAGCAGGATCCGAAGGAGCTGAAGATGGATATGCAGCAGTTCGGCTTCGGCCTGCAGAAGTACGAGAACGAAGGCAAATTGGTTATCATTGACGCAAGCCTTTCGAGGATGAGCTTTAAGCCGCCTCGCACTTCCCTGACGGTTGCTCCGCCAATCGCTCAGCCTGCCGGCAGCATGTCTCTTCTCCCGGATGAATTCAACATGGATCGTATCCTGGAGATTGTGGTCAGCAAGGCGAAGAGGGTTGAAGCTCGCCGTATCGTCTTAGACAGCCTCCCTGCATTGGATTTCATGATGAAGGAGCGCGGCGAAGACATCACGCACGCTACTCGCCAGATCATCTTGGCGATGAATTATCGCCTGAAGTTGGAGGGCTTGACGACGCTGCTTTTAACTGAAACACAGGAGGAGGATGGATTAATCTCTGCACACGGCGTTGAAAGCTACGTCGTAGACGGTGCCGTGATCCTCTCAGTGAATGAAGCCCTGGATACCAGGACTCTGAAGGTCCGGAAGATGAGGCAGACCCGCCACAGCCTTAAGCCGCATACCTTTGAGATCAGTTCGGAGGGTATCGCCGTCAAGGGCACGGATAAGGAATCCAAGTCCCTCTTTTGATGAAAGATGGCCTCTAAGGAGGAGCAGATTCTGAGGGTTTTGAGTGAGGACTTGCAGCCGTTGGAGGATGTCCGCGCCTGCATGGTGGTCCGGAAGCGTCTGGAGGGTATCGTCCCAATCACTGAAGACTTTAAGCACGAGATCGTGGAGATTTGGGAGATCCTGAAGAAGACCATGGATGATCTATTCGACGTTGTATCTCATTATTCCCGTTTTGGCTTGGATAAGATCTACTTCGAATTAGGGAAATACGATGTCATGTTTTTTATTCTTCCCAGCACGGACACTGCTTTGGTCGCTATCGTGCCTGTATTGGCTAACCGCGGCCTACTTGAGGTGGAGATGGAGAACGCCCGCAGGAAGATCCTAAGCATCATTGAGGGCGACTAAGGGACCTTGCACGTATTTATAGGTGAAAAACGATATATTGTGTACTTATTTAGGTGGTTAATTAAAATGTTGTTGTTTGATGTCTTTATAATCCTCAGCTATGCTTTTCTTGGAGGCGGTATCAAGTACGCCGACCAAGCCTACGACATCGGCGTCTTCAGCACTAAGAAGGCTAATGTTGTCGCTTTTTTGTCTGCTGTTTTGATGGCTGGTTTGATGGTCTTTGATTCTTCTTCTACAGTCATTTTTTTCTCTATCCTCCTCATAGTGGCTTTGACGAAGAAGATCGATAACATGGCTTTTTATGTTGGCACTGGTATTCTCCTGTTTCTTCCTTTCGTGGCTGGTTTTTTTGGCGTCGGCGACGGGAATGTTCTTCACTTGGAGTGGCTTCCTTTCGGCGTCCTGATTTTTTCCGGCATCTTGGATGAGTTGGGTAATGATTGGGCTGATAAGCGCAGAAAATTGAAGCGTTTGAATAATCTTAGGAATGGCTTGGATGAGTCTATCCCGAAGAGCTTCGGCGAAATCTTTTTCCTCCACCGATTCACCATGAAGATTTCCCTGTTTTTCTTAACCATTGCAGGAGTCTTCCATTTTCTCTACTTTTTTGCCTTCCTTGTCTTTGATTTTGTGTATGCTCTGGTGGAGTGGTACAGTTTCAGCCTTAAGTATTATAGTCTGACGAAGCCGGCTTTGGCTGTTAGGGCTTAGTATGTAAACTTTTTTTAAGGTTTTTATCTTGAATGTGGTAATAAGTTAATTGTTTGTTCTGGGGGGGTGTATCTTTGGGTGGTATTTGAAGATGCGCGAGCCAGTATCCCGTCAGGTGGATGAACTTGAGGAGATTCAGAGGGCGGTCACGGCTCCTATTTTGAAGGGGGAGCCTGACTTGAAGTTCGGCGTCGGCATGTCTCAGGACTGGGATCCTTACCGCGCAGGCGTCCAAGCCGCATCTAAAGCACTGGAGCAGATAGAATATAAACCCAAGTTTCTATTGATCTTCAGCACAATACACTACGCCGACACCAAAGGCGGCCTGAAAGCCCTCCTAAAAGGCTGCCGCGACCTCATAAAAGACGACGTACCCAGCATAGGAGGCACAATAACCGGATTCATATGCCCAGAAGGATGCTACACAAGAGGCTGTGTTGTGGTTGCTGGAGGTGGGGATATTGATGTTACATCTGCCTTTGGGAGGAATATATTCAAAGATCCTATTTCTGCTGGAAGTAGGGTAGGATCAAAAATAAGCAAGGAATTGAATAACTCAGAAAAGAGGACTAAATTATTACTTGAATTTATATCCGGACCCATAGAACCAAGGATAGTGATGGGTAAAAGGGTTAGATCCCTATTCAAGAAGATACCTGACTTTATTGCACCAATGGTTAGTGATATCCTACTAATCATAGGTAGGAAATATCTACAATATGGTGCAAGTGTCGAGAAATATGTAGATAGGGGTATTGTAAAATCTCTTAAGGATTTTTATTTATTCGGTTGTTCTACTTTTGATGACTCCAAAGCGTTGCGTAATTACCAATTTTATGATAATGAAGTGTTTGATAGATCAGTTGTGACTATTGGTATTGGAATAAATGACTATGTTAGACTGGACAAAAAAATATCAGTGATTCCTACGGGGAAGAAGATGCAAATAGAAAAGGGTTGGCAGGGTTATTCAATTAAACGAATAAACAATAAGCCAGCGGTAAGTCAATATATAAAAGAAATGGGTTGGCCTGAAGACTACAACAGCATTGTTTCTGTTGAGGATATAGGCAAAAAAACTTGGTATTCCCAATTGGGACATTGGAAGGACAATGAAATTTACCCGATTATTATAGGTCTCTTCTTCGGTGAGAATATCTGGGTGGGTACTGAAATAACAAGTGATGAAATTGAAGTATTCTTAACATCTGCTAAAAAAATAATAAATGATCTAAAAGATGCTCTAATAGAGATAAGAGATAAAAGACCTTGTTTTACATTCTTCGCTGAAGTGCCAAATATAGTAGTTATTTTTGGCGAAAAGCTTTACGTTATTAAGGAGTTAATAGATGAAACTCTAAAAGATTCACCCTATCTGACAATAATTGGTTCTGGGTTGGAGATAAAAAATCGTAATGAAAATGCAAAATTGTTTCAGAATGGTTTTACAATGCTTTCGATTTTTAAATCGAATGTTGGGGGTAAGTAACTATTTAGCAAAAACTTCTTTAAAACTCTCTCTGAATAGATTGATATAACTGTAGTTATTATCCTTATCTTTGCCATAAGCTTTATATACAAACTGGACTTCCTCATATTTTTCTCCTATGAGAAACTGAAGATCTTTTGAAGGCGTTGTTTTCCCCTTAACCATATCTATAATATCTCTGTACAGACCATGGGATGGAAAAGGATTTCCTGAATAGTTTTCCCATAACTCAATAAACGTTTTTATTTGGTTTTTAAGTGCAAATTTTGGGTTTTCTGTCTTATAGTAACAATACATCCTATAAGGTCTTTCTTCTATCTCGGTAATCCCAAATTGTTTGGGTTTTCTGTAGATGAGCGTGTTTCTCCCCAAACCAAAGGGAGAGAATATTACTTCATCTACAAATGGATTTATATCACTCAAAAATTTGAATGTTTTTTCCGTATCATCCTCTGTCTCTAAGGGGTATCCAAAAATAAACCACCCTGAGGTAGTAAGTTTCGCATCTTTTAAATTTTTAAATGTCCTCTTTGCAACGTCTATATGTACCCCTTTACCCATATTATCTGCGATTTTTTGGCTGCCTGTCTCAGGACTGAGATATACAAACCTACATCCTGCACGTTGCATTTTTTCCGCAAGATTTCTCTGGATTGCAGGCAGAGCCTCACTTGCCCAATAAACCCCTAAGTTTTCTTCGATAATCACATTGCAAACATCTGTAAGCAATTTAGGATTGGCATTGATTAAGGCGTCCGTTATTAGAACAAGATTGCAGTCATTTTTTTCCATGTTTGTCTTCAACTCATTGAGTATATACATAGGGGATTTGTATCTATACCCTCCATAAATGTTTGGAACACCACAAAAAGAACATTTATGTAGGCAACCTCTACTTAATGAGGTTATAATCGCCGGCAAGGGGTAGCTGTGGATATTGGTGTCGCTAAAATCAGGATACGGTAGTAAATCTAAGTTTTGGATAATGCCTTTTTTTATTGGTGCCCTGATCCTTTTTTCATCTCTATAAAAGCAGTAAGGTGAAGCTATTTTCTTATTAGAGGATATCCTCCTCATTAGGTCTAGCATGGGGAGTTCTCCCTCCCCAGTAATTGCAACATCAATAAAGTCAAAATCTAGTACACCTCCTTGGATATATGATATGTGAGGGCCACCAAATACTATGGGGATACCACTTTTAAATTCATCTTTAATTTTTTTTGATATGTATAAAGCGTTATTGAAGCTAGGGTCATAAACAGAAAAGGCAATAACATCGAAGTCATTTTCTGAAATTTCATTAGAGAGTATATTAACACCAATATCCAAAACTTTTTTCTTTTTTTTAATTAAACTCCTAACTTTTGATAAATTTTCGTATAACTGGATATTTAGATCACATATTCTAGCATAAATTCCATTATATTGTAAAAAACTTTTTAAGCATGCTAACCCATAGGGCGGCACTGGTTCCCATCCAGGCGAAAGAATCAAAAGTAGTTTTTTATTTGAATTTTTCTCACCAATCCTATCAATCTCAGCAAACATTTTTATACACCCCTAATCCATTTAATTCCTATCTACGGATTACCTTAATTGCACTGGATTAATTATCAACTGTTCTAAGCAATATACCTGTTGGTTCCCATAGATAAATGGTGCAAATCGATAACCGTACTATCTTATCTGTATAGCATTATTTGGGCATACCTCTACACAAACCATACAAAGGGAGCACATTTCTGTGAAATGTGTTTTAATTGTGTGCTTAGGAGGTTCTGATAACATCTTTTGATGTTTACCTGTGGGTAAAAGCATAAAAACTCCTGCGGGACATGCTTTTAAACATTTTTTACATTCATCAGGATTTTTGCATTTATTTTTGTCGATAGTTATCCTAATGGCCATCCTATATCTAATATCTATATGTTTTTCTGTTGATTAAGCTTATTGCTTTTTTATCACAGGCATCGCGGCAGACTCCACAACCAAAACATTTATTTGGGTCTATATGTACGTGATTATCTTGTCGATTGTAATGGATAGCTCCAAATTGGCATAGATGTACACATCTAGGGATGTTCTTTCCACATCCGTCACATCTTTTTGGGTCTACTACAGCTACTTCATGGCCTCTCATAAAAGCTTTATCACATGTGTGTAAAGCTCTTTGTTTCATCGGAAAGCAATATGTCCTCTCGCAGTTACAGATAGATATCGGATACGGTATCTTACCATAAATAACCTGATGAACTAAGCCCTTTTTATCCCACTCTTTTAGTCTTTGTTTTAGTTCATATGCGTCTATCTCAACTAAACTTTTTGATGCTTTTGATTCTAATTCTAATTCCTTTATTGATCCAAAGTTTATACAGCAAAGATTTTCATCACCTTTTGTTAATTTCCTACAATAGCAAGGCAGCAAAACATGCTCTTCAGATATATCAACGACTTTTAGAGCGTCTTCTATGGATATAACCTGACCCCCATACTGTCTTGGTGTGACTTTATTTATTATTTTTCTTGCAAGGTTCCCAATAACTGGTTTTTTTGCCAAGTTTGTTATTTCTATGGAATCTCTTAAGTAATACTCCATACTATGGCCTGTATAATCCTCTAACAGTTTTCTTCTTTTTTTGTCTTCTAGCAATTCCTTTTTGTAGTTATCCTCATTCAAAAACCATTTCTTTCCTCTACCATGTTTTGCGCAGAATTCACACATTCTCTTAGAATAGGGTATCCCCCTATCAACCCTATCTTATCATTTAGTATTTGGGTTGTTGGGGCATAAATACGTGTTTTATCCTCTTTTTTTCTTATATTTTTCTTGTGGATATGCGTCTTCTCGTTCAGAGACGGGGTGAACTGGATTCTGCTAAGGCGGTGGATTTCATCGACGGCTGCCCTAAGGCGAAGGTGGCATTGGTGCATGCCTCCCTGAAAGATGAGGTAGCATTACTGGACTTCCTCCAGTATCTGGTTGACAACCTGAAGACGCCGTTCGCCGGCATGAGAGTAAGCGGATCAGCGACAAACGAAGGCTACTATGAAGATGCTGTGGCGATAGCAGTACTATGCGGAGACTTCGAAGTCAATGTGTTACATGAGAAAATAAACCTACAGAACCCAGAGAAAACAGCCGAAAAAATAACACCAAAACTAGATGAATACGATCTATGCCTAGTACACAGCGCAAACAACTACAAACAAAACGTCATGATCGACGGAATCCTGAGAAGAATACAGAACAACCACCCAAGACTGCAAATTATAGGAGGGGCATCATCACCACCCGCTATTGTCGCCGCCAAAGAAGGCATATACAACGACCATATAACCTTAACAGCCATAAAAGGACAAAAAACAGAACTCAAAATCTACTCACCCTGTAGAATAGATGAAGCATCACAAGATGAATTCGTGATAACAAAGGCAGATGAGTACAACATCTACGAGATAAACGGAAGAGATGCAGTAGAAGAGTACTCAAAAATACAGCACATCAGACCCTACTTCCTCAACATGATAACAAACTACATACTAAACAGATCAGACATATTAAAAGTAGTGAAGGCACTAGCCAACGCCAGCGGAACACTACGAGAAGGGCTTCTAAGCCTAGGAATAAACCTAATAGGTGCAAAAAACAGAGAAAACATAGTCGAAGCAGCACTCATACTAGAACTCAACGAAGAAGGCAGAAGATACGTCCGCATACAAAACTATAAGCCAGAAGGAACAACACTCAAAAGAGTAAAACACACCATCGAAGAAGGCACAAAAGCATTCGATCAACTCGCAGAATACTCAGAAGACAAAAACTCAATGCTCATAATAGCATGCGCTGCAATATTCTGGATATATGCGGATTTAGACAACATAAAAGAAAAGCTGAAAAAAATAAAACCAGCCTTCCTCTTCTCATTCGTGTTCGGGGAATTCGGAGCCACACTACCCTACCAAGGCCTGGAGCAGAACGTCGTCCACGGAGCCATGGTGAAGGCGCTAGCATCCAAGTAAGCCTTATTTATCATCTCCCTCACATTCTATACTATGCCCAAATGCCCAGCCTGCAACACAAAAACAGAGAAAAACTGGACATACTGCCCCCACTGCGCTACAAGACTAGACACCTCAATAAGCTTTGATTCCCCCCAAATAATATCAGGCTACGCACTAGACCGAACACGATACCTCTGGGAAAGACAACAAGGAGGGAAAGTCATATTTCAAAACTTCAAGATTGTCCAAAACCTGGGCAAGGTTGCATTCAAAGAGGTAGAGCCAGTACGAAAACAGCTCGGAGACTTTGAGCATATAAATCTTCTTAATCTACGAAAATTCTCTTTTCCTCACCTAAATCCCAATCAAATCTATGAGCTTTATGCTATAAGTAAGTTGATTGGATATTATATGGCAAACGCAGCCTTAGGAGATATCGTGGGTTTCTCCGTACTTATTGAAAAGTTAAGTAAAACTGGTTTGTTCTGGAAGATATTCGAGAACGAGGTCTACCAAAAGAAACACAAGATAGGATGGAAGAACGCAGGTGGGGGTTTCATACAATCAGGAGGAGTTGACCGAACTACAAAAAGAGTGAGTCATCACATAAGAGAATGTCCCTCCTCCATCGTTCATGCTTTACGCTCAGTGTGCTTTATGGAGGTTGGAGCCCTTTGTGGGGAGGCGGAGGCGCTTTTTGGAGGTATCTGGGATGGTAGAGAAACTAAATGTCAAGCTAAAGGCGACGAATACAACGAAATAGAGATATATTTACACGAAAAAGAAGAGAAACCAGAAATAGACCAACTAACCAAAGAAGAACTCGACAACATACTCAACGAAATTATTACAAACTCCATCGAAAGAACACCAATACGCTCCAAAGAACTAACAGACGACTTCTACATTATTGCAGACCAAGTACTGAACTACTATCTGTTGTCGCTCTCCCCAGGACACGCGGTGATGTCTAAGTATGCGGGCAAGATATGTGGTGAACGGATCGCGGAGAAGGCGGAGTTGAGGGGATTAGATCCGGCGCTGAGCTATTTGGAGGATCTCTTTTTGTACCTGAAGGCGGGGATACTGCGAAGCGAGAAAAAAACGGACAGAATAATACTGAAAATGCAGGAATCAGTTTATGCAGCAGGAGTCAACAACATACACACAAACCTGTGCATCTTCCTGGCAGGAATAATAGAAGGCACACTAAACAAGGCAACAGAACAGAAATGGGATGTGAACGAGATGAAATGCCTCGCATCCGGGTTCAGTGAATGCGAATTCTGGGCTAAAAAACTGTGAGACGTTTTATTTACCTGTATGCCCTAAATAACATTAACAGCACCCGAAAAATGACAAAAACATACACTGCAATACTCCACAAAGAAGAAGACATGTACGTGGCAGAATGCCCCGAAGTCGGCACAGTAAGCCAAGGAAAAACAGTAGACGAAGCCGTAGCCAACCTAAAAGAAGCCACAGAACTATACCTAGAAGAATTCCCCGCCGAAGAAGCAGAAGAAAAGCCGATAATGACAGTATTCGAGGTAACACAGCATGCTAAAACTAAGAAAGCTCTCAGGGCAGGAGCTTATTAAAGCCCTCACAAAACTCGGCTACAAACCCAAAAGACAGAAAGGCAGCCACGTCATTCTAACCAAAGAAACAGAATCAGGGAAAACCGGCTGCACAGTACCCCTCCACGGCGAACTAAAGATAGGGACAATAAAAGGAATACTAAAACAAGCCAAAATCTCAGAACAAGACCTAATAAAACTACTTAAATAAACCCCACAATCTGAATGCGAATTCTGGGCGAAAAAAATATAAAAGGGGGCTATTTTTATTCTTGCATAGTGAATAGATAAATGTAAGAAAGTTTTACATTCTTACAGGCGGTTGAAGATGAACATAGAGCTGACCAAAATATCCCAAAAAGGACAGGTAGTGATACCACAACAGATAAGGAAAAAACTGGGAATCAAAAAAGGCACACGATTCGCAGTATTCGGTGAAGACGATACAGTAATACTCAAAAAAGTGGATATGCCGACGACTGAGGAATTCAAAAAACTAACACAGAAAACAGCAAGAAAAGACATAACTGATGAAGACATAGAAGATGCGATAAGAGAAACACGATCCAAAAGATGATCAAAGCAGTCCTCGACACCAACATACACATATCAGCGTTCATAAAATACGGCGGAAAAGAATGGCGGATACTGGAAAAAGCAGTGAACCAAGAAATAACACTCTCAACTTCAGAAGACCTCCTAGACGAATTCCGCAAAGTGATGATAAAACCCAAATTCAGATACAACACAAACCAGATAAACGAAATGATCCACTTACTACTAGCAATATCACATCTGACGACTCCTGAAAAAAAGATAACCGCCATAAAAGAAGACCCAGCAGACAACAAAATCCTAGAATGCGCAAAAGCAGGCAAAGCAGACTACATAGTATCCGGAGACAAACACCTGCTGAACCTGAAAGAATACGATGGAATAAAGATACTCACAAGCACAGAATTCCTGAAAATCACAGAAAAACAGTGAAGACGCTGGCATTCAAGTAAGCCCCTATTCTGATGTTAGGATTCAGTGAATGCGAATTCTGGGCAAAAAAATATGATGTATACAATTTTTATACTATTGAGTACAATATGTATACAATGATAGAACACATCATAACCTCCAAAACACGAGTAAAACTGCTCACACTATTCCTCACCAACCCAGAAAACGAATACTACCTAAGAGACACAGCCAGAAAACTCAAAGAAAACACAAACGCAGTCAGAAGAGAGCTCAAAAACCTCGAAAAAGCAGGAATAATAAAAAGCAGAAAACAAGGAAACATCAGATACTATACAGCAGACAAAAAAAACCCAATACACGAAGAACTCAAAAAAATAATACTAAAAACCACCGCAATAGGCGACGAAATAAAAAAAGAACTCAAAAAAATAGGCAACATAGAGCAGGCATTCATCTACGGCTCATACGCAAAAAACCAAGAAACAAAAAAAAGCGACATAGACCTCATGATCATAGGCGACGCAGACCAAGACAGACTATCTGAGATCATAAGACGCCTCGAAGACCAACTAAACAGAGAAATAAACTACTCCACCTACAGCAAAAAAGAATTCGAAACAAGAAAACAACAAAAAGACCCCTACATAACCAACATACTCAAAGAAAAACAGATAAAACTAATATGAACACAGAAGACCTAGAACGAAAAGGCATGATACAAAAACTACCAGCCAACAAACAACAAATAGAAAACTCACTCACACTAGCGAAAAGAGACCTCGAAACAGCAAAAAAGACATACGAAAACAGCATCGACTGGGCATTCACAATAGCATACAACTCAATCCTACAGGCAGCAAGAGCCCTCATGTTCTCCAAAGGATACAGACCAACAGGCGAAAAACAACACCTAGCAGTGATAAAATTCACCGAAACCACATTAGGCGACAAATACCGGAAAGAAATAACAGCATTCGACCGACTAAGACGAAAAAGACACGCCACAATATACGACCAAGCAGGCACAATATCCGAATACGAAGCCAAACACGCAATCAAAACAGCCGAAAAATTCCTCAAAACAATAGAAGAAGAAATCAAAAAACAGAGATAACACAGAACAACTCCTAGAATGCGAATTCTGGGCGAAGAAGATATGATGATTCTAGATGAAATACTTTATGCAGAGATAACCTAAAAGAACCAAGACAAAAAAAAGCAAAGTCAGCCAGTTAAAATACCTGTCAATAAAGACCTTAACCCGCGCACCAAAAAAACGAATCAAAACACCGACAACAAAAAACCTGCTAAATCTGCCGATAAAAGAAGCAGCAACCAGAGAAAACAAACCCACATCCCAAAAACCCGCAGCAATAGTGAAAACCTTATAAGGAATAGGCGTGAAAGCAGCACCCAAAATAGCCAGAAAAGCATTATCCCTATACAATTGCCCAACCACTTGGAAATACTGCTCATAACCCAGACCCTCAATAATCAACCTACCAATAACGTCATACAAAAAAAGACCAATAAAATAACCAAAGATCCCACCCAACACAGAAAAAAAACCCGCCACAAAAGCATACCAAAAAGATTTCTCAGGCTTAGAAACAGAAAGAGCAATCAAGAGAATATCAGGAGGAACCGGGAAAAAAGAAGACTCAGCGAAAGCAGTAAAAGCTAATGCAGCAGAACCGTACTTCGAATCCGCCCAAGAAAGAACCCAATCATAAAGCCTCCTCAACAGACCAAAGGAACAAAAGTGCAATACCCCCACAATCCTGTTACCCCCTATACCACCAGCCATCTTATAAGTATCAACAAAAGAAAAGAAAAAGAAAAAGAAGAAAAAACAGGTGGACTACATCTCAGGCATCTCGCCGCCCATACCACCCATGCCGCCAGGAGGCATACCGGGCATACCACCCCTAGGCTTACTGGACGCGATAACGTCGTCGATGCGCAAAATCATCTCAGAGGCTTCGGAAGCAGACTTCACAGCCTGAGTTTTAATCTTCAAAGGCTCCACAATACCGCGCTTCCACATATCCCCAACGCCTCCTTCCAAGACCAAGACACCGGCGTTAACGTCGCCGCGGTCATGCTTAGCTCTAAGTTCCACAAGAATGTCGATAGCATCCAAGCCCGCGCTCTCAGCCAAAGTCCGAGGCACAACCTCCAAAGCATCAGCAAAAGCACCAATAGCAAGCTGCTCCCGGCCGCCAACAGACTCCGCGAACTCACGAAGACGCTTAGCGACCTCGACCTCAGGCGCACCACCACCCGGAACAATCAAACCAACCTCCACAGCAGCGGCAACACCACCCAAGGCATCATTAACAGCGCGCTCGACTTCTTCAACTACATGCTCAGTGCCGCCCCTAACAAGAAGACTCACAGACTTAGGATTACGACAACCAGAGACAAAAGTCATAGCCTCGCCTGAAACCTTCTTCTCCTCCACCAACTTAGCGAAACCCAGATCCTTCTTAGAAAGATCCTTCAAGTTAGTGACAATAGAAGCACTGGTAGCCTTGGCAAGCTTCTCCATGTCAGACTTCTTAACCCTGCGGACGGCAAAAATACCGGCCTTAGAGAAAAAATGCTGAGCAAGATCGTCAATGCCCTTCTGACAAAAAACAACATTAGCGCCAGAGTTGGCGACGGAATCAACCATAGACTTCAACATGTTCTCTTCCTGAGTGATGAAAGCCTGCAGCTGACTAGGATCAGTGACCTGGATCTTAGCGTCAGTCTCAGTCTCCTTAATCTCGATAGCAGCATCCAGGAGAGTGATTTTTGCGTTCTCAACACGCTTAGGCATTCCCGGATGAACACGCTCCTTGTCGACGATCACGCCCTGAATAAGCTCAGAGTCCGCGATACTGCCTCCCTCCTTCTTCTCAACCTTCACGTTATCCAAGTCGGCAACCAACTTATCACCCTCCTTCTCCGTGATCTGTTGAATAGCCTTCACAGAAAGCTCACTCAACAACTCCTTAGAGGTCTCAGCGCCCTTACCAGTCATAGCAGTGATGGCGATCTCGGTAAGCAACTTCCTGTCGTCGAGGGAAATCTTCCTGCCGATCTCCTGCAAAAACTCCTGAGCCTTCGCAGAGGCCATACGATAACCTCGGGCAATAACAGAAGAATGGATACCCTGATCCAAGAGTTTCTCGGCGTTAGCCAACAACTCACCAGTCAAGATAACGGCGGTAGTGGTGCCGTCGCCAACCTCGTCATCCTGCGTCTTAGCGACCTCAACGACCATCTTAGCCGCAGGATGCTCCACGTTCATCTCCTCAACAATAGTGGCGCCATCATTCGTGATAACGATGTCGCCAAGGTCATCAACCAACATCTTATCCATGCCCCTAGGACCCAGAGTAGTTCTGACAGTCTCAGCCACGGCCTTCGCAGCCATAATATTATTACGCTGCGCGTCCCTTCCAGTGGTCCTCAAAGCTCCCTCAGGCAAGATAAAAATAGGTTGCCCAGAATACTGTGCCATAATAACTCACCTCCATTTTTTTTAGTTTAGCACAAGATAGATGAGATAAGTAATGGGTTTAAGTGTATAAAAATCAGTCAATGTTAACCCTGAAAGAAGGACTCCTGCGAGGACCCGCAGGAGACAACCTCACCTCCAAGACCCCATTCTTGTAAGTGGCTTTAGTGACGTCCTCCTTCACACGAACAGGAAGAAACAACTGCTTATGGTACTTTCTAGCGGCGGTGTCTACATCAATCTCAAGAACGTCGCCCGAGACTTTGAGGGAAATGTCTTCCCGCTCCACTCCAGGCAACTCAGCGACAACACGAATCTCCTTCTCGGTTTCAATGACATCGACCAAAGGCTCTCGTTCATCAGAGACAAGAGGTTCACCCTCCCTAGGAACATGACCAAAGCGTTCAATACGAGGCTCGCCGTCTGGGCTCACATTGATGGAGAAACCATAGACGACCGGTTTACCTAATTTGTCCTCAGACAAGCTACCCTCAAGGATCCTTGAAAGGTCCTCTTCGATCCTCCTGAATTCCTCCTCAAAGTCCCTGAAGAAGTCGTCAAATAACCAGTCCCTCCCCTTCTTGGGTTTCATTGTGACTAAATATGGGTTTGATTGTTTAAAAAGCAGGCTAAGAGCCTGCCAAAAGATCCAAGAGCTCCCTGGAATCACGGATCCCAGAAAGCTGACGAGGCTTCAAAATGACGACATCGGATTCCTCACAGCGGTTGCTGACGCAGACACCATAGCTTCCAAGCATGTTGGAGACATCACTGATGACCTCAACCCTCAACCTAAGCCTCCTAGGGTCATCACTCACCGAAGTCAGAACACGCTCATCACCTTCAACGGCGACTACGTCAAAAGGAGCATTAGTCAACGAAGCAGAGAAACCAAGCTCAAGAAACTTCTCCAAGACCAGCCTCTTCAAGGAAGAAGGCCTCGACTCAGAAAACGAATGAGACACATGCTGAGAAGAAAAAACCTCACTAGGTAAGACAATATTATCCTCCAAGAAATCAATCAAACGATCAATAACTTCCAGAGAAACCCTACCCAAAGACTCATAGCGGTGGATGCTCTGCTTAGAAACGCCCAGATGCTTGGCAAGCCCCTCCTGAGTCAGATTAAGCTTCCTACGCACCCTAGCCAGGACACGGGAATCAATCCTGACACAATAATTACCCCTCACAGAGTAGACCACGGGAAGATCATCGTTGATGACGTCCCCAAGCGTATCCTTATTCAAGACATGGACACCATACCGCTCATAGACGACACCGCCAGCAAGCTTAGCAGACTTCGTGTGATCCCCCAGGACCAGAGGAATAGAGGAAGTAACCAAGGCAACATTCTGCAACTCAAGACAACACCTCCTGGTCAGACCATCAATGTTGGCGAGAACCTTAATAACCAAGGTCTTGTCTCTCCTAGCCAATAAGTCAAAACAACTCCTCAATCCGCTGCAGTCAAGAACCCTGTAGCCAGAGCCCTCAAGGATACCCTCCGCCTCCCTAACCAGACCTGATTTCATCTTCGATAAAACGCTTATGCAAGGCGCGCACAGCCTTATTACCGTCTTCGGCATTCACGACAAAAGAAACGTTGACCTCAGAAGAACCCTGAGCAATCATGATAATATTGACGTCATTATCAGCAACAGTCTGAAAGATCCTGGCGGCGATACCCTTAGTCCCAGTCATGCCCACGCCGACGACCGTTATTATGCAAACATCCTCCAAGACCTCAATGCTCCGGACACCGTTTCCAACAAAAGACTCATTTAAGAGCTCCACCGCCCGAGAGACATCACCCCTCTTAAGGACAAAGGATAGATTAGACTCAGAGGAACCGGAGATCATGGGAATGTTTATGTTATTCTCCCCCAGAAGAGAAAACAATCTACCGGCTATGTTCGGGGTCTCAGACATACCCATACCCCTAACATTTACTATGTCAATGTTCTTCGCAATAGCGACAGCCTTTATGATACGCTCAATCCTCTCCTGCTCACGAACAATCAAAGTACCATCCGCTTTAGGATTAAAGGTGTTCTTAATCCGCACCGGAATGTCAGCCTCCATTGCGGGCTCGATCATCTTAGAATGGATCACCTTAGCGCCAAAGTATGCGAGATCAACTGCTTCAATATACGACAACTTAGGGATCAACTGAACAGAAGACACAATCTTAGGGTCAGTCGACAGAATACCGTCAACATCAGTCCAGATCTGGACCTCATCAACCCCCAGAAAACGACCAATCAAAGAAGCAGAATAATCAGAACCACCCCTACCCATGGTAGTGATCCTAGCATTCTTGTCGGCGGCCACAAAACCAGTGACAACCGGAAGAACACCAGCCTTAAGAAGAGGCAACAAAGCGGCTTTAACAGAATCCTTCATCTTACTGTAAACAGGGCGGGCACATCCAAAATTTGAGTCAGTTATGATACCCGCCTCATAACCCGTAAGGGCCTTCGCCTTAACACCCTTAGACTCCAAGGCGCCCGCGACAATCAAAACAGAAAGACGCTCGCCGAATGAGAGAATATAGTCTAGGGGCTTAAGGGATAAATCGCCGAGATAACCGAGACCCAACAAGGTAACACGAAGCTCCTCAGAAAGCTCAGCAATACGGGCGATAACCTCTCCAAGAACCCGCCCATCCCGTATAACAGCTTCAGCAGCAGACCTATGAAACTCAAGAAAGTCACGATGAAAACGGTTACATTCCTCCTCCACCAAGGCATTGGGTAGATCAACAACCTTCTTGGCCATGGAAACAAGCCTATCAGTGACACCACCCATAGCAGAAACAACCACAACCTTCCTATCCTTCTCCTGGATAATAAGGTCAGTGGCCTTATCTATGACCTCCGCAGAACCCACGGAAGTACCGCCAAACTTCATCACGATCATTTTACAGACAATAAAGATATAGTGTAATAAAAAAAGAAAAGACAAGAAGGTTTTTTTTTGGGTTTAGAGCCACTAGCGAAGCGTATGTGGCTCGTTTGATCAACATTGAATTCACCTATGGTGAATTCCCGTTTTCGCTGAGCGAAACTTTCAGTTTCGACTCAGACAAGACGCCTTTGTGTCTTGCTGACAGCCTTTTACTAAAAGGCTGTTGAGGATTAGGTGGGCAGCGGCAGTAGTCCATCTTCTGTAGGCCTTCTTGTCTGAGAATCAGACGTTGGCCTCTGGGGCATTCGTCTAAGCGGCAAAGCATGCCTTACACCCAGCAGGGCATCTCGTTTCACAAGCCTGCATGCAACTTCAGCCTAAGGCATCATAAAAGCAGGCAGGCATCTCGTCTCTAAAGATGCGACCGCGGCTCTCGCCGCACCCGAAAAAGCTGCATAAGGGTGGATGGAACTTCCTCACCCAAAGAGGGCGAAGCCCCACAGCCACTACCCACAAAAGACCATGTATAGGTAATCTATCGCTGAGAATGTATTAGATACGGCGGTTAGTACAGGTGGGCTGAATATCTCGCCGAAGCTTGATACTTACACCCCCTGCCTATCAAACCCGTCTTATACGGGAGCCTAGTCTATCTCTTTTCGAGGACCGTTTCAGGCTTAGATGCTTTCAGCCCTTATCGGCTACAGCGTAGCTACCCAGCATGCCTTATCAGACAACTGGTAAACAAGAGGCTGCGATCCATTGTTCCTCTCGTACTAAATGAACCTTCCTCTCAGATAGACCGCACTTCCAGTAGATGCCGCCAAACTGTCTCGCGACGTTCTAAACCCAGCTCACGTATCCCTTTAATGGGCGAACAACCCCACCCTTG
>JAFGDV010000023.1 GCA_016931955.1 Candidatus Altarchaeota archaeon | reverse complement strand
ATACCAGTCTTTACCGTAGAGTGTCTCATGTGCTCTGGCTTGTGCTTCAAGGCTTGTTGCTGATTTTTTTCTGCTCTTTTTTGACATATCCTATCTCCTTCAACAGTTTATCTCTTATGTTTTCTATGTCCTTGGCTTTGACTTCTCCCAGACCATGACGCATCCTCCTTATCTCCTTGTATCGTGGATACTCCTTATCTAATTCCCTGTAATAGTTTTCCCAGGACAGTTTGTCTTCTTGATGTAATCTTAATACAAGGAGGCTTCTTATACAGTACATAAGGATCTTGGCTTTTTCTGTCGATGTAATCCTATCTAAGCCCTCAAGCATTTCCTTTATCTCTCCAACCACTTCACCTGTGTCTCCCTTTGATCGGGTATCAGATATGTCCTTCAAGAAGTCTTCTCCGGTCAGGATTTTGCCTTGGAGGATTAACCTGAAAAACCACGGCTCTCTTCGTATCAGATGGACTAAGCCTTTCCTGGAGAATGCGTTCAGTTCTAAACCTTCTTGCTCATATTCTTTAATAGCCTTTACGTTCTCTGGTGAATCAACGACCACAAACGCATCTACGTCGCTGAGTTCGTCTTTTCTGCCCCACACCTCTGAGCCGTATACTACTAAGGCTTCTGTTCTGGGGTCGGATGCTATCCTGTTTAACACATTTTTTGATCGTATGCCTAGTTCTAGGTATTCTATTATCGGAGTCAATGCCTTGGTTAGTGGGCTGTCTGTGGTATGATACTTCCTAGGTCTTCTGTCTTCTGTTTTCACGATCCCTGATTTTTTCAGGGATTTCAGTGTCTTGTTTATGGTGACTCTCGAGTATTTTGTCTCTTTTTTTATCTCTTTGATGCTTTTTGGTTTTTTGATTAGTGACTTGGTTATTATTCTTTTGCTTTCGGGTGTTAGGAAATCCTTTGGCGTGTATGGTGGGTGGTTTCCCACGATGACGACGAATCTTGAGAATTCCTTGACGAGGGGGCTGCTTGTATTTGGTTTTACAATAACCTGTCTGCCGGATCTCTTCTTTGATACCAGATTTTCTCGCTCCATCCTATCCGTGAGTTTGGAGGCGTAGGTCTCCGATATCTTCAATAACTCGGCTATTTCTTTTACAGATTTTTCCCCGCTTAACAGTAGGTGGGATAGGATCTCATACTCCATATGTAAACTTATAGGAAACTCATATATAAATAACCTGAACAAAAAGTTTACATATCTCCCCTGAAACCCCAGCAACCTTACGCAGACAACTCAGACAAAGAATCCAAAGCAGTCGCCGCGGGTGAGAGAACAACACTAAGCAGGAGACATAATACACCTAACCTGAACAGAAAACTATTTACTCTCATTCTTCAGTCGCTCATATAATGCCTTAACCTGCTCACGCTCTTTAATCAACGCCGCAATATCCTCATGATCCTTAAGCTTAGAATTAATCTCAAATAACTTATCGAGGAACTCTCCACTAGCCCGGAGAACCTCCTCGAGAAAATCCAGATACGAGACAGTCACTCGACTGTATTCATTTGGCGGCGAAGGGCCGAAACTAACTTCCATGTTCTCACCTGTTCGCTTAAAATAAAATCCTGGACCACCATAATCTAAACGAGCATCATATTGTTCTCCATTAGAATATACTTTTTCAGAAAGAAGATCCTGGAAGAAATTCAATAAATATGCTGTAGCTGATGAATTCCAACCCTTTTCTTTTGCTCGAGGAGAATTAATAAGCTCGCCATTAAAATAAACGGAGATTTCTGCAAAAGTATAGACATCCAGTGGATGAAGATTTGGGTTTTCATGAGAAAAGCCCCGCAGCTCAGATTTATCCCCATACTTCGTTAAATCCCCAACTTCTATCCGAAATTTATCCATTTTAAATCAAAAACAATTTGGTTTAGTTATACAGGGGTAAGTGGTTATTAGCCTACTTTGAGTAGAACCACTACTTTGAGTAAAGTCAATGCCAATTTTAACATCAAAGTTGTATTCAACTACTACCAACATTTTTCTCCCATCTTCAAAAGGCTCAATAACATACCCAAACCTACTGCTACTAAGGGCTACTACATCTCCGTTCTTTATTGTTTTAGGTACCCATTCTCTAAGAAAAGCTTCTTCGTTGCCGGCTATTTCGGGGAACATGTCTTTGAACAAGTCTCCGTTGGGGATTGTGCCTGTAACATGTTTTTTCCAGTAGTGCGTATACCCATAATAGTTATCTCCTTCCACTACCAGTGTCGTGCCCTTTATTTTGGTGTTTTTTATGGTTGAAACACCTCCTTCATCTTCCACAGCCCAGATCAAAGTATTCTTCCCTTCTATTGCACTGCTGCCGTATCGTCTCTCCAGTTTCCCCAAATACTCCAACACCTCCTCAGTCTTAGCTGGAGACAGTCCACCTGCGACTTCAGGAATAGTGCGACCACTGCGAACAACCGCCAACTCACCCGCCAACAAATCACTTCGTTGGGCACTATACAACAAATCCAAGCTACGACCAGCACCCGCCTTATCCATTATTCCCCCAATACTCTGACCACTGCCCGGCACCCGACGATTAATTTCGGCGGCTTTAACCAGATTACTGACACCCGAAAGCTCACTGCTAGACGACAACGCAGACACCGAACCAGTAACACCCTCCTCCAAGGAGTTAGTAGAAGAAACTGGACTGGATAAGACTAATAAGCAGAACAGTAACGTCAACCAAACATGATACTTAGCTTTCGCCACTTTTATTTACTCGGCTTAAGGTCTTTCAACTTCAAGTCTAATTCGATTGCCTTTTCCAGTTCCTCTTTCAGTTCTTCCCAAGTCCTCCTCTTCTTACGCGCCTCATCAAGGAAAGCATCATCCACCGTCTTGTCGTATTGGTTGTAGTAGGCGCAACAGAATACTGGATCGATCAGCTTGTAAGCCTCCTCAGCAAATCTGGTGAAGATTTCATAGTTCTCAAGCAAATCAAGGGTCTCCCAATTAAAAAAACAACGATCAATGAACAAACTGACTATGCCATACTTCTTGAGGTTGATGAAACCCTTAAAATGTAAACTTAGGCTGAAGTCTATGTCTTTGTAAAAAAAATGTATTGAGCCCCCTTGTGTGCTTACGTCATTGGTGGCTTCTTTTAAAGTTGCCTTACTAACTTTGCCTTTTGTTTCACTCCAATAACCAAATTCTGGCTTGTATATGGCCCCCAAGTCAATGAATTGGGATACTATTTTCGCACAAATATCGGACTTGAAAAAAGCTACTTCCCTATAATTTTTTATAAAAAAGCTTCCGCCCATAGTTCAAATACCCTCCACGATATATCCCTCTCCCTCAAGCCATGTTCTGATTCCGCTCTCCACGTCGCTCAAATCACCTTTAAAACTAAATCTAATTTCTGCTGAAGGATTGCTACTTTTATACACTTTGAAAACATTCAACTTATGCTGTAAATTATTAGTAAGGTCCGTATACTCATCTGTTCCTGGTTTAACCTTACTCCAGTCTATGTTTTTGCTTTCTCGTATGTCTCCGTTAAGGTATCTAACATCCGCGTCGGTGCTGCCTGCGCTGTTGCGTATTGTTTTGCCCATATCTTTTACTCCCGCGCCCCTAGATGTTGGTTTCTTGTATGAGGTTTCCAGTTCGAACAGGTCGCCTTCAAGGTTGCCTACGTTATTGGATGTTGCCGCTGTCTTGACTGGTTTACCTACTCCATCCACTTCTATGCGCCCCTTCGCCCACTTCGACACCTCACCCGGATCAAAACCTGCGGCACGAATATTATTAGCATTCCTCTCTATTTTACCCAAATACTCCAAACATTCCTGAGCCTGAGGCGCATTCGCCGATAAACCATTAACCTTCAACAAAGTCTTCTCTCTCTCAATGACTTCACGAATACCCTTACCAAGATAAGGACGCCGAGCCGCATACAAAGCATCCACAGACTCAGACGCACCCGCCTTATCCATTATTCCCCCAATACTCTGACCACTGCCCGGCACCCGACGATTAATTTCGGCGACTTTAACCAGCTTATTGACTCCAGACAACTCGCTGCTAGACGACAACGCAGACACGCTCCCAGGAATACCCTCCTCCAACAACAAAACACTGTCAAACTCGGCAGCAGTAAACCCTACAAACTCAACAGGTGCATAGTTGACAGCCACAACAGACGTAAGACCAACCTCCCGAACAGTAGAAGCCTCCAAAGCATCAACGCCAAACCAACCCTCATCCAACAAAACCGTGACCTTAGAGTCAAGATTCGTCAAATACACCTCATTGACAACTGCAGGATTAGACTCATAAACCAAGAAAAGATCATCCTGAACAGTCGAAGGCAACTTACTGACAAAGCTCTCAGTCTTAGTGGACCCCCAAACAGAAGTAAGTTTGCTGGTAAACTGAGCCAACTTAGCCCTACCAAACCTAATACTCAACTTGCAACTATTAACAGCATAATTCTTAAGCTTAACAACATTCACCCCAGCTCCATGAAGAATCCAAGCAGTATCGGCGAAAACAGCAACACCCAGAGTAGTATGATAAATATCCCTGATAAGTTCACTATCCGGGAAAACCTCAGTCAACACATAACCAACAACAGCCCCACTACTAGAGATAAAAGCAATATTCCTAACCAGCTTCGCACCAGACAACACATTCAAATACTTAGCTATCTGCGGAGGAGCCTTAGCAACACCCGCCACAGGCACAAGAAAAGTGACACCAACACCACCAGCATAACCCCAATAAAAACCAGTCCTAAACTCATCATACTCCACAGAACCATTACCAAACGGATTCACATCTTTCTGATACACTTCAACCTGAGCACCCATTGCATCCAAAACCTTCTGCGGAAAAGAAATCCCATGCTCGTCAAAACTCTCCCCCGTATCCTGAATAATAGTTATGAACGTAGAGGGATCATCAGCAATCTCCGCAGCAATACTTGTGATATCCTGCGCAGTACCTCCTATACCATAAAACATACCACATAAAGCCCCACCAGCAAAAGGATTCATACTATCCTTATAATGCAAGATATACCATTCAGATGCTCCCTTAGCAGTCTCCACAAACAATCCATCCCAATTTATAACATGCGAATCAAAATTGTCGTGAATATCAGAACCATTCATGACAACATTAAAACCCGTCACAGCATCCAAAGCAGATATAGTAAAATAAAAATTATGTTCAGTTGGATTACCAGGAGGTAAGACTTGAGGTTCTTCTATAACATCAAAAGGTGCGTCCTTCCTCAATGCAACCTCGCTCAAACCAGCCTCGTCATAGACACGATAAGTCAACCTGAACTTAAGATAACCAAGTTCTTCAGTATCGATAAGCGAAAACTTAGGGCCAGTTATATCAAAAAAATCAGCATCCAAGTAGGGACCATGCAACTCAACCAGATCAGGGATATAATCTCCATCCGTGTCACCCTTATTAGGATCTAAACCAGCCCAACGCTCTTCAGAATCCAAAACACCATCAAGATCAGAATCATTAACCTGAGGATTAGAAACCACAGCATACTCCTCAATGTATTCCGTAATATCCACCGACGTAGGTTCTTCTCCCCTATTCTCAGCATCCAAAAACGCCATATAACAGGCTATAGCTTCTTCTTTAGTATCTATAACCTTCACATACCAGCCGTCGACTTCTTCTTTGTCGGTCAATCCGTCTCTGTCTGTGTCCGGGCTGTAGGGATCGGAGATGTATGTGTGGTAGCGTCTGCCGCCCAACAATTCCACCCCAGTGACCTCCTCCCAGTCAAAAAGACCATCATTATCCGAATCATTATCCAAGAAATTAGGGACACCATCCCAGTCAGAGTCAACATTAGGCAGACCATAACCCTTAAAATCAGGAACAGACCAAGGATCAGGATGAGAGACAAGCAACCAAGGATAAGTCAACCTAGTACCGTAGACTTCCTCCCAATCAGACAAACCATCCCCATCAGAATCCTTCGTAGAATACACAACAAAAGCGTCATTATTCGCCTCATTAGACTCATTAATGGCTTCATCAAAGTCAGCAACAACCCACAACTCCAAGTCATCAGACAACGTATAAGAAAAAGAAGCCACCTCATAGGAATCCTGAGCAATATAAGAAATAACATCCTCATCCACCAAAAAACCACCATCAAAAGGATCACCCACAAACAAGCCAACACGAACATCAAAAGCAGAATCATTACCTGAATTATAGACGGGAACAGAAATACGGACAACATCACCAAGGTCAAACAAGATACTATCCCAAGAACGAAACACCCTGCCCGAATCAAACAGATAATAAAATGAAAAATGGCTTACTTCGGCTTCGATGTAGTCTTCATCTGGGTTCCAAGTCTGGTTGGCGACTTCAATGAATTCCAGGTCAATTGGATCCCAGTAAAACAAAGACAAGTTAGATTCGTTGACGGAGGAAGGATAATAAAGCCTGATCATGGCAGACGAAAAATTTCTGGCTGACCTGAATTCGGCGGCAGAAACAAAACCCGGAAGACTACCATAGGCGAAGAGGGGATTCTCAGAAAAATATTCCACAGAAACCAAGCCAGTGAAGTCGCCGACTCCGGTGACAACGGCAGAAGCCAGGCTATCATTGCTCAAGAATTTAAGAGAATAAAGCTCCAAACCATCCAAGACACCATCAAAGTCACTGTCATTATTCAAGGGATCAGTTCCCAAGTTACGCTCACTCCAATCCCTGAGAAAATCACCGTCGGAGTCAAACCACATAGGATCAGAGCCAAAAACTATTTCCTCAGGATCCAAAAGACCATCGAAGTCGGAGTCATTATGCCAAGGATGACTGCCGGCAGACTGCTCCTCCAGATTAGACAAAGAATCGCCGTCGGGGTCGTCCACACCATCAGAAAAGCCGTCGCCATTAGAGTCAAAAAGAAGAGGAGAAGAACCCAGGTACTGGAGCTCGAAGAAGTCAGACAAAGAATCACCGTCGGTGTCATTACTGAAGGGATCAGTCAAGAAAAGAAACTCAAAATAGTTCAAAACCCAATCAGAGTCAAAATCCTCAAAACC
This sequence comes from Candidatus Altarchaeota archaeon, assembly GCA_016931955.1. Taxonomy (GTDB): domain Archaea; phylum Altiarchaeota; class Altiarchaeia; order IMC4; family QMZM01; genus JAUWTD01. The sequence goes on along the minus strand of JAFGDV010000023.1, from coordinate 30,802 downwards.
ATCCGAGATGTTGTTATCATCTGAGTCACCATCCAATGGATCAGTTCCAAGAACAGACAACTCATACCAATCAGGAAGACGGTCGCCGTCCAAGGCACGAGACTGAGTCCAAGAAACATTCCTACCCACGCAATCCAGGGCAACGACTTCTACAGAGTTAAGGCCCTCATGCAAGGTAAGAGAGCGCATGAAAGAAAGATTCACCAAAGAAACAGGGACGCCGTTAACGTAGACAGAGGCATTCTTGTTCACCACACCCAAGAGGGTGTACTCAGGATCCTCCAAAGTAGGATTCACGGTAAGCTCAAAGACGGAGAGACTAAGAGGCGTGTTGTCAACGTAAAGATGATTACTCACAGATGACTGATGACCTATGAAGTCAGAGGCTGACAGAGAAAGGATATGCCAGCCATCAGAGTAAATGGAAGTATCCCAAGTATAAGGCAAAACATCGGAGACGACCACGCCGTCGATGCTCAAGTTCGTGGAATCAAGATACAAATCAGAGAAAGAACCATCCACTTCAACCAAACCCGCAACACAGGAACCATTCAAGGGAGAATAGAACAAAACAGAAGGCCAGGTATTATCCACTTCCACAAACACGGACGATGAATTAGAATCCTTTTTACTGGAAGCGGTCAAAGACAAAACATGCCCTCCATCCAGGTATTCTGACGTATTCCAGAGATAAGGCAAAGAACTGGAGACAAAGGAAGAATCCACAGACAAAGAAACCAGGACATCAGTGCCAGAAACAAAGCCATCCACTCCAACAATGTCTTCAACGAAGGAGTCATTCACTGGAGAAGACAGAAAAACACTCGGCGAAGAATCAAAGACCTTAAACATACACTTACCGGATGAGGACTTGTCAGAGGATACAGCTTCCACGACAAACTTCTTATTCCCAGAAGAAGTGATGAAGGGAACATTGACCCGCAAGGGGATAACCCTCACTTCACCCAAAGAAAGGGAAACATTAAGAGAAGACCAATTAAACCAGGAAAGATCAATCCCCTCTTTATCAAGAACTACTGAAAGAGAGAGGTTGCCTTCAAAGTCTTTACTCGAGAGTTCCACGACGACGTCAACCACTTCACCAACCGACACCTCCTCCTTCTTCGGGACAACGGAGACATCGAAGCCGGCAGCAGCGCCTAAAGTCGACAACAGAACAACAAAGACGACCAAGAGAGAGGTTCTATGATCCATCATCCGCCACCCCCAATCTTCATGAAAATGATCTCGTGGCCGTAGACGGCCAGGTCGGGAAGATCACCTGCTGTCTCATTACCTGTCCCATTACCTCCTCCGCCACCCCCACCTCCGCCGCCTACGGAAAGCAGCCTAGAGGCAAAATTATTGGTCTCATACACTTCAGGGATGGCGTCGTAGGGATCCGCGAAAACAGAGAAAAGATGGTCGCCTGCTGAAGCAGTCCAGTTCGCTGAAACAGAAACGTGGCTGCCAACCGGCAAAAACGGAAAAACCTGCTCAGATAACGTATCAGAGCCAACGAACAACTGAACCCGGACATCCGAGATATTATCGTATCCGATGTTGTGGACTCTAGCATCAACTGTTATGGATTCATTGACTGCAGGAGAAGGATTAGAGAAGGATATGCCTGCAGAGGAAACCGCCAAGTCAGGAAGCAAGGATATGTTGAAATCCAATTCAAACAAGGCAGATGTAACACAGTTCTCGGAGTAGAGATTAAGGCTGCCTGTATGAGCCATAGGAGGAACCACATAGTTGGTGTAGACCCCATCCCCAGCAACCTCGTCGCCATGCTTTCCGTCATCAAACAACCAGACAACCTTGCCGCCTGAAAAAGAAGCATTCACAGGGTAGGTGCCGCCTGAACCATCATCGATAACCCGCGCCCTCACCACAGTAGGCCTGCCGGCGACCAACTCTTCACCAAGAAGAGGAGACAACAACTCAAAGTCGATAAACGATGAACTCTTGAATAGGAAACTTAAACTCCACAACAACTCGCTGGCCTCCTCCGAACTAGTGGCGACAACATAGCCAGAATACTCATCCAGACAAGTACATACTCCAACGCCGTAATAGACGGAGTAATGGCCTGGAGGATGAGTTGAGCGCAGACTGATAACGTTACGTCCGACGCCGCTCTCAGAATAGTGCAGAAGCTCCGGACTAAAGGAGAAGGAATAACTATCTTCAGGAATCCTGTTGATTATGGAGCCAACCGAGTGCCCGTTAACGCTCAAGTAGACATTATGGGGTTTAACATGCCAGTTATCATAGTTTGGGTCAAACGACATACGCAGGGTGCCGCTCTGAGAATTATCCGCAAAGTACCCCGCAGGAATATCAAAGTATATGTCGACATTAGGGCGGTTACTGCAATACCAGTCCTCCAGTTGAATGCACAACTGAGGATTATACACCTTACCCAGATAGACCTGCTTGCCTGGAGGCAGAGTAAAGTTAGCGCCCCCCACCACAACAGAATCCAACCCCTGAACCCTGATCTCGCCCACAATGCCCGTGAAATTCTCAAAGAGGACGGGGATGGCTTCAAATTCGACTGAATTACCGCTACGGAGGTTGCCGTGGTTTATAACAGGATTAAACAAAAGACCAGCGGAAAGACTATCATCCGCAGACACCTTGAGGTCTGTTATCGGATCCCCGTAGTTAGTTATCTTATAAGTCTTCGCCAAGGTCACTGGATTCACACTAAGCTCAGTTAACGTGAAATTGATGTTGGGACGGCGGACATGGACGTGGACTACGGCATAGTCTGAGATGTTCTCCACGCCAAGGTTTGTGAGATTAACAAGGAGAGAATAGTCTTCAAGCATCGCATCCTGAGCATGGACCATGAAATGCATGTCAGCGGATTCACCCGGATCAAGGCCGAGGTTCTGGTCAAGTGAACCATTACCGACGAAGCCCACAATAAGGTCATCGTAGGGGTTCATGGCCTGAACTAATAAGGTATGAGACTCAGAATCCAGGTTTCTGACAGAGAGGATAACATACTGGTTATAGTCCCGCTCAACATTAAAGAAGTAATCATCCTGAGTGAATACGACGCCGTTGTCTACGTAGAAGACTCTCTCAGAGGAGTTAGAGCAGCCGCAGACAGAATAGCTGCGCACATACCAAGAGTAGAGCATATTCCTGGTAAGATTAGATGCAAGCACAACATGATCTAATCCATTAACGCCCACAAGGGATGAAAAATCAGGCTCAGATTCCTCTTTAAGGAACAACTCTGTGGAGGAGTTCACAGACGTCTTCCAGGAAAACAAGACATCATTAGAGCTCAGAGTAGAGTAGTTATGAGGTATCAGATCAGAGATTATGGGCGCAGAATCGACGAATAAAACAGAATCAACAGACTTTCCGCCTGCAGAAACACTAAAGAGACGGACTCCGGCAGCGCCACAGTCTTCGGGGACGGACACATACAACAAGACATCACGTGTTTCACCGGCGACCAGAAGCACAGACTCATCGCTCAGAGTAAACCAGCCTGCATCAAGGCCGGAGACGCTCAGATTAAGAATTAATGGAAACATGTTCGGGTTGCTCAGAGTTAACGCATAAACTGCGTCTCCGCCGACAGACGTGGTCTGGTTATCAGAGATGGAGAAATTGAATGCCGGCCCTGGTTCAGGAGGAGAAGGCGAATGACCCGCAGTTATCCTGAAGTCGTCGATGATATGGTATTCTACAGCCATACCAGTGGCGGCCGAAAAACCGAAGCCACCAAAGGAACGATTCATAGTACCACTCCAAGATAACAGGAAGGCGCCATCACGGAAGACTGAGACACCGGAATCGTTGACTCTGACTGAAACATTATGCCACACTCCATCACAGTAGCACGAGCCGCCGACGGACTTTAGATGGTTGTCGACGCTGTCCTTAATCAAGGAAACATGATTGCTCAGCCAAGTCTGGAATTCGACGCCATAGCCTGGAACAACTGAAGGGGAGCCGATGAACCCAAGAGCCCCTCCACTGCCAGGCACATAATTGCGGTCCTTATAAAACATGAAAACCATACCATCCCCCCTATAAAACCCACAGTAGGTGATCAAATACCTGAAGTCAACAGAAAAATTCGACGAAATATTCTCCTTCAGCCAGACGACGCCGACCTGGCCGCCTCCATTTGTCGTGAGAACCACATACTCGTTCGTTGCATCACGATAGGCGCTGCCCACATACGTCCACATACCAGAATCACTGCTGAAGTTGTCAGAGAACCCAAAAAGCCTAGGTACGGGAAGCTCGCTTATTGATACATTCGGCTCAGGATATGTATATTTTCTAACCACGAAATCATCCCAGTAACCTGCTTTGCCGTCGAAGTCGGCAAATAGGCCAGGATGGTTTGCTGAGCTCACATAGGTAAGGTCAACAGCATTCGTAGAATATATCACAGAATCGCCGTCAAGTATCATGCCAGAGAGAGAACCATCATCCTGTACACGAAGGATGTAGGTATAGTATTTTGAAGAACTCATAGAGGATATGTATTGAGAATCAAGGATGGTCTCAGAACCCGTAGACCTGACAACGCGAAGCCTATGATACCTGTTATCTGAGTTAGCAGCATAACCAGGGAGTGCGGAACCTGCAAGAGAAGTATAACCCCAATAGATGCCAGGATCCACCCTACCAGGACTAGAACTATATGGGTCGATGTTTTTAACCCTCGCTTTCACCTCAATCCCAGGCGCTAAGGGAACAAATCCCTTCCAAGCCAAGCCATGATGGGTGTTCGAACCCCCACTACCCCTAATAACCAAGTTACCTGATTCATTGATGATAGACCAACTAGCTGCGACAACCTGCCAGTTCCCTAAGCTGCCTGACTCAAAGTCGTCAAAGCACTCAAAGACGGCGGAAGCATTGCTCACCGCAGGCAGAGAAGGCTCCCCCCAAGAAACCAAGAGAGCTGCTGTCTCATTAGCAGGGATAAAAGGCACCCTGACCCAGATAAGCGCCTCAGGCGAGGAGGGATCAAAAGACTCAATCCAGTAAGGCAGCATAAGGCCATACATATCGTAGAAGCGTATATCAGAACCGCCTGCTGCTGACTCAACAGGGAAATCATCCCCTGAAAGATTAACCAAAACCTGATAATCCGAGAGATCTCTGCCAGAATTCTCTTGGACAGATAAGATTCGACCATAATCCGCCACAGTAAGTCCAGAGCATAATATAAAAAAGACCAACACAGCCAAGATTCTCTGCTTAAGGTTCATAAGCCAACCACCTACAGTAGATATAGAATTATCTATAGACTTGGTTCTTTAAAAAGCCCTACTTTACTTTAGGTTCCTTCTTATACGGTGCAGGGATGTATTCCACTGAAGGAGTGAGCCTCGTAGGCTGAGGGTAGTGGCTCATCAAATAGTATACCTCCACTGGGACCTTCGTTTCCACTGGAAGATTCATCCCCCTAAGATCCTCGACAGTGAGAGGATGATCATGGGTCCACACGCCCTCCGTCAGTTTCTCGCAGATGAACTCGACCTCGTTAGCTTCCAGTCTGCTGCTTAGGAGAGAACACACCAATTTTTTGGTCTGAGAGAGAGCCTTCCTGGCCACATCGATGTAGATCAATGTCTCGTCGTCCATGTCCTTAGGCTCCTTCAGCTGAGAGACAGTCAACAGAGAAGCAGCAGGATAAGACTTCATGAACACCATCAGTTGAGGATCCACCGGACCCAAGACGGCGTTCTCGTCCATGATGATCCTGTCGGCTGCTAAGGCTATGAGGGTGCCGCCGGACATGGCATAGTGGGGGACAATAACGCGGACCTCAGCCGGGTGCTTCTTCAATGCGAGAGCAATCTGAGTCGCGGCAAGAACAATGCCGCCAGGGGTGTGCAGTATCAAGTCTATTGGAACATCATCAGGAGTCAAACGGATAGCTCTGAGAATCCTCTCAGAGTCTTCAATATTGATGTAGCTGAGGGAGACTCCAAGAAAGCTGAGACCCTCCTGGCGGTGGATCATCGTGATAACCCGAGACTTCCTAGCCCGCTCAATACTCCGGATTAATGCGAATCTTGCAGCGTCCGTGAACTTCTTCCGGATCAAGGGAATCAGGAACAAGAGAATGAACAGAATCCATAAAATATCGAAGACTCCGATATTGCTGAGGTCCATGATATAATATAGGAGGGATTAAAATTAATGAAATCTTCCAGTCCAACAGTAGAGGCATAGTTCATTCCTTGGAAGACCGATGGCCTCCACCATGTCTTCGACTGAGATATATCTCAGAGAAGTGGCTCCTATGTCCTCCCTGATCCACTCCACCATCTTCCCGTATTTCTCAGAACTAGGATCAAGGTATTCACTGATGTCCTCAAGATCTCTGCCTTCCAGGGACTTGATCGCCCTCCGCGCGATAAGCTCGTCCCTAGTCCTGGTAGAGATGTTGAACTTGCAGGGAAAGAGGAGAGGGGGACAGGCAGGTCTCACATGGACTTCCTTGGCGCCGGCGTCGAACAATTTCTTTAGGGTGTAATTCCTCAACTGAGTCCCCCTGACGATGGAATCCTCACACAAGACTATGCGTTTGTCCCTTATCAAGTCAACGCTTGGTATAAGCTTCATAAAGGCTACCTGGTCCCTTATCTCCTGAGAAGGCGGAATATAGCTGCGCCCGTATCCGGGAGTGTATTTGACGAGCGGCCTCCTATAGGGGATTCCGGACGTCATGGCATAGCCGACTGCGTGCGCCGTCCCAGAATCCGGGACGCCCGCCACCATGTCGGCTTCCACATCATCTTTTTCCGCAATAGCCATGCCACAGCGTTCCCTGACGAATTCCACGTTCTTCCCCTCATAGCTTGAAGCAGGGAATCCAGTATAGATCCAGAGAAAAGCGCAGACCCTGTTAAGCTCCCCATTAGATTTCAGGGACTCAAAGCTGTCAGACTTCAACAAGACCACTTCTCCGGGTCCGAGGAATTTAACAGAATCCAACCCAAGGTTCGGGAAGGAACATGATTCGGAGGCTACTGCGCACTTATCTTCGCCAATACCTACTACGAGGGATGAATGACCATGGCGGTCTCTCGCAGCATATACGCCTTCTTTATTCAACAAGAGCAGGGATATAGAACCTTCAATCTTTTTGAACATGTAGGCGATCCCTTCAACTATTGAATCCTTTTGGCAGATCAATCTAGCAACCAATTCAGTCGCGTTGGTTGAGCCATTGCTGAGTTCGTTGAAGAATATGCCGTCCGAGATCAATTCAGCTATGAGCTCGTCTTCGTTCTCGATCAAGCCGTCGGTGCATATGGCAAAGGACCCCAGCTGGGACTGGAAGACGAGGGGTTGAGCGTATTTATTGCTTATGACACCGATGCCTGAGTTGCCCTTCATCAGCTGTATGTCGTCGAAGAACTTGGACTTGAACTGGCTTCTGCTGATGTCGTGGATCTTCTTTTTTATGGAGTCGCCGGAATAAACAGCCAAGCCGCCGTATTGTGTTCCTAGGTGGGAGTGGTAGTCTGTGCCGAGAAATAGACTACTAGAGCAGTCGCCTCTGCAGACGACCCCAAAAAGCCCACTCATATAAAGTATTTCACTTAGGTATAAAAAAACCTGAAGTATTTATAGCAGAAGGATAAAAGGGATAATATGAGGGCGCAAACAATCCTCTTACTCTCTATCACGTTATTCTGCGGATGTGTCAGCCAATCAGAACCTAAACTAGAATACCAGTGCTGGGACGGCACAATAGTGACGGACATAGTGGACTGCCCTCCAACAACCATGATCAAGGAAACCACGACGACCACTACAACTACTACGACAAAACCATGTCCTTGGACTGAAGACAACTGCCAGACATATTGTCAGCAACAATGCGATCCAAGACCGGTAGAATACTGTGGAATCAATCAGACAACGTGCCTGTGCGAGTTCGTCTGCAGGACAACGACTACGACAACCATCCCCATCCTGGAGAGGTGGCTCACCGAAAAAGAAATCGACGAAGCCATAAACTGGGGTGAAGAGAATCGGTTTGATCTGGCGAATATCCTCAGTGAATACTCGTACCCCAACTACACAGTAGGCTACGAACACATCATAGTATACACGCCATACCTGAACCTGGCCCTGAGGGCGGCGTCAAAGGCCAGAGAATACAGGAAACTAAGCGATGAGGAGATCTATGAAATCACGACACGGAGAGAGATAGAGTTCAGGGTGAAACTCTACGGCAACTCAAAGGATTTCGCAGACGACATAGCGGCTGTGATAAAGCTGAGGGGCGAAGTCATCCATCCAATAGAGACGATAACGGATGATTCACCCGAGACGACAGCTTACTGGCCGGGTTCACCCCCCTACTTCGCAGTAAACACCTACGTCTTCAAGGACTACGGAGAATTAAGGGACCGGGAGATAAGGTTCGTCGTGATCAAACACACCGGGGAGGAAGAATACACAATAGATATGACAGACTACAGATAGGTTTATATAAGTAAATCAATAAGATATTAAACATGAACTCAATCCACCTGTTCGTGACCACCCGGAAGGATCCTGTTCAGGACTTGGACAGCTTCGAAGACTACCACCAGATCAAGAGATGGGAAAAAGAAGTCAGACCCCATGCACTAAAATACAAGCTCCTAGACGGAGTCACAGAAAAACTCATAGACGAATTAATGGGCATAGAGATACTTGAATGCTATGCCATCGTCCTCTACCCAGAAGGCAAGATGATCGAAGCAGACGATTTGATAGCAGAGGACCTGCTGAATCTGCTCAGAGAACACAAGAATGAATTGAACTGGAGGCTCCAGGAAACAGGCAGATCAATGGATACCATCAAAAAAATGCGCAGAGACCATGTCTATGATTCAGGCAGATTCTGGGAGAACTTTACCTATAGCTTGCTTAAGGATCCTGAACTGGGTGAGGGCGATTTTGAGGTATACCTGGAAGTGGTCACTCAGTAAAGACCCCTCCTCCTCAGTTCCTCCAGTATTTTTTCTATGCCCTCATCGCTCACCGCCAGATCAAATGATTGCTTCAGTGCAGTCCTTATCCCAGAAACATCCTTAACCTTCTGTTCTCCCATGACCTTCCTGACTAGATTACAGAGGTCTTCGGTGAGATTCCAAGGGAGGATGATCCACTTCCATTCCTTGGCCTCTTCGGCGTAGAAGTCAGGCTTCATGGAGGAGGAGGACTTATGGATTAAAGCAGCGGTCTTAACGTCTGCTGGATTCAATGTCTTGATATGCTCTAAGGAGACCATAAAGCTTTCTCCGGTATCGGTTAGATCATCCACCAAGAGTATCTTCTTGCCTGAGAGGTCTTGGTTTAAGGGAACATCCAAAACTGCCCTCCCATCCTTGGTGGCTGTTACGCCCCAGTGCCTTACTCTGACAGTTAGGATATTATAGATTCCAAGAAGATCGGAGAGGTTCATAGCGGGAACAAGACCCCCCCGAAGAATGCCGACGATCACGTCAGGCCTGTAACCTAACTCAATGATCTTTCCTGCAACCTTCTCCGATAGAGCACGCATATTATCCCAAGAGCGCAGATCACAGCTGAATTCTTTCATCACTTAATTAATGTTTTTGGTAAAATAATAACATGATTGCCGTAGTAGGTGGGACGGGGCTTTCAGAAGCAGACTTCTTCGGGGACTTGAAGCCAACGGTTGTTGGAAACAGGTATGGGAAAACCTACCTATTAGTCGACAAAGAAGTTATATTCCTGCCGAGGCACGGACGAGACAGGAAGATCCCGCCACACATGATAAACCACAAAGCCAACATCATGGCGCTAGGGGATCTCGGAGCCGAAAAAATAATCGGCGTAGGTTGCTCTGGCAGCCTGAAGAAGGAGATAAAGCCAGGAAGCATCCTCATACCAGACGACTACTTGAATCCCTGGGGGATAGAAAGCTTCTTTGATGATGAAAGAAAACACATCACTCCTGGCTTGGATGAATTCCTCAGGGAGACGATGATAAACGCTGCGAGAAAAGCGGGTATAGATGTAATCGAGAAAGGGGTCTATGCGCAGACCATTGGCCCTCGGCTTGAGACAAAGGCGGAGATAAGATTCTTCAAGGATTACGCCGACGTCGTGGGGATGACGATGGCTTCTGAGGCGACGCTGGCGAAGGAGTTGGATATACCATACGCATGCATCTGCACAGTAGACAACTACGCCCACGGCATAAGGGAGGAGGAACTGGACTTCGAAGAGATCATGAAAGACGCGCTAAGAAATACTGAAAGAATCAAGAAACTGCTTAAAACAACAATAGAGGAGCTGGGATGAGCATACTGATCAAGGACGTGCTTTTAGGTGGTAATGAAACAGACATCTATATTGAGGGGAACCGGATTGTAGAGATCGGGGAGAAAGTTGAGGCTGAGCATGTCATAGACGGCAGAGACAAGGCTGCTTTCCCGGGTTTCGTTAACACGCACACTCATTCTGCGATGACGTTGTTGAGGGGTTACGCGGACGATATGCGACTGCATGAGTGGCTGCAGGAAAAGATATGGCCGCTTGAGGCTAAACTAACAGAGGAAGACGTCTACTGGGGCTCTAAACTAGCATGCTTGGAGATGATAAAGACGGGGACCACGTGCTTCAACGACATGTACTGGCATATGAAGGGAACGGCGAAGGCAGCGGAAGAGATGGGTTTGAGGGCGGTCCTAGCAGAATCATACATCGACCTATTCAGGGAAGACCAGGCTGAGCAGATGAAGAAGAACACTCTAGAATTCATAGACTACGTCAAGGAGATGAAAAACGACAGAGTAAAGGCTGCATTGGGGCCGCATGCAGTATATACTATGTCAAAGGAAAGCCTGCAGTGGGTTAAGGAGACAGCAGACAAAGAAGAACTGCTGATACACTTCCATCTCGCAGAGACGGAGAAAGAAAACACAGACTGCAAAAAAATGCACGGAAAGAGACCGGTTCCTTTCCTGGAAGACATCGGTTTCCTCTCGGATAGGCTGATAGCTGCGCACTCCATATGGCTCACACCCAAGGAAATCAAGACCCTCGCATCACACAAAGTCAGGATATCACATAATCCAACATCCAACTTAAAGCTTGCCTCCGGTATTATGCCCTACCAGGAGATGAAAAAAGCTGGATTGATCATATCCATCGGAACCGACGGATGCGCCTCAAACAACAACTTAGATATGTTGGAGGAGATGAGGACCGCTGCATTGATACACAAATACTCTACAATGGATCCCACGGTTATGCCGGCTGGAGAGGCCCTAGAGGCGGCGACCTTGAACGGGGGCAGAGCCCTTGGACTCAATATTGGGGACATCAGAGAAGATGGGCTTGCTGACATGATACTCATAGACTTGAAGAAACCTGAGCTTTCTCCAGGACATAATCGGGTCTCAGACGTGGTCTATTCCGCAAACTGCTCATGCATAGATACGGCCATATGTGACGGAAAGATCCTGATGGAAGACAGGAAGGTGGACGGGGAAGACATCATATTAGACAAGATAAAATCTGTCATAGAAGACATAATACATCGTTAGATTATTTATACACTGTTTCAGAATATTTAGTAATCAAATTGAAACTAGTCAAAGACCTTATATCAAGGATAAGATGGAATGTGGTCATAAGCATGATAGCTGTGGTCATATTCATCTTCATGGCCATATCCTTCTTCAACCCATTCACACCAGATTATAGATGCTCTAATGGGTTGTGTATAAACGCCTACACCGAGCCCGGCGAGGTTGAGCTAACAGGGGAGAGCACACTCTGGGTTGATCTGCGAAACAGGGGAACAGATGATCTCAACATATATGTCAAGCTTAAGACGAGGAACCCCGCCCTATTATTCCGAGACGAACGGGAACAGGAGACTGAAAAAGCGGCTGAGTTGGGAGCTGGGGAGAGCATGAAACTCAACTTCGACCTGAAGGCTAATGCAACATACCCTGGAACCTACCGCGTAGACGTTACTGTGACATACAGCGGAGGACACGTAGAAGACGACGTCTACCTTAACGTCAAGTAACCTAAAACCTCCTCTTTCTAACCTCTATAAACCTTCTGAGTTTCTTGAATGCGTTCTCCGCCGCAAGAACTATCAGGTTATGTGATGGAGTGATTGGGGGGGTATAGCAATACTTAAGCTTCATCAAATCAACTATTTCGGCATTGTTGGCTATCGCAAAGGCGAGCAAGTCTATCTTCCCTGCAACACCTTCTGCGCCAGCTATCTGCGCCCCGATCAATCTTCTATTCAAAGCATTAAAAACCAGCTTTATCTTGACATCTTTTGCGCCTGGAAAGTACTCCGCCTTCGTCTTCCCAACAGCCGTTCCTATGACGACTTTTATGCCCTCTGCCTCAGCATCCTTAACAGTAAGACCTGTTCTACCTACCTCCAAGTCGAAGAGCTTCAAGACCATCGAATTCAAGACGCCTTCAAAGGTCACATAGCCCCCAACAGCATTCATGCCAGCAACCGTGCCCTGCCTGATCGCAGTAGTGCCGAGTTGGCTGAGCATCAGTTTCCCGGTAACGATCGACATAGAGTCCACGCAGTCCCCTGCCGCGTACACGTCATCAATATTCGTCTGCATCAAGTCGTCGGTATCTATGCCCCCCTCGTCGACCTTTATTCCAGCATTCCTAGCCAGTTCAACATTGGGCACGGCTCCGACGCCAAACAAGACGATGTCTGCAGGTATCTCACCATTGGGTGTGACAACAGCATTCACATGGCCCCCTTCCCCCCGGATCTCCTTCACAGGGGTGTTGAAGAGGATCTCCACTCCATTCCTCATGAGCTCGTCTTCGACCATCTTTGAAAACTCCGGATCCAGAGACCTCCTCAAGACGTGCCCGGATCTTTGGATCATGGTGACCTTAATACCCCTCTTGATGAATGCCTCCGCCATCTCCAAGCCGACTGAGCCCCCACCGATAACGACGGCATTCTTCGCCGCCCTCAATTCCTCAAGAATGGCTTGAGCATCCTCAATCCACTGAAGGGTGTATACCCCCTTCAGATCAATCCCTTGAGTAGGGGGTATAGATGGAAGGCTTCCTGTCGCAATGATGAGTGAGGTGTAGGGGAACTCTCTTCCGCTCCCGACTTTGACGACCTTCTTTTTCACGTCTATTGATGTTACTGTGTCTATCACACACGTTATTTCATCCTCCTTGCATATCTCCCTCAGATCATGGGATATCCTATCAAGGCCTTCTATTTCCCCTGAGATGACAAAGGGCAGGGAGCAGGGTGAATACGACACACTCTCCTTATTTATCAAGGTAATCCTTGCATCCATGTTCGTCTTCTTCGCTTTAATGGCTGCAGTAAGTCCTGCGCCTCCTCCGCCGATGATGACCAGATCATGCATTTTACATCCTAATATTATTACACGACCAAAGAAAAATATTAGTTATAGTGGTACTATCTCAGGCAGTTCCCCCCAGAAACCCATCTCCCCCCCCTGGATTATGAGCGTCCCCTTGATCCCCTTTATCCCCTGCGCCCTCTTCAGCCCAAGGCTTATCCCCTCATCACCCCTAACATGATTTCCAATGGACGTAGCAGCAGCATCCGCTAGAGGGCAGGATTCCGCAACAACGGAAACCGCGTCAGAGTCACCGAGACTTACAGAATGACCGACTGAGGAAGAGCTGGTGCAGACTGCCATGGGCGTCTGCTCCGGCCTCACCCTGAAGCCGATCCTATTAGAAAAAACCGAATCCCCAGCGTATACTCCAACAATCCTATCCCTCTCAGACTTCATGAAGATGTCGCCGCCGTTTTCGACCAATACCTCCCTCGCCCCCTTTTCCAGCAGGAACCCGCCAACTAGCTCAGAGAAAGCACCAGCAACTGCGGCCATTGGGCCAACCTCGGCTTTTTCTGCGGCGGCTGCCATCATTTCAACGATGGTTGGTGATTTCTTTCTCGACCCCACGGGGTCATACGATAGTAGGAAAAGAGGCTCCTTCAGGCAGTAGGCTTCAAGCTCATCATACCTCCCCTCGAGGAATTCCAAGACTTCCGATGCTATGTCAAGATCCGAGAAAACAACAACGCTAGTCTGCTTATAACTGAGCTCGAATCTTTTCAGATCACCTGGATAGATAGGCTTCTGAGGGGACATGCTACCACACACGCTCCGCAACGGATGCATTTTTCACTTTCCACCCTGATAGAATGGTCTGCGTTGAATGAGATCGCGTCAGTAGGGCATAAAGCTATGCAAGCACCGCAGTTGACGCATTTCTTCAAGTCGTTTGTTATATTTTTCTCGAGCTTACTTACCTCCACCCCCTTCCCCCTGAGCGCTTCCACGACCCTCCTCTGTTCCTCGGCGTCTCCGAGTATGCTTATCACAATCGTGCCCTCGTCATAGTCCACCTTCGCCCTCAGTATGTTGACCATCACTTCTGTCTCCAAGACAGTGGTTGCGATTATGGGTGAATCAACAACCTCCGAGGGTATCTTCAGCATGTATTTGTTCATTTTTTCGTCTTGCTACGAAGCTTGTTAGTGACGCCGCTGTGTAGTATGTCAGCCATCGTGATTATGCCTACCAGCTCCTTTTTGTCGTTGACTACTGGAGTGGAGTGTATCTTGTATTTCTCAAACCTGCGGCTGACAGCATCTATGTATTCATCCTGCCTTGAGTTTATCACGTTCCTCGTCATTATATCCCCCAGCTTCTTCTTTTTCAGTGCAACCGCCTTTGTTATGTCCCAGGAGGTCACTATCCCAACAAGTTTTCTCTCTGCGTCCACTATAGGAATCTGATCTATCTCCTTCCTGACGAGGGTTTCTGCTACGGAGTCAATAGAGTCTTCCGGATGAGCTGTTATCACCCTCTTGGTCATGATTTCTCCAACAAAAGGCACCATCTTCCTCTGCTTCATCGGCTTAGAGATGGAGTCCTTCGGCAGGGGCTGGATCGTCTCTGAAAGGAAGAACTCCTTACCCTGAATCCACCCCTTTAGTGTGTCCATTATCTCGAGGGATTTCTTAAGGCTCGACAACGGGCTCGTCTTAACTTTTTTACCGTCTATCTCAATCCTACCGGAGAATAGCTCAGCATAGCTTACCTGGCCTACTACGGGCCTGTCCCTCTTGGGGACACCAAAGTCCAGCACGTCCACCCTTATGTCCTCGTTTCTTACGGCAGTATTCCGGGCTATTCGCTCATCCAGGATCGGTATCGGTATTCCAATGCCAATAAAGAGCGACGCTCCATACCCCAGAATCGACGCACCGGCTAGGAACTCCTTAGACATCTCCTTCAGGTTTCCTTGAGTGCGTATGGTCGCATAACCGGTCGGGGGAGAGCTCTGGGTTCCTTCCCCTAGTATGATGCCTTGGGCCCCGCATAGGAATATCCTTGTTCCGACGCCGACTACTTCCAGGTTAGGGTCATTCGCCAGAGGACTTATCTCGCCAGTGCCTGCAAAGTTGACATTCCTCTTGTCGGGGAGCAGCGTGCCCATGTATGTGTGGAGTATGGTGTTCGTGGAATTTATTGCGGCCTTGTATCTTTGATAGCAGTTTCTTGGGTTGACCATCACTGCCTGGCTCAGATCATCTATTGTCAGGGTTGTTTCGATCTTTTTCCGGGGATAACAATCGGAGCCATATGATGTCGCCCTGAGGTCTACCTCTTTTCTGGACACCAGGTCTTCGATAACGTGGCCTCCGCCGTATTCTAGGCCTTTGTCCATGCTGAGTTCTGTGGCGCCTATATACGCATCCACTGCCGCGATTCCAGTGTAGGCCTCCACCTCATTCAACCAGACCTTCTGCATCTTTATAGGTGGATCAGAGTGGCCGAAGTTGAGGAATGCCCCTGAAGAGCACATTACACCAAATGTGCCTGTGGTGACTACGTCCACTTCTTTGGCTGCCTTTCTTGGGTTTTCTTCATAGATCTCGGGCATCTCATCAGCCCTGACGACTACCGCTTCGCCTTTCCGTATTTTTTCGTTTATCTGCTTTATAGTTTTCATGAATGTCTTAGTTATTGAATATTCATATATAAATATCAAATACCTAAGATTATGCATATACGCATAAAATGAGGCTCTTAGGTCTAACGGAGATAAAACGGCTGCGCAAGGATTTAGGTATAACGCAGTCCGAGCTGGCTGAGAAGGCCAGCGTAAGCCAGTCACTCATCGCAAGACTCGAAGCCGGAACCGTTGACCCAAGATACTCAAAGGTGGAGCGCATCTGCAAGGCACTGGACGAGCTAAAGAAAAGAGAGATAACCGCTAAAGAACTGATGACATCAAAGGTCGTCGGCGTCCAATTAACAGACTCCATGGAAGACACCGTAAGGATCATGAGCAGATTCAAGGTATCACAGATTCCAGTATTCAACAAAAAAAAGGTCGCAGGTTCCATCTCAGAGAAGAGAATACTCAACGAAATAGGGAAGGGAGCGAACATGAAAGACTTCTCCCACAGAAACGTCGCAGACTTCATGGAACACCCATTCCCCATCGTGAACAACACCACATCATTGACAACACTCTCCAAGCTCCTGGAACACAATACAGCAATCCTTGTCATGGAGGGGGGCGACATCAAAGGCATTATCACGAACGCTGATCTTCTTAAGGTTGTACGCCGATAATACTTTAAAATGGGTAAGACTATTTCTGAGAAGATATTAAGCACTCATTCGGGTAAAGACGCCTACGCAGGCGACATAGTGATAGCTAGCATAGACTACGCCATGAGCCAAGACGGTACAACACCCCTAGCCATCAGGGCATTCAAGGAGATGGGTTCTAAGAGGGTGAGTAATCCAGAGAGGATAGCCTTTGTAATAGATCACTCCGCCCCAAGCCCCCTACGCGATGTTTCGAACCTCCATAAGATGATGCGAGACTTCGCCAATAATCAGGGCATTACTGTCTACGACGTAGGCTGCGGCGTATGCCATCAGTTGATGCCCGAACACGGCCACGTTGTTCCCGGCGACCTTGTCGTTGGAGCAGACTCTCATACCTGCACCTACGGCGCCTTAGGCGCTTTTTCCACAGGGATCGGCAGCACCGACATCGCCGCCGTCTATTCCTCAGGAAAACTATGGTTCAAGGTGCCTGAGACCATAAAACTCGTAATAGATGGTAAACTCCCCAGGGGCGTGTACTCCAAGGACCTTATACTATACCTTATAGGTAAGATGACCGCTGACGGCGCGACCTATAAGGCAGTGGAGTTCTCCGGCGAAGTTATCTCTTCTTTGAGCGTCGACGCCCGGTTGACTGTCTGTAATATGGCTATTGAGATGGGTGCTAAGGCGGGCCTCATCGAAGCGGATGATAAGACTCTGAACTGGGTCAAGAAGCATTCTAAGAGGAAACCAGTCGTCGTGAAAAATGACCCTGACGCCGAATTCGGAAAAATCCAGGAATATGATGTCTCCGACCTTGAGCCGCAGATAGCCAAGCCTCATAAGGTGGACAACGTCTGTCCTGTTTCTGATGTCGTGGGCACTCCTATTAGTGTCGCTTATCTTGGTACTTGTACTAATGGCCGCTTGGAGGATCTTAGAATAGCAGCCAGTATATTGAAGGGCCGGCGTGTTTCATCCGGCGTCAGATTCATTGTGGCGCCTTCTTCTCGGGGGGTTTATTTGGAGGCTATGGGTGAGGGTATAATTCAGTCCCTTGTGGAATCCGGTGCCGCCGTCGTCACTCCCGGCTGTGGTCCGTGTGTTGGCACCCATAATGGTGTTCCCGCGGACGGCGAGAACGCTATATCCACTGCCAACAGAAATTTCAAAGGTCGTATGGGCAACCCCGATGCAAGCATCTATTTGGCTTCTCCTGCGACTGTGGCAGCCTCCGCCCTCAGGGGTGAGATAACGGATCCGAGAGAGTTTCTCTAGACATGTGTCAGCTGGGGGGGTGTTTTTATGACGTGTAGTTTGTGCATATGTCTTTTATATCCTGGTCTGTGATTTGTTCGCAGAGAGTGGGGTCTTTTTTGTTTATTGCGATGTAATTATAGCAACTGTCCTTGATGGTCTGGTTTGTGATTTGTTCACAGAATGTGGGGTCTTTTTTGTTTAAGGCTATGGAATCATAGCATCGATCTCTAGCGTGTTGGTCTGTGATTTTTTCACATAATGCAGGGTCTTGTTTGTTTGAGGCTACTGACTCGTAGCAGTATTCTTTTTTCTGTTGATCTGTGATTTTTTCACAGATTGATTCGTTTTTTGTTCCTGCTGCAATATTTGTATAACAAAATTCTGGTTGAGTGAAGTGTTCGCATATTAAAGGGTTTGATGAGGAAACTGCAATATTTTGGTAGCAGAGTATTTTTTCAAAATCGTGTTGGATTCGGTCGCATATGGTGAGGTCTTGTTTGTCTATTCCTATCGCGGTATAGCATAGGTCTCTGGATTCTCTATATGGGCATTTTTCGCAGACTGTGGCATTTCCCGATTTTATGGCTGTTTCCATCAAACAGTGTTCTCTATGCCCTGTGTTCTGTATTTTTTCGCAGAGGTCGAGGTCTTCTTTGTATATGGCGACTATAGTGTAGCAGCTTTCTTTGATTTCTTGGTCTGTGATCTGTTCGCATAATAGGGGGTCTTGTTTTTTAATTGCCAGATTGTAGTGGCATTCTTGTTCGAAGCATCCTGCACCCCAGCAGTCTAGGTTTTCGCTGACTGCGTAGGGCATCATTACGCATCCATATGTGGCCCAGCTTATCAGGTTTATGGCTGCTATGCTGGCTGCTGCTATTATGGTGGTGATTATTATGTGTTTCAGGTATTTTTTGTCTTTTCTTTCTTTCAGGTATTCTATGATACAGTATAGGTACATGAGCGTTGCTAGGAAAAACACTGGATAGTATAGTGCCTGGATTAGCCGGATGAGAAGACCACTGGATGATGCCGTTGCTGTTTCGCTGAGCAAAACTATTGAGAACAGGATCTTCTTCATGTTACACTATTCTACGTGAAACAAGAAAATAAAAAGCCAGAACTGTGTTATTGTATGAATTTTTTGCATACTTCTCTGGTGTCTTGGTCTCTGATGTGTTCGCAGATTGATGGATCTCCTTTTGATTGAGCAATGAAATCATAGCATTGGTATTCTTGTTGTGTGTCCTGTATTTGTTCGCATATTGTGGGGTCTTTTCTGTCGTAGGCTGTTGACAGATAGCAGTTGTCTCTGGTGCTTTGGTCTCTGATTTTTTCGCAATATGCTGGGCCTGTATTATAAAGTAGAATACTCTGGTGGCAGTATCCTTTTTTTTGTTGATCCTGGATTTGTTCGCATATTAGGGGGTTGTTTGAGTATATGGCGACCATGGTGTAACAGTATTCTTTTTTTATTTTGTTTGGGATTTTTTCGCAGAAGAGGGGGTTTTTGTATATTGCGGCGCTGAAATAGCAGTCGTCTTTGGTGCTTTGGTCTCTGATTTTTTCGCAGATTGAGGGATCTCCTCTCGATTTAGCAATCAGATCATAGCATTGATATTCTTGTTGTGGATCCGTAATCTGTTCGCATAATGTGGAGTCTTCTTTGTTTAGGGCTGTTGTCCAGTAGCATCTGTTTTTGGTGTTTTGGTCTGTGATTTGTTCGCATAATGTGGCGTCTTTGTTGTTGTGGGCTGTTTTTAGGTAGCATTCGTTTTTTTGTGGTGAGTCCGTAATCCGTCCGCAGATTGCGGGGTCGTTGTTGTTTGAAAAAATGTTTTCGTAGCAGTTGTCTTTGGTGTCTTGGTCTGTTATTTGTTCGCATATTAGGGGGTCTTTTGTGTATTGTGCTATTGTAGTGTGGCAGCTGTCTTTTGTGGTCTGGTCTTGTATTTTTCCGCATAATGTGGGGTCTTCTCTTATTTGGCTAATCCATTCGTAGCATTCGTCTTTTTGTTGTGTGCCCTGTATTTTTTCGCAGAAGAGGGGGTCTTGTTTGTTTATGGCTAGTGAGTTATAGCATGTGTCTTTTTGTTGTGAATCTGTTATTTGTTCGCAGAGGGTTATTTCTCCATATCTTGCTATGTCGTTGTGGCATTTTTCTTTGGTTTTTTGGTCTTGGATTTTTTCGCAGAAGAGGGAGTCTTCTTTGTTTATGGCTAGTGAGTTGTAGCATGTGTCTTTTTTGTTTTGGTCTGCGATATGTTCGCAGAGTGCGGGGTCTGTTTGCAGGCATCCGTTTGTTAGCAGGATCAATGTCAAGCATGTTATCATCATCTTTTTCATGTTACAGTATTCTACATCAGACAAGAATAAAAATCTCTGTCCCCGGTCTGTGGGCTTTTACATCTCTTACTTTATAAATCTTTAAACCTTATAATCTCCTGGTGCGGGCCTGGAGTCCTGCAGCTTATATATGTGTCCATATATATAATATTATATACAAGATGGAACCCCTGAATATAGTGCATCTGCCGCGGCTGGACACGATCCTGATGGTCGAGGAAACCCTCAGGAAGCTGGATGAGCCGCCGACGAAGAACCAGCTTTGGAGGGCTCTCCCCAAGGCCGTGATGTGGCAGACCTTCGGCGTAGTCTTAGCGTATCTGGCCGACAGCAACAAGATAGTCTTCGACAGAAACGGCCGCATAGTCTGGGTGTTCGCTGACAACAAGAAACTCAAAAAGCTGCTGAAGGATTCTATCCCATATCGACGTTGACCGAGGTTCTGTTTTCTCCGGGTTTCGCCAGCGAACTGCAGGATCTTCGATTGAAGGCTTCAGGCGGCGACGGCGAAGCCGAGTACCTCTCCAGGATCATCGGCCGAGGCTTAGAGAGGCTGGAATCTGATCTCTGTGCCGGCCAACGCATCCGGAAGAGATTATTCCCTAGGTATTATATTCAAAGATTCGGCGTCAATAACCTGTGGAGGCTTCGCCTTGACAGCCGTTGGAGATTAATCTATTCACTAGTCGGCGACAACTCGGGGGTGGCCTGCATCGTCCTTGAAGTCCTAAACCACAAAATGTATGACCGCCGATTCGGCTACAAATAGAATGAAAAACAAAAACATGCTCTCTTAATCCTATTCTGCCTCGGCTACATCCTAGAATCAGGCTTTTTGTATCTGGGTGTTTTTGTTTTCGTTGCAGTGTTTTATCTTATCTGGTAGGCGTAGTCGTGGTGTTTGAATGTGTGGAATATGATGGTGTCTTCTCGGACTTCGAATATTAGGACGTATGATCCGATGTGGGTTCTTCTTTTTCCTTTCAGGTCTTTCTTTAATGGCTTGTAGTGTTCTGGGTTTTCTAGGATTTCATCAATTTTTCTGTTGAGTCTGTTTAACAGGTTTTTGTCTTTTTTTATGTCTTTAACGTCTTGAAGAAACGGCTTTGTATAGTCCTGTTTGTAGGCCATGGATATCACAGAGAGTCGAACAGTTTTTTTCTTTCCTCTTTGCTCTCGCATCTGGCGTATTCTCCTTTTTTATGGGCTTCCTCGCTTTTTCTGACGTCTTCGAGGAATTTTTTGGTGAATTTTTCCTTGAATTCGGCGTCCACTAGTTTTTTGTATTTTAGTAGGAGTAGGTATTCTTTTTTGGGTATGTTGATCATTGATTCAGTCATGTTCGCGCATCCTCCTGTGTTGTATCTTAGGGTTTTCATGCTTAAATCTTTTAGGAAACCATACTTTATAAATCACTAAACCCAATATATCCCCATGAAAAACAAAGAACATGCTCGAAGACTTCTCGTTTAAGCGTGTCCCAGAAGCGGGCTCTTACATTTATGCCGCCTTTATTTCCTGTCTTGTGTTCTATTTTTTAGAATAAATGTTCTAATTTTTTTAGAACGAACTCTTCTGCCTCTCATAGGTTATCTTATTTCCTTGATCTGTTTTTTGAGTTCTGGTATCTTGTTTTCTATTATGTCCCATATGGTCTCTATGTCGATGTTGGGGTAGGCGTGTATGAGTATGTCTCGTAATCCTGCCATCTTTTTCCATTCTATTTGAGGGTTCTTCTTTTTGACTTCTTCTGGGATGTTTTTTGTTGCTTCTCCTATGACTTCTAGGTTTCGTAGTGTGGCGTCGACTTTGAGTTTGTTTTTCTTGAAGTCTGCGAGCGTCAGATTTTTGGTGTATTCTTGTATGCGGTCTGCAGCCTCTAGGATGTCGTCTAAGAGTAGTTTATGGTTTCTGTGCATATTTTACCTCGGCGAGTATGTGTTTTTTGAGTGGGGGGGTTAATGCTTCTTTGATGACTAGGTCGACTTTCTTTTTGAGTTTTTTTTCCAGGAGGATTTTTAGGTCCATGTAGTTATCGAATGTCTTCTGGCCTTTCCGGAACTCCACTAATACGTCAACGTCGCTTCTCTTCTTTTGTTGTCCTCTGGCGTATGATCCGAAGACTCCTATTTTTTTGACACCGTATGCTTTTATTTCGTTGTGGTGTCTGCTGATTTCGGCTGCCAAGTCTTCTGTTTGTTCCATTCTGTCTCATTATATTATTTCAACGCCGGGCTCTAAAAATAGTTTTATTCTTCGAGTTCTTGTGGGGCTTCTCCTTCTTCCTCTCCCTATCTCAAAGTGAACTTTACATCTCTTATTTTATAAATCACTAAACCCCATATATCCCCATGAAAACCACAGAACATGCCCGTCTCCTACCCCCTCATCAGCTACATCAAGTTAACCTAAAGAAAAACCCTGTTATTTATTTTTGGTTTAGGGTAATAGTTAATATGGCTCATAGGGTCTATCCCTCTAGGAAGTACTTTATCCTGTTATTTGTCGCCGCGGTGGTGGGTTTTGTCTTGGATTTTTTGTTGGAGGCTCGTGGGGTGTTGTTTGCTGTGTCAATTGTAGCGTTCTTCTCTTACTACTTCTATAGGGTGGTGCTAAGAAAGGACTGATTTTACTCAGCGTTTCCCCGGGCAGCAGGTTGAATTCCGCCAATGGACAAACATTTCATAATCCAAGAAATTCTTCTAATGTCAGACCTGTCTGCCTTATTATTGCTTTCAATGTCCCCTTGGGCAGGTCAACACCAGGATGATTGGGTACTGTGGTTCTCCTCTTCGTTATAGGATTATACCAGATCTCATGGCTTCCCTTGGCTTGTCTGTCGAACTGAAACCCTGCCTTCTTAAGTTTCTTTATGACTTGCTCGGGCTTCATTGATCTCAGTCTGGTCATACTGCCATCCCGACGGGAATCTTCAGCTCTGAGATCAGCTTCTTTTTATGTCTTAGCTTGAAGGGGATTGGATCTCCATGTTCCACATAGGACTCTATCAGCTTCCTTGCAACGTCCCTAGCTATCTCCATCGTCTCTGCTATCGTCCTTCCCTGGGCAACCAGCCCTGGAAGCTCGTCACTCGTTGCCAGATAACCCCCCTCTTCGAGCTCCTCTATCCTTATAGAAATCAACTCTTCCGTCATCTTGATAGATTATTGGTATTTCAGGAATAAATCTGTAATCCCTAGGAAATTCCCCCGCCTCGCCCCGTCCCAGTCTGTTGGCTCTTTGTTTTTGGTTGGAGTGGGGGCTGGGGTTTTTTTGTTTGACTTAAAAAAAGAAGTAAGTGGTTTGCTTGTGTTTTCCATCGTTTTTTGGATGTCTTTTAGCTCATAGAAAAAAAGGCTATGTTGCTGAAAGTTCAAACCAAGAAAGTGTGTTAACTGAACAGAATAATTTTTGTTAGTATCTCTCGGGTCTGTGTTTTCTGTAACATTCCTTGCAGTAGACTGGTCTGTCGCCGCTGGGTTTGAAGGGGACTTCCGCTTCGCTCCCGCAGTCAGAGCAGATTACCTTGTGCATGGTTCTGTCACTTGTTAGGTTGTATGCCATCTTGTTTTTCCTCTCTTATTTATCACGCTGCCAGCATCTTTGCCGGCTGCACACAATATATATTAGGTATTTCATCATTATAACCTGGCCGTTAAGAATAGGCACATCAGAGGGCATGCTACTCAGACTTCCTCCTCTCCCTCCAGGCTACGTCAAGTTAACCTAGAAAAACTCGAGTTATTTATTGTAAGACTTGTATATGATAGACAAGATGGACTATGTTCTTATGTGGGTTATGGATCTTGTTAACTGGGTTTTTAGGTTGTTTCATCAGGCATTGAATTATTTTGTTTTTGCCGTGGTTTTTTGGTGGACTTATAGGCGTATGATCAAGGACAAAGGGGATAAGACAGAAACTAGAGGAGAGATCATCCGTTAAAATCCCCCCCTGTTTCTTTTTCCTCGGCGTGTCCCAGTCTGTGGGCTCATTGCATTTAGGGCTTATAGCTGCGCTTTGTTGTAGTAGAATGGCTCAGACGTGTCTGCGTCGTCTGCCGGCGTTTTTTTCTCTTTGGATGAGTTCTTTTTCTCTGTCTATTTCTTTTCTTAGTTCTTCTTCGGTTGGTAGCAGTAGCTGGTATTTGGGCGCATATATTTGTCTGCTGTCTTGGAGTAGTGTGTATTTTACCATTGTCTGGTTTTTGTCTGCGCACAGTATTATTCCTATTGTGGGGTTGTCGTTTTCCTGTTTTATTTCTTTTTCGTAGTATCTGACGTAGAAGTCTATTTGGCCGATGTCTTGGTGGGTGAGTTTTCCTGTTTTGAGGTCTATGAGTACGAAGCAGCGGAGTATGTAGTTGTAGAAGACTAGGTCTACATAGTAGTGGTCTGCGTCGACTGTTATTCTCTTCTGTCTTTCCACGAAGCTGAATCCTTTTCCGAGTTCGAGTAGGAACTGTTGGAGTTTGTCTATTAGTGCCTGCTCAAGGTCTTTTTCGAGGTAGTCTCTGTCTTCTTTGAGTCCTAGGAATTCGAGGACGTAGGGGTCTTTTATCGCGTCCTGTGGTTTCTCTATCTCCTGTCCTCTTTGTGCTAGTGCTTTAATTGTTTCTTTGTTTTTGCTGAGCGCGATTCTTTCGTATAGGAGTGTGTTTATCTGTCTTTCGAGTTCGCGGGTGCTCCACCTGTTTTTCTCTGCTTCGATTTGGTAGAAGCTTCTGGCTGCTGGTTTCTCTACTCTTAGGAGGAGGCGGTGGTGTGTCCAGGTTAATTCGTCACTCAATGCGTGATGTTTTGGTTGGGTGAGATAGAATTGTCTCATGTATCTGAGGTTGGTTTCCGTGAAGCCTTTGCCGTAGTCGTTCGTGAGTCTGTTGGCGAGTTCTTTGATTAGTTTTTTGCCGTATTCTGCCCTCTTTTTTCCTTTTTGTTCTTCTTTGACGATTATTTTGCCTATGTTCCAGTAGGCTTCCGTCATCGTTTGGTTGATTGTTCTGTATGCTTTTGTTCGTGCTGTCTCCAGTATGCTTCTGATGTTCGCATATGTTTCGTCTATTCTCTGGTCTTTCCGGTCCATCCTATTTAATAATCTTTAGAACTCTATAAATAAAACATGAAAATCAAAGACATGCTCTCAGGCACATACCAATACGGCTCTCTGTATGTTTTTTTTGTTTAGCTTCCGTTATTTAGTTTAATGCTCCAAAAGTCTACGTTGCTTAAGATTGTCGTAGTAACGTATTTGGTTCTGGTTTTCGGTCTATCCTGGGGTTTGTGGGCTTTTTTGGTGCATGAGCCTGCGCATTATTTAGTCTGTGTGTGGTGGGGGTATGATGCGTCTATAGCTTTGTCTGGTAGTCAACTTCAGCCGACGACGACTTGTGAAAACATTTATGGTGCAACTTATGGGTTCGTGTTCCTAAAGACGATCGCACCTTATCTAGTGGACTTAATGATACTAGCCGTATTCGCGTTCAGGATACCGCGGAACAGATTTCTGAGACTTATTCCTTACACTGCCTTCTTGGATTTGCTGCTTAACTTTATTCTCCAAGTAGGCGACCCAAAAAATGATTACACCAAGATCTTAACGGAGATGCCATATGCATACTGGAAGGCGGCACTAATAGTCGCAGGGGCAATGATCGTATTCTATGTGAGATACAGGAAAGACTCAATAAATCTGTGGGTGGAGTCGGAAGACTTCTGGCGAAAAAAGCTGACGAAGAAATAGAGTTTTACTTTTCACGTCTAGGCACATCCCAGAAGCGGGCTCTTACACTTCGGACAGACTTTAGGTTCTTTTTCTTTTGCCGTTGGGTCGGAGTATGTGTCCATTAATCCCAAAATGGTTATAGGCGTCGAATACTGACTTACAGAAGTTGATCATTTTCCTGTCGTTATTGGCAACAGCCGTTTCATACATCTTGATAAAATATCGCTTTCCTGCCTCGCTTTGTGAGTAATTCTTTTTGATTGCATCATAATGTCCCCAGTCAGAGTACAGATCCATGGTTGCTCGGTAGAGTCCTCCTATTGTTTCTTTGTCTTTGAGGATCTTCGCTGCTCTGTAATCTGAAAGCAGGCATTGAGCAATCAAAAGCAGTTCTCTTCTTTTTATGATGTCCTCCGAAAAAGGTGCACTATCCGGTTTGTTTTCAAATAATTCATAGTCTATGGTCTTCCACTCCCGTTCTAGAATCAAATTTGTCATACTTTATCCCTCCATCCCTTTTTCCCGTCTTCCTCTCTATCTTAGCACAGGCTTTTAGATTAATCAAAGGTTGTAATGATTTATATCCAACTCAACTATCATCCAGATAAATACATGTTTTGCATTCCCAGTTGGCAGGCATGAGATGCACAGGGGGCTTTTTAGATTTTATTTTATTCTCAGTTAACCAACGATTAATTTCATCCAAAGGCGGACAGTTTCTATCCGGGTCAGGATTATTACCATGACAGCTTGGATACCCAACTTGTATGCTCCCTCTTATCTTTTCTTTAAATTTTTTGGTCTCCTCGGGTATATATCTCTCCTTTCGTCTAACTGTTTTTAGTGTCATCTCGATTTAGTTTCTTAGGGTTTCTTCATTATAAATAAATGTTTAAATCCCCGCAAATAAAAATTATATTTTATTGCCCTTTGCTCCCATGCGTTCGTGTTTGATCTCTGATTCCGTCTTATTAAACATATTATATCAACAGGTTGAAAGTATTTTTCAAGCATTTGATGGACTCTAAATCCAACGGGTATAAATCCTGATTTCTTTCTCCAATGATCACCAATAATCCAAGCAATAATCTTACCTGGTTTCAGGATTCTATATGCCTCTTTAGCAACTTTTTCCAATTCTTGATAAAACTCTTCCGTCTCACAGGATATTTTACCGATGCAATTCGGGTTATCTGAGTAATTAACATTATCCCCATAAGGCGAATCGATAAAAACCATATCCACATGGTTATCGGACAAGGGTATCTTCCTCGCATCATTTCGGATAATGTCAGACCTTGTGGGTTCTATATCATAGCCAATAACCTTTCTACCCTCCTCTTTACAGACATCTATTGTCGTACCGCTTCCACACATCGGATCTACGACTAAATCACTAAGTTTTGTGTATCTCAAGATAAGGTTGTAAATAGCTCCTGCAGGGGTGACGCCATTAAATTTCCAATCACCTTTTGGAGTTTTTCCGTAACTTTGTTTAGGAAAATCCCAGAGAGTAGTTGGGTGCAAAATGGGTTTGTCATCTATCATTCACTAGCCTCTTTAAATCCTCAATAAATTTATCAAACATTTTTACTTTATTGCTTTCCTCAATTTCCTCTTCAGACATTACATAACTTCCATCTGTGTCTACTTCTACAATAGCTCTGCCTTTCTTCGTCGGTTTTTTAAAAGTTAATGTACCATCCTCATCGGGTGTAATAAAATAAACCCTGATATGTTTTGTAGCTCCATCCTGAAGAAGTTTAAGTTTCCAATAACCTGTTTGGGCAATTCTTTCTCGCAGAGTAACCTTACTTGAAATCGCAGCTAATACCTTATAATTTTTAGGATCATAGATGATGATATCAACATCCGGTAAATGCAAGCCAAATTCGCCATAATCAATAGCCAAGTTTCTCTTAACCTGACTTAGTTCTTTCGATAAATTCGTTGATTTTTCCAATTTATTACCATTAACCACCTTTAGCCCAAGTTTTTCAACCTCTTCAGTTATAATAAATTGAACTAATTTCTCCAAATTTTTCCCTTTAAATGCACGCCAACTTTGTTCATGGTCCCTATTTGGGGTTGGATGCTCCAACCAATCTCTCTTATGCATCACCTTCGCTTCTTTCAGTAATTCCGAAATACTTCTATATACAACATCCCCTTTTTGTTCTCGTTTTTTAAGATACAGTTGTTTCAAATCTTCAAAATTCACATCCATCACTCCTTTAATCCAATTACAATATACTCAACAGGATAAGCCTCCGAGTTTGCATTATGATTATTGGCAAATCTACCTGTTTTCTCATCCCTCTTCTGAGGAAGTATCTTGGAGGGTATCTCCCTCTTTATAGCCCTATCAAGCCTAAATCCAGAATATTGCAAACTCTCAGCAAAGACCTCAGCGTTCAGTATATTTACTCCCTTCAACTTGGTATCGCCAATAACATAACAGCATCTACCTCCGGGCTTCAAAATCCTAAAACTTTCATCAAAAACTGCTTCCAAGTCTATGAAAAAAGCCTCGACTTCCTTTGCCATTTTTTGATTCCTTTCAAGCATTTTATTGACTATGTCTACAGCAATCTTACTTTTCAGTTCTTTATCGCTATAACTCTTATAGGAGGTTCCAATAAATTCCTTCTTGTATTCGGTTAAATCCTCAGCTAAGTCAAGCCAAACAGTTGATAACTGGTGCAAGTCTGCATACTCATAGCTTGTAACATAAGGGCTTGAAGTCACTATCAAATCAACACTCCTATTTGCAACAGGTTGCTTCTTTGCGTCGCCAATTTTGATATTAAGGTATTCACCAAGATTTTCTCGAACATTTGATGGAACAACTTTGTAGAAATCACTATTCCCCCTCTGCATCTTCTTCAAATGTCTTCTCAAAGCAACACAGGGATCAATAAGTCTCTTTTTCGGATCCCGAGTTGGTTTCGTGCTTCCTTGAAGCCATATAGAACAACTCTTGAGGATATGACTAAAAGCAACTGTAAGAAGGTCTCTTATTTTTTCGTCGTTTTCTTCACGAATAATCCTTAGGATTCTACCAAGCTTCGTTTTATTTTCTTCTGTAAACCAGTAATTGATTCTTTCAATCTGCCTTTCTGGAATTAAAGGTTCGATGTTTTTAGTATCTAATAGTGTCTGAGAATCATCCAAATTCTTTATGCTAGCTAAGAAGTCATTTATTTTTTTGTCAAGATATCTTGGGTCTATTGGCGTTGATTTTACCTTAGTCATTAAATAGGCTATCCTGTTAATGTCAGTCCCACTTGCCTTTAATCCCCTAGAAATTGCAGTAACGATAGTTGTCCCACAACCATAAAAAGGATCATTTACATGAGCTTCCTCAGAGGATACGTATTCGCCGATTAATTTTTCCACTAACTGTGGAATAAATTTAGCCGGATATCGATGATAATTATGACTCCATTTGCCTGTGTCTGAAGGCTTATATTCAGCAAAGGACCACCCCCCATCTATCTCCTTCTTGTCAAATATAGACAGGATTTCACCAGAAGATTTTATCTTTTCTTCATCTATCCCTATATCAGCGTCAACATACATCTCAAAACACCATTAGGTATATTAATTTCTCGCCTTTTAGGTATATCAACAATTCATACACCTATCCAACTCTAGTCCCCAATTATTATATCTTTAGTACGCGACAATAAAACTCAGCCGCCTCAATACTAATCGAGACAGCCAAATCCTTAGGATTATGAAACCGCTCCCAGTCCCGTTCCTTGATGAACTCAGATACCTGCTTCCTGAGAAAACCCACACTAGTACGTCTATCGGTCATCTAACAACCACCTCCCGTATTTACTCAATAGAATCAGTTCAATAAAAGGCGGTTTCTGGCTTGATACAGTTAAACATAAAATAAGGATAAGGGAAAGAGGAGAAGTTACCCCCTTCTTCTCGCTATCAGGTACACGAACCCTGACGCAGTCAACATAATCACAGCCAACACTCCGAGGGACTCAGGCACAGATATGCCTCCTGGTGGCCAGGGTTCCGAGCAAGTGTATTGGCATTTGTTAGGCGCTACTGCGCTTTCATCTGTATAATCGACTGTGTTCGTGCAGGCGTTTCTATCCCCTACAGTTGTCCGCCCTCGGCATATGGTTTTCTTTAATTCTTTTTAAGTCAATATCTAATCATGAGCGCGGACAGATCCGTAAGCGACAAGACGCTGCTAGATGAGTTCACAGAAGACTTCACCAAGATCCTGGAAAAACACTGCAAATACATCATAGTGTCTGGATTCGTAGCCATAGCACACGGCAGAAGCCGAGGAACAGAAGACATCGACGTAGTGATAGAGCGGATAACCAGAGAAGAATTCACAGAACTCTACCACGACTTAGAGAAAGGAGGATTTGAGTGCATACAGCCCGGCAAACCCGAAAAAGTCTATGACGAATACCTCACAGAGAATAGCAGCATAAGGTTCGTGAAAAAAGGAAAATTCATACCAGAAATGGAGCTAAAACTAGCCAAAGACGCATTAGACGAATACCAACTAAAAACCCGGACAAAAATACCTTTAACTGGATTAGATGTGTATTTTTCAAGCATAGAAGCCAACATAGCCTTCAAAGAAGAACACCTGAAATCCGACAAAGACCTTGAAGACGCCAAACACCTGAGGATAATATACTCCGAAAAACTGGACGAACACGAAATCCAAAAAATAAAGAAAATCAACAACCACACCCTAAAGGGTGTGGTATGAACTTACAAACACACTAAAATGTCAAAAACAAAGGAGGTGCAAGCGCAAGGT
>JAFGDV010000022.1 GCA_016931955.1 Candidatus Altarchaeota archaeon | reverse complement strand
GCTTGTTGTCGAGGTTGTCGTGGTTTCCATAGTTGTTGTAGTTGTTGATGTAGTAGTTGTGGTGCTTGTTGAGCTTGTTGTTGTGGTCTGGGTTAGAATGTTTACCTCCCGCACTCTGAGGTTGTTGGATATGTTGCAGTCATCTGGGATTGAGGTATTCACGCTTATTATGTATTTGCCATTTAGGTTTGTTGTGTTCCATTCATCCCCTGGAGAAGATCTGTATTCTCCAGCATTTAGATTCCACTTATGTTTTTTAATTGCATCCAGAGAGGAGCTATTACTCACTGTTATGGTTATGTTTATGGTCTCGTTGAAATCTCCTTTGTTCCTTATCTTATATCTAATCAAGTAGGCTCTATTGGTGGACAGGTTGGTTGGGTCTTCTAGGGTAGGGGTTCCGTTATCTAGGAGTTTTATGCCGTTCACACTGTCTTTGTAGTCAATAGCTACTTCGACGTCATGAGTCATGTTGGAGGTATCGTTCAAGGTCAGGTTTTTGACTTCTACGGGTTCATTTATTGTGTTATCTGTAACAAAGGTTGCTTCATCAACCCCTAGAAGAGATAATGCTAGTATAATTGTTATCAAGAATAAGGGATATGGTTTTGGGTCTAAATTGTTTTTTGTAGGGATAACTTTAATCACCAATAATCTTCTATAAAGTTATCTATAGAAATGAGGGTATATAAATCAGCCTCGGTTAGAATAATATAAACGGTGTTCAGCCCTGTTTGGCGAGGGTTATCTCGATGGTGGAAACCTTCACAGGGCCTTCGTCGCCTTGGATCTCTTCGGTGCCGATGACGATGTCCCCAGTATTCAGGTTCTGAACAAACCTGCGCTTGACGATCTCCGCAATATCAACCGCCCTGCTGATCGCTTTACCGCGCGCCTTAATGATAACATCCTTCTCGCCGGCGTTGAACTGCGTAACAACAGCAAGCACGTAACTCATAATCTCCTTCCTACCAACCAAAACAATGTTATCCCCTAACTTTTCAGCCATCTGAATCACCCCACTATTACTCACTCTTAATTACTGTATATCAAATATAATTTGTATACAAAAGGATATAAATGGAAAAATACGCCCAGAAAGGCTTAAAGAAGCTGTTCAGCCTCACCAAGACAAAGATAAGACTCGCAGAAGAAGCGGGCACAGTAGAAACCAGGCCGGCACCCCTTCCCATTGTAAAAAAACTCTCAGGAAAGGAAGTAAAAACAGTCAAGGAAGCGAAAGAATGTAGAGAAAAATTACTGGAGACAGTAGACTACAGCAAACCGGAAAGCATAGCAGAGACGGTTTTCCAGTTGATTGACATCATAGAGGGGGTGAAACACAGATTCG
This sequence comes from Candidatus Altarchaeota archaeon, assembly GCA_016931955.1. Lineage (GTDB taxonomy): Archaea > Altiarchaeota > Altiarchaeia > IMC4 > QMZM01 > JAUWTD01. The sequence goes on along the minus strand of JAFGDV010000022.1, from coordinate 114,416 downwards.
AGCCCCCAGAATACTGCGCATTAGTGAACAGAGAAGACCTGGAAAAAATAGAAAAAGAAAAACAACCAGTAAATCTGCTGCTGATGACCGAAGAGGCCCCGGAAGGAGTGAACGTCTTCATAGGAGAGGATTCGCCCAAGAATGCTTTACACCTGGGTAGAGTGCCTTCAACGATCGCATTCTTCCTCGACTTCGCCTTCGAGTCCAACTACTTCTCTGAGGGACGGAGGCTCAAGAACATCAACTGTATGATAGGAAGAAAGACACTGATAGCTGACGCAATATACTACTCACTCAAGGAATTCGGTGCAGGATAAGATGATCCCAATAGAAGACGAAAACCCCACATACAGTAGGGCGTGGGTCGTCTATGCCCTCCTCGTGTTGAACATCCTGGTCTTCTGGTTCGAGATAAACCTGGCTGTTGAGGGAGACGTAGAAGCATTCGTCTACTCATATGGGGCAACACCGAAGGAGATAGCCAGCGGACAAGCACTTCACACAATATTTACTTCAATGTTCCTGCACGTCGGATTACTCCATATTGCGGGAAACATGCTGTTCCTCTACATATTCGGAAACAACATCGAAGACGTCTTGGGGAAGAAACGATTCATATTTTTCTACCTGATATCGGGAGTGGGTGCGTCGCTCTTCCAAGTCCTGATCGATCCAGGCTCGGAGATACCGATGCTCGGAGCATCTGGCGCAATAGCAGGCGTCCTCGGAGCATACTTCTACATCTACCCAAAGGCCAACGTGAAAAGCGTGCTGCTAATAGGATTCCCCTTCAATGTCTTCTACCACCTCTACAGAGGCTTAGCACGCATACCAGCTTATCTGCTTATCGGATTCTGGTTCCTTATGCAGCTGTTCCCAGGATTCATGTCCCTACAGTACGGATTCATGGGGGAGATAGCATACTTCGCCCACATAGGGGGCTTCCTCACAGGCATCCTACTAATCAAGTACATCTCAACAGACCTCGACATAGCCCGGAGAAAACAGCAGATCTATGAGGGAATATGCGCATTGAAGAGCGAAAGGATGAGGAAGAATCCAGGAAAAGATGAGTGCAGATAGAATGAAGGGCTCATATGTTCTGTTGATCCGGGTTCCTGAGGATAAACGGATCAATGTGGGCAGGTTAGGTGAGCTGGGATTCCAAGAGGGGTACTATGCATACGTCGGCTCAGCGATGAACAACCTGGAGAGAAGGGTGGAAAGACATCTTAGAAAAGAAAAAAACAGGCACTGGCACATAGACTACCTGCTTGAGCACGCAGAGGTGGAAGATGTCTTATATATGGAATCTGAAAAAAGATGGGAATGCAGGATAGCGCAGCATCTCAAGGAACACTTTAGCTCAGTCAAGGGTTTCGGATGCGGCGACTGCGGCTGCCGAAGCCACCTATTCCACTCAACCAACGTCGAAGAACTGAAAAAGCAGATACGAGATATTAAGAAGTAAAACAATATAATAACGGTAAAAGATGCAGGAAAAACACTTTAACTACCTGGTTGGATTAGTCACCTTCGTCGTCATAGCATCCGTCATATTATGCTTGCAGTTCATGAAACCAAGCAGCGAGGAAACCAGCATAGTGGGGCGAATAACAGCATCCCCCGCAGAATCAGCAACCACCTTCACAGCACTAGCGATAGTGCTCATCCTCATCTGGTTCACATTCATAAAGCAAGAACAAGAAACCTAAACACGACCACGACGCTCGATACGTTATAATCCTGGATGAGCTAAACTAATTATGGCCGATAAAAAAGTCAGGCTTAATCTGGGCAGTGGTTCCATCTACAAGCCTGGATACGTTAACATAGATAAATTCGATTCTGTTGCAGACAAAGTAGTTGATGTATGTGATTTACCCTATGAATCAAACACGGTTGAATCCATCGAGGCCTCACAATTAGTGGAACACTTCGACTACATACATTATAAATACATCCTCAGTGAGTGGTTCCGGGTTCTAAAACCTAGTGGAACCCTCATACTGGAAACCCCTGACCTGGAAAAGACATTCAAGAAATCGAAAAAAACGAAATCAACAGATAACAATTCTTACCTGCATTGTTCGAAGGCGGCCATAACGTTCAGTACTTTTTGGTCGTCTAAGGCGTCTCCTATGATCTGTAAGCCTGTGGGTATGCAGTCTACTTCTCCTGCTGGGACGGTGCCTGCTGGAACCCCTGCGAGATTCACGGGCACGGTGAAGACATCATAGGCGTACATCACCATAGGGTCCTCTATTCTTGTGCCCAACCGATGAGGCAGCTTCGGCACCGTCGGACCCACGAGGACATCCACATCTCTAAGAGCAGAAGAAAGCTCCCTCCGGATCAAGGAACGAGCCATCAAAGCCTTCCTATAAAATCTGCCGCTGAACTCCTTCTGGCTGATGTAGCTACCAAGTAAAATCCTGCGGAGAACCTCCTCGCCACAGACGTCCTCGATCCGATGACCATACCTCCGGCCATCATACTTCCGGGTGGCGGAGAAAAACTCGACATAGACATTCAAGTAGTAAGTCGGAAGAGCAATCTCCAGATTAGGCAGACTAACGTCGACGATCTCGGCACCAGAAGAGCTGAATCCATCCAAGGCCTTATGGATTACCCTCTTTATGCCCTTATCCTGAATCAGTTCATCGAATTCGTGAGCATAACCCAATCTAACATCCCCCAAAGCAGGATCAAGGTTCTCAAAGAAGCGATAGAATCCAGACTCAAGGTCCAAGGAGGTCTCATCCCTTGGATCATGGCCTGCGATGACCTCCAACAATAGGGCAGCGGTCTTGACGTCCCTCGCTAGGGGACCGATCTGGTCCAGGGACATCGCCATATCAATCAAGCCATAACGGGAGACAACACCGTAGGTCGGCTTAAAGCCGACGACGCCACAGTGGGAGGCGGGATTCCTGATGGAGCCGCCAGTGTCCGAGCCAAGGGCAGCATCCACGAAGCCTGCTGCGACGGATGCTGCAGAACCGCTGGATGAACCCCCAGTAATATGCCCCCGAGCGTTAGGGTTATCAGTTACGCCAAAGTAAGAAGTCTCCCCGGAGGAGCCGCAGGCGAATTCGTCCATGTTCAGCATCCCAAGGATAAGGCCGCCTGCATTTTTTATCTGTTCCACGACGGAGGCATCATAAGGCGAGATATAGTTCTCAAGGGTCTTGGAGCCAGCTGAAACCAACAAACCCGCAACGTTGATGTTAGACTTGACTCCAATAAAGAGGTCCTTCAGTCTGCCCTTCTCAGCCACATCCCTCCTAGAAACGCCCTCCCTGTCAAAGACTATGAAGGAATTAATATCGTGATCACCTTCTTCGGCCTCGGTTAACCTCTCCTGGATCTCCATTCTCCTCAAATATATTCTTATCGATTCAGTCTTAAATAATATCATGACGAAAAAGGTCCTTTTTCTTTTGTTGGCGTGTCTCATTTTTGTGTCGGCTGAGGTTTTCGGGGAAATGGTCAATCCGACGAAGGTTTATTCTGCAGGGGGTGCTGTGAACTCTATCTCGGTCTCAGATAGCGGAGTCGTTGTGGGGTCAGAAGACGACAATGCTTACTTCTTTGACGTTTATTTGAGGCCGAAATGGACGCATGGAAGCAGGGACGGAGTGAAAGCGACAGCTGTTTCTGAAGACTTTGTAGTAGTTGCTTCCATGAACAACATGATAACCCTCTTGGATCATGATGGGAAGGTCCAGTGGGAGATGGCCTTGGAGAGCTATGTGGAATACCCTCACGCAGTCGACATAGAAGGTGAAACCATTGCCATTGGTACCAGAGACGGTTATCTCCAGGTGTTTGATACCTCGAGGAGGCTCATATGGAAGCAGAAGACTGACGCTTACCTCCTTTACGTGAGGATCAGGGACAACTCGATAGTCGCCGTCTCAGACAAACAGATATACGTTTTCAGCCTAGAAAGCGAGTATCTAAGGTCCATTCTCCTAGAGTCTTATGTGAGATCAGCGCACATATCCGAGGACTATGTGGTTGTAGGTCTCGGAAACAATGAACTGCATTTCTTTGACTTGGATGGGACACGGAACTGGAGCTACAGGCTGCCTGACCAGATAGGGTCAGTGTATGCGTCGAAGAACTACGTAGCAGCAGGTCTGAGGGATAGAGGTCTTTACCTCTTCAGTGCTAATGGAAGGCTTGTCTGGGATAAGTACCTATCAGATTCTGTGACAGCGGTTGCAGCAGACGGAAATCTTGTGCTGGCATCAACACTCGATAACAGGCTCTACCTGTTCAACACCAACCGCATAAGCCTCTGGGAGTACGAGACAGAGGGGTGGGTTAAAGACGCGCATGTAACCAACTCAGGAATATTTGTTGGAACATCCTCTGGTGAAGCATATTATTTCCGGACTTTAAGGGACGTGCCTTCGACGATATTTGTTTTGGTTGTTACCGTCCTTGTTTTAGTGTTTGGTTTTATAATGTTTTTAAGGGTCTTCAGGTAAGGGTAAGATGGAGGTTGGAGTCGTAGGGAAACCGAATGTGGGGAAGAGCACCTTCTTTAAGGCGCTGACTCTCGCAGACGCCGAGATAGCGAACTTCCCATTTACTACAATAAAGCCGAACGTCGGCGTAGGCTACGTTAGGAAGAACTGCGTCTGCAGGGAATTCAACGTAGAATGTAATCCCCAGAATTCTCTATGTGTTAATGGCAATCGTTTCATCCCAGTAAAGTTAATCGATGTCGCAGGCCTCGTCCCAGGCGCGCATGAGGGTAAGGGTTTAGGGAACCAGTTCCTGGACGACCTCAGGAGGGCTGATGCTCTCATACATGTCGTCGATGTCTCTGGTAGAACAGACGATAAAGGCAATCCAACAGAAGGCCACGACCCAGAATTTGACATAAGATTCCTTGAGGAAGAAATCGATGCATGGTTTTATGGGATACTGAGTAAGAACTGGGGAAAGATATTCTCAAAAATCAGGCACCTTGGGAAGGACATGGTGACGGAGTTAACCGATCAGCTGTCAGGTCTTGAGGTTACTGAAGGAGATGTGAAGGAGGCGATACAGAAGGCCGGACTTGAAGGGAAAACAGACTGGGAAGACGAAGACTTGAAGAATTTCTCGTCTTCGTTGAGGAGGGTTTCTAAGTCAATCATCCTCTGTGGAAACAAGGTCGATCTGGATAAGGAGAACCTTGACAGATTGAAGGCAGAATACCAGATGACTCCGACGTGTGCGGAGGCGGAGCTGGGATTGAGGCTTGCAGCCATCTCAGGCGTTATAGAGTACGTCCCCGGCGATCCTGGGTTTCAGGTTCTTAAGGAGGTTAGCGAAAAACAAAAGCATGCATTGGATTTTATAAGGAAGGAGGTTCTGGAGAGATTTGGTTCCACAGGCGTCCAAGAGTGCCTGAATACGGCAGTCTTCGACGTTTTGAGACAGATCGTCGTCTATCCTGTAGAAAACGAGAACAAGCTCACTGACTCCAAGGGGAATGTGTTACCGGACGCGCGTCTGCTGCCTGAGGGCGGCACCGCATTGGATCTGGCGTATAAGATACACACAGACATAGGCGACAAATTTATCGGCGCTATTGATTGCAGGACTCGGAAGAAGATCGGTAGGGATCATGTTTTAAGGGATGGTGATGTTATAAAGGTGATTGTGCGAAAATAATTAATGGTAGAATGGATGTAACTGTGAAGACTCCGTCGAGGATTCATCTGGGCATGATTGACCTCAACGGCGGTCTTGGGAGGCTCTATGGTAGCATTGGTCTGGCACTGGAGAAGCCTTCTATAGTGTTGGAGGCGAAGACATCTGATTCATTGGAGATCATTGGGGAGGATGGGGAGAGGGTCAGGGAGATTGTGGAGGTTTTTTCGAGAGCCCATAACCTGGATATTGGAGTCGTCATCGATGTTAAACAGACGATTCCAGAGCATGTGGGTCTTGGTTCGGGGACGCAGCTTTCGTTGGCGGTGGCTTCGGCTTTGTCTTATATAAGCAGGCTCAGCGTCGACGTCAGGGAAATCGCCCGCATAATGAACAGGGGTGCTATATCTGGAATAGGTGTGGAGTCCTTCCGGAAGGGTGGATTCATAATAGACGGTGGGAAGAAGGCAGGCTCAACTGAGGGAATCCCATCTATAGTGTATCGTAGCAGTTTCCCGGATGATTGGACGTTCGTACTCGCTGTCCCATCCATCCGACGAGGTCTTTCAGGGAGGGAGGAGGAATCAGCCTTCAAGAAGATAGTTCCAGCGTCACCTGAAATAGCCAAAGACATATGCTGGCTGCTGCAGATGAAGATGCTGCCTGCGTTGGTCGAAAAGGATATTGGAGCATTTGGTCAATCCCTTATGGAAATCGACCGGAAGGTTGGACGGTACTTCAAGGAGGTGCAGGGTGGAGTATACAAGGAGAAGCTGACTCAGGGCTTGATAGACTGTATGCTGGATGCCGGCTCCTACGGCGCAGGTCAGAGCTCATGGGGGCCGGCAGTCTACGGCCTCATCGAGGACAGCAGGGCGCAGAAGCTTGAATCAGCAGTTGATTCGTTCATGAAGGCGGAAGGTATGGGAGGAACAATCATAAGGACGCATACAAACAATAGTGGTGCAGAGATTTCTGTGATGGAGTGACCTTTTTATGCATGCTGGTTAATAATTAATGAAATGGCCGAAGGTTTAGAGGATATTCTGAGGAAAGGATTCTATGTCTGGAAGGGAAACCTAAGCATAGCTTTACCCTTCCTCCTCAATAAGATTGTTTCATTCATATTGATAATCGGCTTAGTCGTTTCATTATTCTCCCTCCTCCCTATCCCGCTAATATCTGATCTACATGGGGTAAAGGAGTCACTACGTAATGCGTCTGAGTTGATCGCTCCGGCGTCCATCGTGATAATCCTACTGGTCTTCACAGTCTTTTTATTTCTGATGATGCTCATCAGTTCGTTCTTTGAGGCGGGGGCCATAGGCATGGCGAAGAAGGCCATAGAGGCAGCTGCTTCTCCCATCAGTAGAGTGGTGACCTACAGTCCATTCACTGATATGATGGATTACGGCAGCAGGAGGTTCTTTGATCTATTCCTCTTCAGGTTGATCATTTCAGCAGCCGTTTTAATACTGGTCTGTCTTCTTTTTGGAGCCCCGATTCTGATAAATATTGCCTTATCAGAGCGGTTTGAGATGTTTTTTCGGGGCTTTATCAATCTTGGCGCCTCTCTACTGAGTTTATCAATGGTTGCTTTAACACTATTCTTTGTTGTGACGCCATATGCTATCGTCATAGGCGATCTGGGGGTGATTGACGGCCTCAGGAGGGGCTACAAATTCTTTATGGGCAACAAATTCTTGGTCTTCATCTTCTGGTTCTTCGTCAGATACGCTGTTGAACTTATTAGCTATGCAGTTACCTTCATAGGCATGCTATCTCTATCAGTAGCTCTGTTGTTTGTGCACATGCCGGCAGACATACTCTATTTGTTGCGCTTTAATGACTATTCATCCCTAATGACCTTATTGGCCGAGTTGTCTGTGGTATTTATTGCGACGATTTTAGTGGCTGTGTTGGCTTCGCTGGCGATATCCATCTTCATCATATCACCTCTAACAACCGTTTGGTGGTCTATGTTTTACATGAAACTTGTTGAAGGAAAATGACGGAGTCCATTGAGGATATCATAAAGGCGGGGTATAGGACATGGAGGGACAATATTATCCTGGGGATACCATTCCTGTTAAGTGGAATAATAAACGTAGTGATCATAGTTGCTCTAGTTTTTTTCTTGATTTTCGTGGTGGGATACTCTGCTATGAGCCCCAACGGATTCAACATGTCGACGCCCATGTTGCTTGTCATGGGATTAGCTACTACCGCAGCAATCTTCCTGATGCTGCTCGTGGGTTCGTTCTTTGAGGCGGGGGCCATAGGCATGGCTAAGAAGGCCATAAGGACAGGCAGCACATCATTCAATGATATGCTGGCGTATGGCGGGAAGAAGTTCCTCAGCCTGTTTTTCGCTTCCATCCTGATCTCGTTGATAGTTTTCTTTGTGATTGTCTTACTATTAATCCCCGTAGTTGCTGCTTTCATCTCGGGTCTGATAAACGTGGGCCTGTCCCTGTCTGTTCTGAGTCTGGCCTTGTTGATGCTATTCGACACAGCCCTGAGCATAATATTGATCCCGGTGTCATATACTATCATCGTATCCGATCTCGGGGCAATCGAGGGCATAAGGAGAGGCTGCAGGTTCTTCATGAAGAACAAACTCTCAGTCCTGTTTCTATTGTTCGTGACCAAAGGCGTGATGTGGGCGTGTGGTCTGATCATCAACCTGATCACGTCGCTTATTGGGGTAATACCCATTATCGGAGCAGTCATCAATTGGGGTGTATACCTGCTCTATGCGATATCTATTGTGATGGTTTTAGTGCCAGTATTCACCGTCTGGTGGACGAGGCTCTACATGGATAGAACGGACACTAAACTATGGGAGGAACCTATTGAATCCTACCCAAGAGCTCCTGTACCAGAGCCTGAAACCTTGACCCAGGAGTCGTTTTACATATGATCCGGTGGTTCTCCTTTATTGCTTCTACTATCGAAGCCCTCTCAGTCTTGGATGAGGAAGGCAGCTTAGAGTACGCTATCAAAGACTCAAGGGCAAGATATTCCGCCCTGTTTATGAGGCGGGTGTTTTCACCTATCCTATATGCTAAAATCCTGGCGGCTATATCAACGCAGTCCCCCCTGTCGTCTATCCCCGAAACCTCTGCTTCCAGGGCAGCATCACAGCCCTCCAAGAAGGGAGAGCCATTCAAGGATTTTTCATCCAGCAGTGCTCCATAGAATTCCTTGATACTGTTAGGGAAATTCACGACGAATCTCCTGTTTTCGATGATGTCTTCACAGGTTCTTGTTCTCTTATAGACGCGGAGTTTGATTGATTCAAGGTCTGGAGTCCACACACCCATCGGGGCTGAGTTCACCCTGCCTTTGACATGGGTTGCGACGATGGTCTCATATATCCAGTCCCTCTCCAGACCAAGTCTCTGTAGGGCGTCCATCTCCCTAACTAGTCCTTCTCCTTCTTGAGGAACTTTATCATCTCCACAGGGAACAATATGGTTGTATTATGCTCTTTGGAGACGTCTGTGATAGCCTCAAGGTAGCGAAGGCTTATAGGATCAGCTCCCAACAGATCCCCAGCATCCCGGAGCTTTTCGGCGGCTTCATACTCGCCCTTTGAGAGGATCACCCTGGCCCTTCTCTCTCTTTCAGCCTCGGCTTGCTTTGCGATCGCGCGTTTCATACTCTCCGGGATCTCAACGTCCTTTATCTCGACTGCGGTGACCTTTATACCCCATGGATCAGTGGCCTTGTCGATTATCAGCTGCAGTTCCTCGTTCAGTTTCTCCCTATGTGATAGTAGTTCGTCGAGTTCGACCCTACCTAGTGTGCTCCTCAACGAGGTTTGTGATATCTGGGATGTAGCCAGCATGTAGTCCTTTATCTCAATAACCGACCTCTCTGGGTCTACTATCCTAAAATAGATCACTGCGTTCACCTTAACGGGAACGTTGTCCTCTGTAATAATGTCTTGCGGCGGAACATCCAACGTCACAACCCTAAGGTCAATAATCACAGCCTCTTCCATACCCGGTATAACAATAAATAAACCCGGACCGCGGGTGCCGGCAAGCCTACCCAGTCTGAATATGACTCCCCTCTCATATTCCTTTGCAATCTTTATTAAGACCATCTTTATTCCTCCCTATAAGATTATATCGTTACTTTCTTATATTTCAAAATCTCCGGGATAAGAAAAGCCGAAGAAGAGATGAGAATGGCTATAGACCATTCTGTAATGCTGAGCGTGGTTGTTCCAAAAAACGTCTGAAAGAGCGGTAAACCCACGACTGCGATCTGCATGAGCACTGAGAATATCACAGCCATTATCAGGTATCCATTAGATAACGCACCAACCCTAAAGAATGGGAACTTCTCCGACCTGCAGCTTAAGACGTAGAACATCTGGAATAGAACGAGGGTTGTGAAGGCCATAGTCTGAGCCTGTGTTTCGTTAATGGAGGGATTCATATAATTGAAGGCGAAGAGTGTTCCAGCGCCCATTAAGACACCGATTCCTACGAATCTTGTTATTGTCTTCTTTGTGATAATCTGCTCTTTGGGATTCCTTGGCTTCCTGTTCATGATATCTGGGTCTGGTGGATTCCACCCTAGGGCAAGAGCTGGTGCAGCGTCTGTGAGAAGGTTCATCCACAGGATCTGCAGTGGGAGCAGGGGCAGTCTCCCTAAGGCCATCATTCCAATAAAGATGGTCATAACCTCCCCTATGTTGCACGAGAGAAGATACTTTATGAAGAGCTTTATGTTGTCATATATCCCCCTGCCCTCGGCGACTGCAGAGACAATGGAAGCGAAGTTGTCATCCGTTAAGACCATGTCGCTTGCCTCCTTCGTAACATCCGTTCCAGTGATGCCCATGGCGACTCCGATGTCCGCTTTCTTCAAAGCCGGGGCGTCGTTGACGCCGTCACCGGTCATCGCTACAATATGCCCCCTGTTCTTCAGGGCCTTGACGATCTTCAGCTTATGTTCAGGCGAGACCCTAGCGTATATTGTGACTTTGTCAACAACCCCCTCAAGCTCGTTATCGGAGATCCTGTCCAGTTCCACGCCGGTTAAAACCGTGTCACCTTCTATGAACATCTCAAGCTCTTTCGCTACCGCAATGGCTGTGAGCTTGTAGTCTCCGGTAATCATTATGGGCTTTATGCCCGCCTTCTTACATATCCTCACAGCCTTCTTGGCGTCCTCCCTCGGAGGATCAATCATCCCAAGCAAACCGACGAAGACCAAATCCCTTTCCAGATCACCTGTGAGATCCCCTACGTGGTCAAGCCTCCTGTAGGCTGCTCCAAGGATTCTGAGTGCGTCTCCGGCGAAGAGGTCGTTCATCGATAGGATCCTCTCCCTGTCTTCGTCTGTTAGAATTACCTCACCTCCATCTTGGTAGATATACTTACAGAGATTGAGGATAACGTCAGGGGCGCCCTTGACGTAGGCAAACTTTTCACCCTCAGGGGTCTTGTGTATGGTAGTCATCCTCTTCCTGTTGGAGTCGAAGGGAAGTTCAGCGATCCTTGGGTAGTCTTCGTTTATCCTGCTCTGCTTTATCCTGGCTTTGGAGGCGGCGACTACCAGACTAGCCTCAGTCGGGTCCCCAGTGATCCGCCAGCCGTCAGCTGTCTTCTCAAGGGATGAGTTGTTGCAGAGCGTACCAATGCGGAGGATCAACTGCAGGTCTTCCGATGTGGGGTCTATCACTTCATTGTCGATCAAGAATTCGCCGCTTGGCTTATAGCCTTCACCGGTGACCTCAATCGTCCGGTTGTTTACGTAGATCCTTCTTATCGTCATCTCATTCCGGGTGAGGGTTCCGGTTTTGTCGGAACAGATTATGTCCGTTGAGCCCAGGGTTTCTACTGCAGTCAGCTTTCTGACTATGGCGTTCTTTTTCACCATCAACCTCATACCCCTTGCAAGGGTGACGGTGACAACAGCCGGTAGACCCTCTGGGACAGCCGCGACGGCAAGAGCAACAGCGACTAAAAACATGAAGACAGGTTCCTCGCCCTTAAGCATGCCTGCGATGAATATTATCGAGCAGAGGATGATCACGATCCAGCCGATCTGTCTCCCGACCAAGTCAAGCCTCACCTGCAGGGGTGTTTTCTCCGCTTCCATGGTCTGGATCTTCTCAGCGATCTTCCCCAATTGGGTTTTCATCCCAGTCTCCACCACAATGGCGGTCCCCTTCCCGTATGTGGCGTTCGTCCCCATGAATACCATGTTTCGTCTGTCGCCTAAGGCGGTCTCCTCTTTAAGGACAGAGACCTCCTTTTCGACTGGCAGGGACTCGCCTGTGAGGGATGCTTCGTCCATGCTCAGGTTTATCGCATCCAATAGTCTTGAGTCTGCAGGGATCTTATCTCCTGCTTCGACCAATATGATGTCCCCTGGGACAATATCCCTGGCTGGGATCTCTTCCTTCTTGCCGTTCCTTATCACCAAGGCGGTGGGGGAAACCATGCTCTTCAGGGCTTCAAGCTCCTTCTCAGCCCTATATTCCTGAATAAAACCAGTAACAGCAATGAAGATTACGACAAAGATGATCGCAGTAGCCTCCAGTATGTCCTCCTCGGAGCCATGGAAAACACCTATGCCCAAAGAAGCGATTGCTGCAGCTATCAGTATAATAACCAGGAAGTTCTTGAACTGTTCAAGTAATATCTGGAGGGGCGTTATCCTGGCCTGCCCTCTTATCTCGTTCGGGCCGAATCCTGAAAGCTTCCTCCCTACTTCGTCCTCTGATAGGCCGCTAAGGCTGGAGCCCATCTCCTGCAACAGGTCTTCTATTTCCATAGAATGCCAGACTTCGTCAGCCATCTTAACTCTCTAATATATGATCCTTTCCAAAAGCCCACCTTCCATCGCCATCTTGATCTCCCGTGAAATCCGCCTACCCGTGCTCATAGGCTCCCTGTACAGGAGTTGAGAATAGGGTGAACCATGTATGTATAGGTTGGTTCCAGCAACTATCCTCGCAGATATCTCAAAGGCCACGAATTCCAGGTTGTCAGTGCATATTGTCTCAATACAGAAGGGTCCATTTATTCCGGGAGGGAATAGCTGCTCAGAAGATTCTACTACTGAAGAGCCCATGTCCCTGATCTTTGGGATCAGGGATTCTCTGACCACCACTGGAATATTCCCGGTGACCACGAAGGTTGGGTCCAAGTTGTCCATGATATGTGGGACTCGAACCATGCCGTCGATGTTTGATTCATATCTTACGTCGACGCTCAGGAATTCAGTGTTTCCGGTGAGCGGGGAATAGAAGTAGTGGGGATAAAACCTTGTCCCAATAACATATTCTTGGATCATGTATTCCCCCCCTTTCATCCCGCTTTCCTCGATCCCTTGATGGAATTCGTCCTCGTTTCTCGCGAGAAAATAGCTTTTACCCCCCTTTGCTCCTGGGAACTTCACCATGACAAGCCTATCGATATCGGAAGGCTTCTTGAAGACGAGGGGCATCCTTATACCTGCCGCATTCAACCATCTGCCCTCCTTTTTTCTATCAGATTCCCACTCTAAGACCTCCCGGTTGCCGAACATCGGTACTGAAAATTTCTCAAGTATGTTCTCTGCTCCGACGTATTCAACAAAGGAGCCGTGTGGGATTACGACGGCGTTTTCTATCCTAAGCTTTTTCTGGATTGCGTCATCCAGAACCTCACTGTAGTCTTCAACCTCTACGAAGACGTCGGGCTTCGCTAATGGAAAAGACTCATAGAATCCTCTCAGTTCAGGCTTGCATATCCCCAAGGTTTTGAAGCCCTCCTCCCTTGCGCCATGGAATATCTGCAGGGCTGTGTGAGAACATATGGTCGCTATCGTAGTGCTCTTGTACCTATCCAGGATCTCCTTGATATCTCCTCTGGTTATCATATACCGCACCTATGTTATGATGTCATCTAACCTGTCTTCCTTGACAGCCTTCTTAATCTCCATGCCTATCCTGTCACCAACGCTCAGGGGCTCCCTGTGCAAGTACCCGGAGTAGGGTGTGAACCTTGTTCCGGGGGAGCCTTGAACCCGGAGGCTTACGTCAAATACAACAGCGGTTTCCTTCGGCGGTCCGGGCTTGAACGCAGCCTGCAGTGCGAATGGACCTATTATCCCTGGGGGGTACTCCTTCTTTGTGACTTCCACCAGCCTTTCACCTAACTCGAATATCTGCTCTAGGAGGGACTCCTTCACCGTGCATGCTATGTGTCCCGCCTCTATGGTCTTGACGTCCAAGTACTTTAGAACCTCTATCTGTTGGGGCACGGGGAGATGCAGCAGCCCGTCGAGATTGGTCTGCCTTCTCGTGTCCGTGCCAAGGAGCTCCAGTCTGTCATCCAGTGGGGAGTAGAAGTAGTTGAAGTTCACCTGGGCACCGACTACGAACTCCTCAATGATGGCGTTGTTTAAGGCCTCTTGTGTTATCCTTTTCTGATCAATAAGTTGATTTGATTTCTTATAGTACTCTTCCGGGCTCGCAGCGAAAAAGAACGCCCTTTCATAGCTCCGCTCAGCTTCGGCCACCTTCACGATGACTAACTGATCGATGTCTTCCGGTCTCCTGTACCTCCTAGGATATGGTATGCCTGCTTCCTCCATCAGATAATATTGGTTCCTTGGGGCTTCTCTCTCCTCTGCGCGGAGAAGTGATCGAGTGCCGAATATTGGGATCAGGAAGTCGTCTTCTATCCTATCGAAGCCCACATATACCTCAAAGGAGCGGTGGGGTATGAATACGGTATTCTTCTTCTGAAGCTTCTCCAGGATCTCTGGTTTCGTTATTTCTGTGAATTTGTCCAATATGATGGTTTCGTCTACTACCCCTGAGTTGCTCATGGATCTATAGTATTGGGCGTAGGTCTTTTCTCTGCCCCTCTGGCAGACGACCAGCGTTCTAAAGCCATTATTCTTCGCTCCAAGGCAGATGTCGAGGGCAGAATGCGAACCAAGGACACCAATTGTTACCTTCTTTTTTTTGTAGTTAGCCAGAACGTCCGACAATTGTTGCCTACCAATCATTTTATCTTACATTAATTATGTGCTGCGGTCTTAATAAGACTGCATCTATGTTATAGATTAAATATGGGAATGTAAATATCTTATTATTGAGAAAATGCCCAGAAACAACGTCGTTTTAGCTGCCTTACTGGCGATGCTGTTATTGCTCAATCATGCAGCAGCGCAGGCAACGCCGAGAGACGAGGACATCCAATTCAGGTGGAGATATACAGCAGTCGACGAAATAACAGCCTTCACCGCAGGGATGATGAACGATGAGCCTGTTGTAGTCTTCTCTGTCAAGAATGGGGTCTATGTCCTTGATAAGGACGGAAACCCCGTGCAAAATTATACGATACAGACCAAGGGCAACATCTATGTCCTTTTCTTAGGCGACGTAGACGCTGATGGTATGGATGAGATCCTACTCGGTGTGGGCTGGCTTGAGACTGAGGAGATAAACCTCAACAAAATGTATCCCCCACCGGATGGTATACCTGAGGAGGAGGACCTCCTATACAAGATACTTAAAAGCAGGGGCAGCCTCTATGTATTGGATGACGGAAAACTCACCCAATGGAGCGACGTCGACCAATGGGTCAGGTCGATACATATCACGGATATAAACGGCGATAATGAGAATGAGACAGTAATCGTCTCTGGGGGTTACACGAACAACTACTACAAGAAGTACACGGATATCGTCTACAAGCACAAATACTGCTGGATAGCGTGGGACGTCGACTTCGAGCCCTACTCCAAGGATGAGTGCACTTGTTCAGGCTGCTTCTGGGACAATGAGACAGACAAGTGCTATGAGAACGAGACATGGGAGGAATGCGACTGGAATGAGACAATAGACAAGGGCTGGAATCTCTCAGAGAGGTCATCAGCCAACGGAAGCATTTTAATCTACGACAGACACGGAAGCCGGTTGTCTAAATCAGATATAAAGGGAATCGAAGAGAAATTCCTTAACGCGGAAGTATCAAACATATACCACGACAATGATGAGGAGGTCGTGTTCGGTTCAGGCGACAAGGTATACTTAATCAGATACGACGGCAATGTGATAGCTGAGCACTCAACCCTGGGAGGCGTTGAATATGTTTACACATCAGATGTGAACGGCGACGAAAATGTTGATATAGTATTCAGCTTCGTGAATTCCTCTATGGGAGTCTACGGTGTCGGAGCGATCAGTAGAGAAGGCAGTGAGTTATGGACCTACTATCCGAATTCAAGCTCTGCTATAACCGCGATGTACATGAAGAAGGTAGACACACATGGGAGCAATGAGGTGCTTTTTGTTTTAGATGGAGTGCTCCATGTTGTCAACGGCAGAGGCCGACTTGCTTGGAGCTACCAATTCAAATACAATAAAATGCTCATCAAAAAGATACAGAAGCTGTTTTCCACGGATTTAGACGGAGACGGCTTAGATGACATACTATTTACATCTGATAAATATGTCTACGACTATGAAATCTTCGGGACTTTCATCAAAAAGCAAACAGCCGACACCTACTTTGAACTCGGGAAGGAGGCATATGAAGCGAACAGATACCAGGAAGCGAGAACAAACATCGAAAATGCGAGGACACTATATGCGGAAGCCAATTATCTACAAGACGTTTTGGAGTGTGACTCAATCCTGAGCGAAATCTCTGAGAAATTAGCAGGCGACCGCGGGCTTGAGGCGGATTCACATTATGCTAACGCTCTGACCTATTATAGTACAAGGGACTATGAAGCAGCTAAAAGGCATATCAATCTGGCAAGGGACATATACAAAGAAATAAACGACTTAGAAGGCATGTCCAGATGTGATACTCTGGTGGAAACAATAAACGAGGTTATGGCAAAAAAAGACACCACAACAACAGTTGTTGTCACCTCAACCACGCTAACCCAAGGGGCAGATAGTAATCCTATAATACCGAATGAAAACATGCCGATAATCCTCCTGGCTTTGCTACTGATAGTTGGCATACTTGTTGTGAAGAGGGGGCGTAGATCCGAGAAGCTGGAATTCGGAGAAAAGCCCAAGAAGACCTTGGAGATTAAACTTGTAGATGAGCACGAAGAAAAAAAGGAGGAACCGAAGAGCGGGTTGATGAAGGAATGGGAAAGCCTTGAAGAGCACTGGAAGAAACTGGAGGAGATATGACCTCAGAAGATGGATGATAAGATGTTCATCCGAGCCACACTCGCTGATATCGTGAACAACTTGAATGGAAGGGGGCTGAAGGCGGCTAAACCTACCGCATAGACCCCGTATTTCTCAAATAATGCGTCGACTTTTCCAATCTTTTTTTCGTTGAACAGCCATGTAAGGATGGGTCTGTTGCAATGCATCCCAAGGAAGTAGCCTATTCCCTCACCCAGGATTGAGCCAACGGTTGCGAAGAATCCCTATCAAGAACTCAGTGGATTGTCCAAACATATGCATATTTATTCCTCAAATCTATATATATTACGTGGGATTCTGTGAGGAAGAAGTGACTACTATTAACTATAATCTGGCAATTGCTATTCTGTCTGAGTCTATGAGCCCAGACCATGTTACCATCATAAAAAAGCTTTCTGAACCAAAACGCGACGAAGAGATTGCCGCTGAATTGAATGTTAAGGAGACCGTTATCAGAACCCTCCTCAACGACCTCCATCTGAAGAGTCTGGTAGAATATGAACGCACTAAGAACAAGAAGACTGGCTGGTATACTTACCTATGGAAGAAGAGGGAAGAAAAGATCACAGAATACATTCAGAACTATCTCCAGAATAGGCTGGACATCCTACAAGCTGACCTTGACGTGGAGAAAAACGGTTCAGCGTTCAGGTGCGGTTGTTCGAGGGTTTCCCTTGAAGAAGCCACAGAGACCAATTTCGTATGCCCCGAATGCAACGAACCCTACATGGAATTCGATAATTCCACGAATGTCTATAAGATAGAGGCTGAGATTGTCCGACTTAGTAACCTCCTTAGAAACCTCTAATGCTGTAGCTCTCCTAAGGAGGATGGGATGCGATGAGAGGCTTTTCTCGCACTTGAACGCTGTTTCTAGGCTTGCTAGGGAAATCGCTGAGAGGATACTTGATAAAGGCCACGAGATCGACGTGGATTTTGTAGAGGTTGCTGCGCTGCTCCACGATATCGGGAGAACCAGAACTCATGGAATCCGACACGGAATAGAGGGTGCAGCCATCCTAAGAAATATGGGCTTGGAGAGATATGCGCGGGTCTGTGAAACCCACATAGGGGCTGGTCTTACCAAGGAGGAGGCAAAATCACTTGGGCTACCTGAGAGGGACTACCTGCCGGAGACGCTTGAAGAAAAGGTTATCGCTCACGCAGACAACCTGATAGAAGAGTCGAGGAGGGTTCCAATAGACAAGACCATCAAGAGACTTAAGGAAAGGCTGGGAGAAGGCCATCCAGCAGTCGAGAGGGTGAAGGCGTTGAATGATTTTATAGTCTCTCTCTCTTAAATCCTACATATGAAGGTTCTTGGGATCAGCGGGTCACCGAGGAAGGATGGGAATACAGCATTGCTTGTTAAAAAGGCCATTGAATTCTGCGAGCGAGAAGGTGTTAGTGTTAGCTTCATCTCCCTGTCAGAAAAGAGGATAGAGCATTGCAGGGGTTGCCGTGCCTGTATAAAACCACCCTATAAGTGCGCGCAGGAGGATGATGTCTCAGAAATCCTCGAAGAGATGAAATCCGCCGACGCAATACTAGTCGGCTCTCCAACATATTTCTCATCTGTTTCAGGGAAGCTGAAGTCATTATTCGATAGAACGCTGCCTCTGAGGGCAGACAACTACAGGCTGTCTGGCAAGGTAGGGGGAGCGATAGCGGTAGGTGGGAGCAGGAACGGTGGCCAAGAGTTAGTTTGCATGAACATCCACAACTGGATGCTGCTCCATGAGATGGTGGTCGTGTCGGACAAGGAAACAGCCCACTTTGGTGGCATTGGGGTTGGCAGGAACCCCGGCGATGTTCTGAAGGACGATGTCGGCATTAAGACAACAGAGAATCTAGCAAGGAGTCTGTTGGACTTCATAATAAAATAAAAAAAAAAGGATCAAGTGCACCCCAAAGGGCGCACTTTTTTAGACTTCAACGATGTCTCCGCTCCAGTTGTTGAATTCCTCAGTGTAGATACTCGCAGCATTGGATACCTTACTGTGGCCGAGGATGTTAGGGGATTTAACGCCCGTTATTATCGCTATTATCTCTATCTTGTCATGCAGTGAGGGGTCTATCCTGGAACCCCATTTTATTGTAGCGTCGTCCCTGATCTGGCTTGTTATCCGTTCGCCTATACGGTTTGCTTCACCAAGGGTCATGTCTTCCCCGCCGGTGATGTGGATGAGCGCACCACTTGCATCCTTGTAGTCGACCTCTAGTAGTGGTTGCTTTAGTGTGTTCTCTACTGCTTGGTCTACCCTGTTCGGACCTTCCCCATCGCCCACGGATATCACGGCAACGTCTCCTTTATCCATGACGGCCTTTATGTCTGCAAAGTCTATGTTAATCAAGCTTGGCTCCATTATTGTTTCAGTTATGCCTTTAACTGCTCTTGAGACTACCTCATCTGCTACCAAAAAGGCCTTGTCTAGGGGCAGGTTCGGGACATACTCCACCAGTTTATTGTTGTCTATTACGATGACGGTGTCCGAGACCTTTCTAAGCTTCTCTATTCCCTTCCTTGCTTTGTCCAGTCTAGCCCTCTCAAGATCGAACGGAAAGGTAACAATGGATACGACAATCGCCCCTTCCTCTTTCGCGATCTCTGCGATTATTGGCGCTGAACCGGTTCCTGTGCCTCCACCCATTCCAGCTGTCAGAAACAGCAGGTTAGTGTTTGCCAGCAGTTCAGAAAGCTCGTGACGGCTTGATTCGGCTGCTTTCTCCCCCAACTCTGGGAAGCCTCCTGCGCCGAGTCCACGCATCAGTTTCGCACCTATCATAACCTTGGTTATGTTGCCATTTAATTTCTTAAGGTCCTGTTTGTCGGTGTTTACCGCAACCAACTCTGCCTCTTCCAAACCAATGTGGCTTAGACGGTTTACTGTGTTGTTTCCAGCTCCCCCTGAGCCGAGGACAACAATCTTCAGATGATCAACCCCTTCAAATTCGTCAACAATGCGCCTCTCCAACCGTCCGTGCTGTATTGCAGCATTGACAATGGAATCCATCCTTTCACGTAATCAATTTATAGATAAACAATTTAGCCAGTTCGTATATAAATACATGGTAGGTTTCGGGCAAGTCATGAATATACGTGGATTAAGACAGGTTTTTCTCATACACTCTTAGGTTTTTTGTTCTCTGAGTTGAATCTTAGTTTTTTTTTAGCCAAGATTTTCGAAATCTTTTCAATATAATCCCTCCAATAGTGGATTTCCTGCTTTTAGCCATGAAATGCCTATATTATAACGGTGGACTAGGCCGGGGGGTTGGGCGTCCCCTGTCATTTCCAATCGCCCTCACGGAAAGGCTGAAGCCTTGGAGGCGGTGTATCAACTAGTTACTGGTCTGGATTCTCAACCATGAGTCTGCGTCTTACTGGATCGCCTTCCATGGGAACCGGGTCAGGCCTTGGCGGGAGCAGCCCTAACTATGGCAGACGGTGCTGGTGAGGGAGCGGAGATGAGAAGAGGATTCAGGCAACCAGTGGCTAGGAGATGCTCCCACTCCAGGGTGTGTTCACCATACACTATTTCTATCAGCCAAGCAGAAAAGAGGACATAAGCTCCAGGATTATTATGGCAACGACAATGCTTATAACAAGCTTCGGATCCAGCTTCGGGCCGCCCTCGTCAACGTCAAAGTAGCGGATCAATCCAGCACCACCCGCGGGACCTGATACATCCCGTTTTCTCATGGTCGGCATTTTTTTCAATCAAATAATTCTGATTGAGTACTTAAATACTACACTATTTAAGCCTCTTAGCGAGTAGTTCATCCGAGATGAAGAAAAAATTCACTGTCTGATTCCTGTGCCCTGTAACTCCAGAGTTCGTGAATCCCTGCTGACCGAAGGCGTAAAAGCCTATGAAGTCCACGCCCTTCAGTTGCCTCTTGATTAAGTTGAATTCTTCCTCGCATGCATCATACCCCTCAAGAAACTTTTTCCTACCTATAGCATAGAAGATGATGCATATCCTCGGTTTAAACCTCTTTTTTATCTCCTTCAGTGCTGCTTCCGTCGCTCCTATGACGGACTCCTTGGTAGCTTCATTCAATGAAACCACAATGTTTTCTGGGACGTTTGCGAAGAAGGTCATCCTTCCATCGCCGTATACCCTGTTCGGGTGTTTCAGCCACGTGTTCCCATGTATGTCTGAGATGCTTAGAACGTACTTTGAGCCAACATTCTCTAAGACGGCTATGTTCCTTCTCTTTATCAAGTCCTGTTCGTTTTGATCTATCATCGAAGAATAGACTGTTGAAGCCCTTTCATGATTCAGTTCATACAGCGTTCTCCCATCAGCCTTTGTTACAAATGCGCTCTTTTCTGTTGGGTACCACCCGTGAACGCTGATAGAGTCTGTTTTACAGTCGAGTGCAAATAATGCCACTAGAACGCTGTTTGTGTAAACCTCTCCGTTATAGATCTGATATGTCCTCTCGTATTTGAGGTTGTCGCCGCTGCCCCCTCCGAGGATGGGGCATCTGGTACCCAGTACACTGAAGATGCCATCTAATGCGCTTTCCTCCTGTTCGCTCATGAAGTCTGGGAACATGAAAGCAAAGAAAAGATTCAGGCGAAGTATGTCGCCGACTGTCGTTCCGTATGAGATGGTTCTTGAAAAATCATGTTCGAGGTTGTTTAATGCCATCTCAGCCGCAGTCTTACCTGCCTTGAATCCCTCCTCCTTCAAGTTCTTGCCTATACCGACTCCCACGCTGATGTGGTCTGATCTTATAGCCATCGCTACGACAGAGTTCTCTGTGATGCCGAACTTCGATATCTCGCCGCAGGTTGAGCTGCCGATGATCTTTGTATTGTTTGGGAACTTCTTCTTGAAGTATCTGGCGAATTTCGCCAGGTCTATGTGGGTCGAGGAGAAGACGAGTATGAATGAGGGTTTAGAAACCTCCTTTTTTATGTCGTCGCTTAGTTTCTCCGCAAGTGCTTTCTCGTCCTTTAGGTCTGAGTGCACTGTTATGCTCTGAATGTTTGCGCGGCCGCTTGGTGTGTACCAGAGCTTGGTCATCCCAATCCTCTTGTAGTCTATGAGCCCTTTGACCTTCATGACTTCGAGGTTCTTGGATGTTGTTATCCTGCTCTTGCCGAGTTGTTTTGCTATCTCTGTGCAGGATGCGCCGAATTCCAAGCAGCTTAGGTACTCCATTATCTGGTCTTGTAGGGTCATCTTGGATTTATCATGATTAATCAGTATCTTTTTACTTTATATATAAGTTCTTCCTTATATATTAATGAGATTGTTAAACAATATTGTTTATCAATCTCTATAAACCAAAAAAGAAGAATAAAAGATGGTCAAAGCCAGCCCCTTTGTAATAAAGAACATATCAATGGTCCTCAAGAAGAGGGATTTTGTTGAAGCAAAACAGCTACTTGAGAAATTCTCAGCGCGTTATTCCGAAGACACACAACTACTTAAGATCTGCAAACAATATACAGAATACCTGGAAACACAAGAACTCGGTAAAATAGAGGAGGTGAAGCGGTGCCTGAACAGGCTGAAGAACAGCCGGAAATCAGGAACACTAGAGGCTACCGGATTATGGTTTAACAACAGGCGGCCCAATACTATGCAGGTAATCCAAGTCACATGATCCAAGATGATATCCGCAAGCCCCCACGTAATAAGAAACATGTCTCTAGTCCTTGGAAGGGAGGATCTGATAGAAAGCAAGAAGACATTTGAGAAGTTTCTTAGCAGATACGAGAACGACCATGAACTCAGGGAGATCGGTGACGTCCTAATGACGTATCTGAGCACAAGAGACCAGAAGACCCTGGGCAGAATAAGGTCAGATCTTGAGGAACTAAAGGAGAGACGCAGGCTTGAAAGCCGAGGAAGGATGAAAAGGGGTCGTTCAACCATGATGCAGTTGATTACCCTAGCATAGCTTTAGTAGGTTTTGGCGGCCCTTACCCCCTGTCCTTTATCACCGCAGACTACGCACTCCAGCGGATCACCGTCGACGTTCAATATGCTCACATATCCCCCGATTTCTTCTGCGCAAGCCTTCCTGCCGCACCAGCCAATTTTTATCACGCCTTTACCCGCATACTTGCCGACATCCTCCAGAGCAGGGGCCTCGAACATTTTCCCATTGAATCCTTTTTCAGCCTTCTCCCCCAGATCCTTTGACATATCCTCAAATATCTTACATACATCGTCGACTTCATCGAAGGCTATGGTTGACTTATCACCTGTATCCCGTCTCACTACTGTTATTTTTTTCTCCTTCAGGTCCTTGGGGCCGACCTCTAGCCTCAACGGGACGCCCTTCATCTCCCAGTAGTAAAACTTTGCGCCAGGCCGCTCTTCGCCGGCATCTATCTCTGTTCTCACATCCATTGAATCCAGTTTCTTTCTTATCTTCTTCGCGTATTCCATGATTTCGGCGGTATCTGATTCCTTGAATATGATCGGTATGATTATGACCTGCAGGGGGGCTATCTTTGGGGGGAGAACAAGTCCTCTGTCGTCTCCATGTATTGATATTAAGGCGGCGAGGAGCCTGCCGAAGCTGGGGCCGTAGGATGTCTGGTATATGTGCTGGTGTTTGCCTTCAGAGTCCTCATATGTGATGTCGAAGACCGTGGAGAAGTTCTGCCCGAGGTCGTGGACGGTGGCTATCTGCAGGGTCTTTCCGTCAGGCATTATGGTGTCGAACGCGTATGTGTCGTCCGCCCCAGGGAAGCGATCCCAATCAGGTCTTCTGTCTATGAGGAATGGCATGCACAGGAGTTCTCTGATCAGTTTTCCGTATATGTCCTGGATCTCTAAAATATTCTTTTTAGCGTCTTCTTTGTCTGCGTGGGCTGCATGGCCTTCGTTCCAGAGGAACTCTCTGCCACGGATCAGGGGTCGAGTATGCTTTGTCTCATATCGGTAGACTGCACAGCTTTGGTGTACCTTCAACGGTAGGTCTGTGTGGGATCTTATCCAGAGCCGGAACATCTCATATATTGAGGTCTCTGAGGTTGGGCGGAGGGCGAGCTTCCTCTCCAGTTTGTTTTCTCCTGCGTGCGTCACCCAGAAGACCTGCTCCTCGAAGCCTGCTATGTGTTGTGTTTCTTTCCCTAGAATGTCCTCTGGTATCAGTACTGGAAAAAGGGTTGGCTCATGACCGCTTTCTTCGAGCAGGGATTCAAGGTATCTTTGCATCTCTCTTATGATGAGTAGACCCCACTTTTTGTAGACGAGCATACCTTTTATGGAGTACCGGGAGTCCACGATATCCGCTTCCTCCAGTATCCAATGATACCAGTCTGAGAGGTTTTCTTTCCTCACTTTTTTCTGTTTAGTTTCTCTGTGTTTCATCTTTTTGGTTGGGGGTCAAGTATTTGGTTTTCTTTTCGCCAGTGTTTTCTTTTTTAAAGAAAAGGCTGCTGGGTGTTTCATCTTTTTGGTTTGTCTGGTTTTAATTATTGGACTCAGGGTTTTTTAATTCGTCTGATTAGGAGAGTAATTCTTGCAGCTTTTTTTTCTTCCACTCCTCTAATGGGGTTGAGTGTTTTCTCTCCACTTCTTGTCGGTGTATGTTGTTGTAGGAGCAGAAGGGTATGATTCTGCCGTCTGGTGTGGCGTAGTGTATAACACACCTTTCCACTCTTTCTATGTCGAAGTTCCAGGGGTCCATGAAGTGCATGCAGCCTATCATTAAAGTGTTTTGGTGCAGGTTCATCACTGAATGGATTGTGCCCTTCTTTAGGATGTCGATCATCAGTTTTCGCAGCTTTTTGTCTACGATAGCATGTACGACATCGCCTAAGACTTCTGTCGCAGTCTTTAGGTCTTTGAGGTTGCTGATAAGTCTTTTTTCACCCTCCAATCTCTTGGCACCTGTATCTAGCACCTCGAGGAGTCTGCCCACGTTTATCACGTCATTTATTGGGAAGGCTTCCTGGTCTTCGTAGATTATAAGGTAAGCGCCGACTCCGCAGCATGGGTGTGTGCTCAGCTGTATGGCCGGCTTCTTTTTGTATGCTCCGATGAACCGAGATATGGGTACGAGCGAGGGTACTGGATAGAAGTGTTCTTCTATCAGTTTCCCCTTAGTCTGCTTTTCCACTAGTTTTACGAACTCTGAGGTGGTGATCCGGCCGTCCTTCACCTCTATCTGCGATGCCTTGCCGGAGAAGGAGATTGGCTGAAAGTTAACGCATGATATGACGTCGCTGTTCCTTATTGCGAACTCTATTATGCCCCCGACCTGGTGGTCATTCACTCCCTTGATTAATGTGGCGACTAATACAACGCACCTATAACCTAATTTACGGCAGTTTTCGATTACCTTGAGTTTTGTGTTCAGTAATCTTTCGCCGCGGGTTTTCTCGTAGATTTCATCGTCTAAGCCATCGAACTGCAGATAGAAGGAGTTCATTCCTGCGTCTTTCAACTTCTCCAGGTATTTTACGTCTCTTGCGACCCTTATGCCGTTGGTGTCCACCATGACGTAGGTGAAACCAACATCTTTCGCGATCTTTATGAGCTCGGGGAGGTCGTCTCTCATCGTCGGCTCTCCGCCGGAGAACTGGAGGGCGAATGAGGGTATTGGCCTATTATCCCGTAGATTCTGGAGCATCGCCCTTATCTCCTCCCTGGTTGGCTCATAGACCCTCTTAGTGGAATCAGAGTTTGCGAAGCAGATGGGGCATTTAAGGTTGCAGCGGTTGGTTACGTCGACTATGCCTAAGACCGTCTGACTCATGTGTTCCTCACATAAGCCGCAGTCGTAGGGGCAGCCCCTGTTTCTCTTCGTTCTTGGGTTCTCCACCCCCGTTCCATTATTCCAGCATTCTATCGTCTTCTTGTAGTTTTCAACATCGCTCCAGTATATGTCAGAGAATCTGCCGTGTTCAGGGCACTCTTTTTTGATCAGTACCTTACCTTCTTCTTCAACCAGTTCTGCCGGGATCTTTTCCAGGCACCTTGGGCATAGGCTTTCAGTTTTTCTCAAAAGATTGTAAAGGGCCATTCTATGATTGAAAGATTGGATTGAATCAAGATAACTAACCCCGTATCTCGGGTAGAACAATGCTGATGAAGTTCGTCGCCAGGACGATTATTATAGGTCCGAGGAATAGTCCCATGAAGCCGAAGGCTATGTAGCCGAAGAGGTATGCCAGCAGCAGCACCCCCCTATGTATCCTCCTTGAGCTTATTATCGGTCGCAGGATGAGGTCTGGGGCGAGATCCACCAGCAGGAAGACGGTCACCGGAAAGAGCAGAAGGAACCATCCTGCGCCTAAGAGCATGTTATGCAGATATGCCTGGATTGCTAGATACATCCAAAGAGGCACCCATACGATTTTTATACCTATCCCTGGCACAAAGATCCCTATTCCACACAGTAGTCCGAGGAGGAATGGGTAGGGTATCTCGAGCTTTAATCCTGGAGATAATCCTGGCGCGATGAAATTCAGAATGTGGAAGAGGACGATGGCTATACAGGCGGTGAGCACCGCGACTAGGATGTTGCCGAAGAAGATCTTCTGCAGGTCTTTGTCTACTGATTCAATGAATCTTTCGAAGAGTTCGGTGTCCCCTCCAAGGGCTGATTTTGGGAACCATTCCCTGAGCTGGTGGCCGTCTTTCAGCAGGTAGAAGCCTATTGTGAACATGAGGAACAACTTGAACGCAAACATGACGATGAGATTGACTACGTTGTTAATAATATCTGTGATGGGTCCTATGAATTCGCTCAGGTTGAGTCTGTCTGTTATCATAGTCCATAGCTCACTTGGTGTAAGGTTCTTTTTTTCCTGTGTTACCTGGGTGTGATCTTCTTGTGGAATCAACTGTTCACTGTCGCAGCTTGGCGTCTGGCATGTTCCCTCATGGCACAATCCCGTGGTGCAGTCTCCGTCCACTAAACAGGATTCCTCGTTTCCACAGGGCAGACAACTTCCTCCGCAGTCTATCTCTGTCTCGTTTTCGTCCAGTATTTCGTTCTTGCAGTGGCAGGGTTGGCATGTTCCTCCGCAGTCTATCTCTGTCTCGTTTTCGTCCAGTATTTCGTTCTTGCAGTGGCAGGGTTGGCATGTTCCTCCGCAGTCTATTCCAGTTTCATCCTGGTTTTGTATGCCATCAAAGCAAGTAGGTATTGAACATGTTTCATTATCTCTAGACGTCAGCTCTTTCCCTATCACGTTCAGTTGGTCTATGGTCTCTTCGAAGGATTCGACAGGTATCTCATAGTCTATGCTTCCCAGAAGACTATTCAATTCGACGGCGGCGACGATGGATGCGTATATGAAGATCAGTATCACCGGCAGTACGAAGAGGAAGAGTGAAAGCCCCGCAGAGATGTTCTTCTTATTAAGCTTCTTGTTCACCCTCTCATAAATCGGTCTGGTGACGTAGTATACGAAGATCCCATAGAGGATCACGTCGATGTATCCGCCTAGCCTGTATAACATATATAAGAGCAAGGCAGCAATTAGTATCCCGAAGACCCTCCAATACCTCTTGTTCCTCTTGCTTATGCTTTCGCTCATCTCTAGTATATATTCCCTGTAGGGGGTTAAAAGGTATGGGCTATTCCTTCTGCTTGATATCAGAAATGGTTAACATTATTGTTGCGATGAAGCCGATACCTGATCCGTAGAGGAATGCTGCCTCTGGGCTGAGGTACTGCCAGAGCGCTCCTGCTATGATCCCAGACGGCAGGGTCGCTAACGCTATGGATGTGTGGAATGCTCCAAGCGCGGTTCCTCGCAAGTCTTCTGTTATCAAATCTGAGGCATATGCCCTCTGAGTAGCGTCCGTGAAAGCCGAGAAGAGGCCGTAGAGGGCGAACAATAAAACAAAGACGATGAATGACTTGAAGAGCGCGAACCCGAGGCAGGTGACCCCGAAGAGGATGTAACCCATGATGAGCACCCTCTTTCTCCCGATCCTGTCGGAGAGGACCCCAACTGGGGCGGCGAACAGGGTGTATACTATGTTGAACCAGACGTAGAGTGCCAGTGCGACAGTAATGCCTGAATTGATGAATGGTATGTTCAAGCCTGAAGTAGCTGTGAAGGACTCCTCCGCCCGGAGGATGAAAAACATGTTCGTGAAATTGCCCAAGGCAAATACTGTAACTATAAAGAGGAAAAGCCGGAATTCCTTCGGCAGGGCTTTTAGGCTTATCTTCAGCGTGGTCTTCTTCGGCTTGATATCCCCCTCCTTGACGAATGCTAGTGGAATCAACGCAAGGAAGCCTATGAATGCGGCGATGAGTATTATCCTCTCATAATTCTCTCCATATGCGTATATCAGGACAAGCGCCAGTATTGCCCCAATAATGGCGCCGGCGCTGTCCATGGCTCGGTGTATGCCGAAGGATTTCCCCCGAACTCTCTTTTTTGAATCCGCGATTATGGCATCCCTTGGAGCGCTCCTCAGGCCCTTACCCACCCTCTCAAGGGGCTTCAGGATTAGGACGTGAATCCAAGAAGCAGAGAAGGCGAGAAGCAGCTTAGCCAGCGAGGAAAGCCCATAGCCGGAGAAGATGAAGACCTTGCGTTTACCCGATCTATCCGACAGATAGCCTGAGAATACGTTCAGGAGTGAGGATATGCTGTCCGCTAAGCCGCCCACAAGGCCGATAATCAATCCAGCACCCCCTAGGGCGGTGATGAAGAAGGGGAGGATGGGCGTTATGATCTCGGAGCTCATATCCGTTAGGAAGCTCACTATCCCCAAGAGGAAGACGTTAGCGCTAACACCTATGATAAGCCTGCCCTCTTTTCCATCCATCATAATTACTTATGCGCAGTGTCTTAAATCCCGCCAAAGGTTATTAATCCCACCTACGTAATCTAATAAGAAAGTGGTTGAGTTGTTCGGTGGAATACACCGGAAGATTGAGCAAATCAAGAGAAGCAGGGAGATAGTCAACATTCTCATCAAGCACGGCTTCGGTCACTTTATAGCTCAACTGGACATCAAGCTCCCCCTGCTGGGGAAGCCGGGGGAGGGGGTTGAGAAGATACCTGTTCCAGTGAGGGCGAGGCTCGTGTTGGAGGAGCTGGGGCCGGCATTTGTTAAATTCGGGCAGATGCTTTCACTGAGACCTGATCTGGTGCCCGAGGAATACGTCCACGAATTCAGGAAGCTCCAGGACAGCGTCCCAGGTTTCGGTTTTGAGGAGGTTAGGTCGATAATCCAGGAGGAGCTGGGTTCTGCAATAGATGAACTCTTCTATTCATTCGAAAGGGAGCCAATAGCGGCAGCATCTATTGCTCAGGTGCACAGGGCTGTCTTGGAAGGGAAGGACGTGATCGTGAAACTGCAGCGGCCCATGATAGGGGAAACGGTTGAGGCGGATCTTGACATACTATTCAATCTGGCAAGGCTGGTTGTGAAACACATACCAGAGAGCGAGCTCTACAATCCAGTGGGCATCGTGGAGGAGTTCGCCAAGGCCATAAGAAAAGAATTGGATTTCGCCGTAGAAGGAAGGCATATGGACAAATTTGCGAAAAACTTTGAAGACGATCCCGTCGTCTGTGTGCCGGCTGTTTACTGGGACTTCAGCAGCAAGAAGATCCTGGTCATGGACTACATCAAGGGGACGAAGGTAGGCGAACTGGATAAGGAACTGGATGAAAGCATCCGGCTGGATCTTGCAGAGAAGATAGCCCGATCTTGTCTGAAGCAGATATTGGTGCATGGGTTCTTTCACGCTGATCCCCATCCGGGGAACATCCTCGTGATCAGAAATGAGAGGATAGCCTTCTTGGACTTTGGCATAGTGGGGAGGGTCGACGACTACATGAAGGAAAAGCTTGGGAGCGTTTTCGTTGCCGTGATACGGAGGGATACTAATAAGATAATAGATGAGTTCTTGGACATCGGCATGCTGGACGAGGAAACGTCTCTTCCAGAATTCAAGGAAGATCTGTCGGAGCTTATAGAGACATATTATGGGACCACTCTGGGCCAGGTTAACATCTCTACTTTGATGAATGAAGTATTGATGGTATCCTTGAGACACAGGATAAGGATTCCCACAGACTTTGTTCTGTTGATTAAGGCGCTTGTGACTGTGGAAGGTGTTTGCAGACAACTGAATCCTGAATTCAACCTTACAGAGGTCTCGAAACCCTTCGTGGAGTCATTGATCGTGGAGAGGATGCACCCTCGCTACTTCATCAATAGGGTGATAGAGAATCTTTCTGAATTAAATGAGCTGGTGAAGGCGTTTCCTCGAAGGATAGATAACATACTATCTCAGTTGGAAAAGGGCAAGCTTTTAATAGACCTCGAGCACAAGGGCTTGAACAGGCTTATATCGGAGATGGATGTTGCAAGCAACAGGCTATCTGTGAGCCTCATCATATCCTCCCTTATCGTGGGTTCGTCTGTTGTATTGCTCACTGGTACAGGTCCTCTCCTATTTGAACTTCCTGTTTTTGGCATAATAGGTTACATAATGGCTGCGGTACTTGGCATGGTGTTGGTTTTGTCCATTCTAAGGAGCGGCAGGTTCTAGCTTTTATCTACTACATACAATAGATTATCCAAGAGGTGACTTCTATGAAAGAATACATAAGGAAGATGGGTCTGCTGGGTCTTGGGATCGCTGTATTGACGAAGGAAAAGGCAGAGGAAATAGCAAACGATTTGGTCAAGAAGGGGGAGATAAATCGAGAAGAGGGAAAGGTCCTTGCGAAGGACATTGTGACTCAAGCAGAGAAACAAAGCAAGGAGTTGACGAAGAGGATAGATGATCATATCAAGAAGGCATTGAAGAAGGTTGATTTCGCTTCAAAGGATGATATAAAGCGTCTGGAGAAGAAGATAGACGCACTTTCGAGGAAGACGAAGTAGTTTAGTGGATGCAATCCACTAATACCCTTTTTTTCATAAAAAATTCTTAACCCACTTAAGCAGTTTAGGGTGCTTTACTATTTTCTTGAATGCAGTCTTATGGTTTCCGCGAGTTATCTCCATCAGGTCCTCCCCCGACCAGATTGTTGCAAGATAGTCCAGGTCTTCATCATCCAGTTTTTCTGTGAAGTTCCTGACCTTTAACACCTTCTTCAGCTTCAGGCCTTTTGTAGACCACCACTCTTCATTGTATTCCCCCAGTATTCCTAGGTTGTCTTCTTTTACAGCCTTCGCCACCGTAGTCCCAGCAAGCCTTCCAGCATGCATGGCTTCACTTATCCCGCCGCCGTGTATCGGATTCACCTGCCTTGCAGCGTCTCCTACAACCAGCAGATTGTCTTTCACCATGTTTTCCAGGAAGCCGCCTACTGGAACCGAACCAACGTTGACTTCAAGTATGCTCCCATCAGCTAGGCCCTGGTGTTCGGCGATGAATTTGTCGAGGTAGTATTTCGCAGTCTCTCCCACATCGCCAGCGATCCCTATTCCAACGTTTGCCCGATCATCGTCTTTTGGGAATATCCACACATAACCCCTTGGCGCTATCTTGTTCCCCAAAAAGATGTGGAGCATGTCCATGTCTTTGTAGTCTATCCCACACATCTCATACTCAATGCAGGAGTCCATGTCATATGGATTCACGGTCGTGTTCAATCCCATCTGTCGGGCTATCTGCGATTCCACACCGTCCGCAGCTATTACTATCCTCGACCTTATATCCAGCTCCTCGCCCTGGCGTCTTAACTTAATCCCCTTGAGTTTGCCGTCTTCCATCCAGAGGGTAGCATAGGATTCTGCCATAACCGCTGCCCCAGCCCTAACAGCTTCTGTGGCAAGGTATTTGTCGAATATCTTCCTCTCTATGATGTAGCCCATCACCTCGTCATATCTTATAGAAACCTCTCTGCCGTTTGGTGCGTAGATCACCGAACCATAAATGTCTTGGTTTATGAAGCGCCTATCTACAGGAATGCTAAATTCGGAGAATGTTCTTATCCCAAGCCCTTCGCCGCACCTCTTCGGGGAGCCTATTTCTCTGTGTTTGTCCACGACCAAGACCCCGGCTTTCTCTGCCGCGAATCTGGCGGCCATCGAGCCTGCTGGACCTGCACCGACTACGACGACATCGTATTCGTCCTCTATTTTCATCGCTGACTCCCATCTATCCTGATCAAGCCTGCAGGGCACATGAGTTCGCATCTGCCGCATTTAACGCATTTCTCTGCGTCTATCTCAACTTCCTCTATGATAGTTATCGCCCCCGTTGGGCACACAGCCACACACCCGCCACATCCATAACAGTTTTCGACTTCCATTTCACCCGATCTCCAGTACCCTGATATTGAGCTCTACGATTATAAAGAGGATGTATAGGATTATTAATGCGATCCCTTCTTGTACAAGTATGTGTTTTTCCACGTCCACGAATGTCGTGAATAAAAAGGCGACGATCAGCATGAAGAACGCGCTCGTCAGGAACAGCAGGTAGTCTGCTTGTATTGGATATATTATCGCAGTCACCCCCAAGACGAGCGTCGACCTCGCTACGACATTTCCTATTAGATCCCCAAGCGCAGTGTACTTGTGTCTCGTCAGTATAGCCTTTGTCTCGAAGGTGAATTCCGGCAGCGTTGTGCCGAATGCGATGAAGAATAACCCGATCAGTATGGGTGGAGCATTTAGGTCTGAGGCAAGCACGCTGGCTGTTCTCACAACCAGGATAGAGAAGAAGTAGATGAAGACGAATCCTATAGCAGCGATTACTATATGTACTATCAAGTTCTTCTTTGGTATTGATTCAAGCCTTTTCGTGAATCTCTTTTCCTGTGAGAGCAGCCTTGAAACATAGAAGACGAATCCGAGCAACAACACAAAGCCTCCGAATCTATCTATCTTTTGGTACACTAACATGAGGAGCAGTGGTAGCATTACCATGCCGAACATATACAGCGTATCTGATCTCACCGCTTTTGTCTCCACTCGAATGCCTCCTCTCAGAATCGTTATTATGCCAATAATCAGTGTCAGGTCTATTATGTTTGCCCCTATGACGTTTCCCAGTGCCAGGGCAGGGTTCTGGTTTAATGCCGAGTTTACTCCGATGAAGAACTCAGGTATTATTGCCGCGAACGCTACTACAATGAATCCGACGACGAATTCGCGCAGTCGATAATATTGGGCAATCCTTAGCAGGGAGTTCACCAAGAGTTCAGCACTCACAACCAAGAGACCGCAGGCACCCAGAAAATACGCCAGATTCATGAGCGAAAACGCCATCGTGTATCTCTATATAATGTGTTCTACAGCATAAAAACAAGAACTATCCATACCTGAGCGCGTCCAAACCGCGGGGAGGATCCTCCCCCCGAGCATAGTTGATTTGCATTTTGGATTATCCAAGCCGCTGGTGGGGGTTCATTCATATCTGAGGGCGTCGACGGGCTTCAGCTGAGAAGCCTGCCACGCCGGTAGAATCCCAGAAAGGCTTCCAACAAGGAAAGAGAATGCGAGGGCTCCTATGACTAATCCTGGGGTGATGGCTGCCTTGAGCAGGACTACGTCGAACACTGTTACGGCAATATATTCGAGACCCTTGCTTATGAGGATGCCTATCAAACAACCTATGCTACCTCCGATCATCCCGATGGTGCCTGATTCAATAAGGAACAGAAGCAGTATGTCTTCATTCCTGGCTCCGACGGCCTTTATCACTCCAATCTCGTGTGTTCTCTCCAATACCGAGGTGTACATTGTATTCATTATCCCGATGCCTCCAACAAAGAGCGAGATCATGGCTATGAAGATAACAACCCACTGCACAGCATCTAAAACAATGGAGGTGGCTTCCATCATCTGCTCCAGGCTCTGCACCTGGAAGTCTTCTTCACCCTCCTTGAGGCCGCGATCCCTTCTCATGGCCTTCTCTATGTCCTCTGCGACCTGGTCTGTTTCATAGTTTGGTCTAACCCTTGCAATTGCAGTAATGTATTCATCCTTGACGTTGAATAGCTCCTGTGCACCCTTCATAGGGATATATATGTTTTTGTCGTCTTCGGAATTGCCTACCCTGCTCATCTCACCAACCACTTCGAATCTTTTATCGTTCAATGTGATCTTATCGCCTACTCTAACAGGCCTGTCGAAGACATTGCCTATCCAGTACTCGTAGCCTACGGCGGCCTTGTATATGTCGTTTTGCCTGAACTTCTTCTGACCTCTCACGACCTCTATTCCGCTGCTGTCCAATAGGATCTCCTGGGTTCCTGGGTCTATGCCCCCAACAAACGAGTATGTCACCTCGTCCTTGAATTTTATCTTTGTGTACATAGTGGTCATACCGCCGACCTGCTCAACGCCGTGAACATCTCGTATCACCCCCAGGTCGTGGTCATTTAGCGATGTTGTCCCCCCTGAGAACATCTCAGCCATTCCTCCAGGCATAATGTATATCATGTCTTTTCCAAGCAGCTCGAATTGTTCATTTATGGCGGCTTCCAGGCCGTCTCCCAGGGAGATGAGGGAGACGATTGCGGCTATGCCGACGAAGATCCCTAACATGGTCAGCCAGCTCCTGATTCCTCTGCTTATTATATTCCTGGCAGATAGTGTGAGAAAATCCTCGATCATTGAAACTTCAATAAAGTTTCATCAAAGGACCTATCTTCGCTAACGCTCGATAGGTCTGAATTGATTAGTCCTTTATTACCTCCCCTATCTAATTTATTGAATCTATAGAGTAAATGGTTCATCATTGTCTTAGAGCCTCCACTGGGTGCATTTTAGATGCCCTGCTGGCGGGCAGATAGCCTGAAAAACAGCCAACAAGGAATGAGAAAACTAGAGCCCCTATGATGAGGTCGGGGCCGGCATATATCCTAAAGATCTCTATGCCTCCGTAATTGACGACGAGATATTCTGCGCCTATGCTGGTAAGTAAACCAAGTATTACTCCAATCATCCCTCCAACGAGACCGAGCATCCCAGCCTCCACGATAAACATCAGCAGTATATCCTCGTTTCTGGCTCCGATGGCCTTCATGATGCCTATCTGGTCTGTTCTCTCCAATACTGAGGTATACATAGTGGTCATTATCCCGATGCCTCCAACGATAAGGGAGATCGCTGCGATGCCTACTAGAAAAAGTGTTACGAGACTAAGAACGTCTTTGAATACCCCAACAATGTTCTCGGCTGTTTCAACGCTGAAGTCTTCTTCACCCTCTTTAACATCCCTATACCTTCGCAGTTTCTCTTTAATGCTCTCAGCAACCTCATCCACGTCGGAGCCCTTCTCGACCTTGACTTGGATACTCGAAAACTCATCGCTTTTGTTGAATAACTCCCAAGCGGTTTCAATAGGTATTGCCACCTTACGGTCGTGGAATGGATTCCCCGTCTTCTTATTCACCCCGACGACATCAAACATTATGCCCTCTATCTCTATCCTGTCTCCTACGCCGATATCCTCGTCGAAGTAATCGCCTGCCCTGACCCCCACGTTTGCCTTGTATTTGTCTCCCTGCTCCAGATATCTCCCATTATTCACGACAAAGAAGTCGATCTGTCTAAGAAGCTTCTGTTGTTTTGGATCCGTTGGCGCCCCGAAGATTGGAATAGATTTTTGTTCTCCATCAGTTTTTGCCTTTCCTGTTGTAGTAAAGAGGCCTAGTGCAGAATCAACGCCCCGTACCTTGCTCACGACGTCGAGGTCTCCCTCACGTAGTTTGGCTGAGCTGAACATCCCCCCAAAACTAGAGATTGTTCCACCCCCGCCGGGGCTTATCACGATCCGGTCTCCCCCGACCATCTCAAACTGCTCATCGATGACCTTCTGCAGTCCCTGGCCTAGGGAGACAAGGGAGACAACAGCGATGATCCCTATAAAGATCCCTATCATAGTCAGCCAGCTTCTGAGTCGCCTGTTCTTGATTCCATCTATCGCAAGTTTGATGTAGTCCCCTATCATTTCAGTGAATAAAAAATTGGGGGAAACTATCTGGAGAATAGTTTCCTGTTCAGGTAGTCTTTGATCAGGTCAAAGATCTTGTAGACAAACCAGACCACAAGTATTACGATGAAAAACACCGGTATCGCAAGTATGATTATCATAAGTGTTGCGGATGTTCCGTCTCCTCCATGCTTTGCAGCATATTCTACTTTTGAGAGGATCTTCAGGTCGACTTCACATTCATTCACATATTCTTGGTCGCTTCCCTCTCCCTTATACTGCAATCTGACCTTTAACGGCACTATCTCCTTGTCAACGGAATCCTCTATCCTTATCTCAAACTCGTCCGTCTCTATGTCGTCTGAGTCGAGGTTCCCTATGTAGAACTCGTTTATGGATTCAACGGAGTAGTCTTCTGTTGGTTCAAGAGTCAATCTCACGAATTTAGCGTCTATGAATCCTTCGTTGACCACCTCTATGCTCACTGTCCCGCCTATCCCTGCTGCTAGGTCGTCTGAGCTTTCCAAGCCCACCTTCATATCCGGGGTTGCGTCTATTCTGACTCCAATGTCCTTGTTTACCTTTTTTTCTGTTCCATTATCGTCGACGTAGGTTATCGTCACAGGTATCCTGTATACCAGCGCCTCAGTCTCACTGCCTACTGACACCTTAAAGGCTACATCCTTGCTCTCTCCACCTTCAAAGTCTCCAACGTAGAGCTCTGATGTCCTTACCGACGTGAACGGCGTGCTCAGATCCAAGCCAACTATGACGTGTTTTGCATCACCCAATCCATCATTCTTGACATTGATTACGATGTCGCTGATGCTTCCGAGATTTACCATGTTGTCTGAATCAACGTTGAATTTCACCACCCCCTTGATTGGGAGTTCGAATTCAAAGACCTTGACGACTTCCTCGTATGTGCTATCTATGTCGGTCTTTATAACGGAGAACCTCATCTTATAAGAGGTAGCTATTGCAGTCTCCCTTATCTTTATCTCAAAGGGTGTGGTCCAGCTTTCTCCAACAAAAAGATGTCCAACATTCTTTTCCCCCCTCTTCATGATGACATAATCTCTTGCAAGGTCGTCTGCGGGTTCAAGCTGTGCTTTATAGAATACCCCTGGATCTTGAGCCGTGGCTATGTTATCTGGATTCTCCACCGCCCAAGCCTTGGTTATCGGCCTGAGGACGAACTTCGCATATAGTGTGACGTCGTCTCCTGCCTCTATGTAGAATGGATCCCACATCACGGAGTCGATCCTTATCTCAGCTCTGGTTTCCGCGTTTACCGTCGTAACAAAAAAACAAAAAAACAATATTCCAAAAACCAAAATTTTTTTCTTTTTCATCTTATGTAACCTCCTTCAACCACTTTTCCGTCTATTAGACGGATTATACGGTCTGCGTATTTGCAGAGATTTTCGTCGTGTGTGACCATGACAATGGTTTTTCCGTTTCCAGAGTGTAATTCTGATAGCATCTCCATTATCTCCCTCCCCCTCTTAGAGTCCAGGTTACCTGTAGGCTCATCCGCTAGGATAACATCGGGGTCGTTTGCAAGAGCCCTCGCTATCGCCACCCTCTGCTGTTCTCCGCCAGAAAGCTCGGTCGGCTTGTGGTACATCCTCTCACCTAAGCCGACCATCGTCAGCAGGTTCTTCCCTCTCCTATCTCTCTCACTCTTTGGGATGCTCTGGAACATCATGGGGAGTGTGACGTTTTCGAGGGCGCTTAACGTAGGCATGAGGTTGAATTTCTGGAATATGAATCCTATCTTCCTTCCCCTGATCTGAGCCAGATCCGATTCCTCCAGCTTGGAGATGTCCTGTCCCTCCAGATAGATCTCTCCATCCGTTGGCACATCCAGGCAGCCGACCATGTTCATCGCAGTGGATTTTCCACTGCCGGAGGGGCCCATTATTGCTACGAATTCGTGGGGGTAGACCTCCATGGTCAGCCCCCGGAGGGCGTGGACTTCCACGTCACCCATCCTGTACACCTTTTTCACATCCTCCAGCTTGATGATCGGCTTCTTCTGGATTTCTAAGGCCATTTTTCGCTCCATAATTATAAGTATTGATTGCGTAAAAGTTATCTGGGTTTATTAGCTATCTCTCCAAGGTCTTTGATCCAGTTCTCTGTTATCTCTTCGAATTCCAGCATTTGTTTGTAGTAGTTTTCCACTATTCGGAGTTTTTTCTTTGATTTTTCATCTCTGACCTTGTTTCTGTATTTTTCTATCAGCGCTGGTAGGATGTCCTTGTTTGGTTTGATGAAGTTGTTGAGTACGGCATTGAGTTTCATGATGTTCAATCTTGCGAGATTTTTTTCCATGTAGAAGTAGACCTTCTTTGTCCTAGGCTTCTTTATCCTCTGGACCATGCCGAAGGCTTCGAGCATCTTCATTGTGTTGGATATGGATGCGAGGCTGTATCCTGTTTTTTCTGCAATTTCCTCCAGCGAGATCTCCTCTGGTTCTATATACAGTAAACCGATCACCTTTGATTGCAGTTCTCCTAATCCGTGGTTTCTGCCCAGGTTGGCCATGAATTCTATGGCGGCTGAGTCGAACTCATCCATTTTCAAAACTTTTAATATTTTCTGAAAATATAAATTTTTTAGATATGGGAATCCATATATAAAAACACCTCATGTATAAAAGGAAAGACTTCCACTACAGTAACATGGGGCACTACTCCCTCTGGCTTGAGCGATATAGCGTCTGTAGGGACCGCATCTTTCATGACCTGATGAGCTACAAAGACCAGATAGACAACGTCCGAGACATAATAGCGGACAAGGACCTGATCCTCCCACTGAAGAAGACGAAGAACATAAAAGCGAAGATGGCCTTCGTCGACGGCGGCGAGGGAATCCGGGAACTATTGGGTGCTGCGATCTACTTCATCCGAGCCTCTGGTCTTATCCTAGACAAAAAGAAGCCAAAAAGCAGTGAGGTCTTCGTCCGCGACCTCGACATTGATGTCCTAGACTATGATGAATACACGAAGGAGCGGGTTGAGCTTCTACGGGGAGCCATGGAGTTCGATGTCGCACTCCGCTGCGTGGAAGAGCATAGTCCAGAATATCTGTTCATCGACGGCTCACTGTATGTGAACTCAAGGAAGAAGCCGATAGAGTGTGAAGAATACCCCTTCTATCGGAAGAAATTCGTCCGCTTACTGAAGCTGTGCAAGAAGAATAGTGTTCACATATTAGGTGTTTCAGAGGACAGCAAGTCGCGGCTCTTCGCCAACTATCTGTCAATCAAGTACGACATAAAATTCCCACGCTTCATGACGGACTCCTGCATCCTACGCATATTGAAGGGAGACGGCGTCTACCGCACAGTGGACTTCACCCCTCAATCGAGATTCGAGTCAGACGATAAATTGACTTCCTCCTTGGTAGCGTCTTTCCCCACAGTCTACGTCCAACCCACTTCATTGTCTAGTCCACTGAGGGTGGATGTCCCCGACTGGGAGCGCGACTTCGATAAGATCATCGCATTGGTTGCGCAGCTTTCTGAGGGCTCCAAACACTATGGATACCCTATCCCCTTGTACCTGGTCCACCTTGACGCCAGAGTAAAGAAGAAACAA
The DNA here is from genome assembly GCA_016931955.1 of Candidatus Altarchaeota archaeon. Taxonomy (GTDB): domain Archaea; phylum Altiarchaeota; class Altiarchaeia; order IMC4; family QMZM01; genus JAUWTD01. The sequence goes on along the minus strand of JAFGDV010000022.1, from coordinate 75,098 downwards.
GCCGACTGGAGCACTAAACAACTGGTACACCACATCTCTAGCAGGGACTTGGAACTCTATAACACAATACTCCACGAAATGCGCCGAACCCTCAGACCCAAGAGCTGATTATCGACATCTTCTTATGGGTGTTTGAGTTAATAGTTAATCTGGTGGTGAGATGAAAAAGCTACTATTCTTTTTACTCTACTTATTCATCCTACTGGAGACCACCTACGCCGCCGAATACAACATCTCAGAGTGCAGTGTCTTAAATGAATCCAATTCGTTCTATTATTTGAACGCATCCATAGTTGACTCAGTCAATTCTAACTGCATGAACATCAGCGCTGAGAACATAACCTTGGATTGTCAAGGCAATACACTTGATGGGGATTTTTCTTTGAATGGAAACTCCAGTGACAACAAGTATGCTGTTTACTCGAACCAGCACAACACGACAGTTAGAAACTGCATAATCTCTAACTGGCAGACTGGAATCTACCTGGACACTGGAGCGAACAACAGCTTGGTAGAGAACAATACCATTCAAAACTTGTATGGGTATAAAGGAACTGACGCGTCCACTGCAACTCCGGGTGGAGACACGTCAGGCATTTATCTGAAATCAAGTTCCAATACAGTATTCAATAATACCATAAAGAATTTAAATGCCGGAACAGGAGGTTCTAGTTCTGGTAATTGGGCTACTGGAGGTGCTGGGGGGATCTCAGCAGGGATTCATCTATCCTATTCAACAGGCAACAACATAATCCTCAACAATATAACAAATCTAAAGGGTGGAAATGGAGGGATTGGGGCTTTTAGTCATGGCTCGGGTGGTGCTGGAGGAAATTCTATAGGGATTTACCTCTCAAGTTCCGCCGGCAACAATCTGACCTCCAATATAGCGTCGATTCTAACAGGGGGGGATGGGGGTACTGGGGGACAGTGGGGTACTGGTGGGAGTGGTGGAACTGCGGCCGGCGTTTATGTTTTAACATCAATCAATAACAACCTAACATCTGGCTCAGTGTCAAACCTTACTGGAGGAAAAGGAGGAAATGGTGGGTTGTATGGTTCAGGAGGTGTGGGTGGCCTCCCTGTTGGTGTTTACTTAACAAACTCAGAAGGCAACAATCTAACAACCAACCAAATATCAAACCTAATGGGGGGTGATGGTGGGATTGGTTGGTCAAATGGTACTGGTGGGGTACCAGTGGCAATGTGGCTTGATACCAGCTCATATGACAATATATTAACTTCGTTGTCTGGTAACTCCCCGGATCAGTCTAAGCTGAATACTATCGATGGAAAGCCGATACTGTATTTCTATGGTGAGATAGGTCTTAATGTCTCCAACTTTGATGTTGTCGTTTCGACAGCGCCCGTCTTAGTAGGGTATTCCTCACAGACAGGTGGGATCTCAACAGGTCTTGCTTTGGTTAACATTACAGATTCGACGATATACAATAACACAATCGCTGGATTTAGTGGGATGTCTCGAGCAACACCTGGTGGTTACAGTTCAGGAAGTGCGGGTGGAATCTCCACAGGAATCTATCTCTTGAATTCAACAAACAACAATCTCACCTTAAATGCGATATCAAATATTACGGGTGGTCATGGGGGGACTGGAGGAAACGCTGGTTCAGGAGGTGCTGGGGGAACTACAGCAGGCGTTTACTTGTCATACTCAATAAACAATAAATTAAGTTCAAATACGATATTGAATTTGACTGCTGGAACTTCAGGGATGGGGGGAAGCGGCGGTGCTTCAGAGGGGGCGCCAGGAACCCCTGCAGCGGTATGGTTCGACACAAGTTCCTATGATAACATGATAACTTCGTTGTCTGGTAACTCTCCAGATCAGTCTAAATTGAATACAATAGACGGAAGACCCATACTGTACTTCCATAAAAAAACAAATCTCAACATATCCAACTTTAATGTTACCGTTTCTATTGCACCTATCTTGATCGGGGGCTTCGTCCACACTGGAAACCCTGGGGGCGCAGGGGGTACGGCAGCGGGTATAGTCCTGATTGATGTTACAGGTTCGAGCGTATACAACAACACAGTCTCTGGATTCAAGGGGATGTCTGGGGGAACTGGAAGTGGGAGTAACCCTGGGGGTCCGGGGGGTCCTTCTTTTGGAGTCTATCTGACAAACTCGACCAGCAATAACCTAACCTCTAATAAAATCTCAAATCTGACTGGAGGTCAGGGGGGTACAGGTGGATGTTCTGACGATGGAGGTTTGGGAGGAACTTCTGCAGGAATATATCTGCCCTCTTCTGTAAAGAACAGCATAACCTCTAACACAATCTCAGATCTGACTGGCGGTACCGGTGGAACTCATGGATACAGTCGTTTACCTGGTTCAGGTGGAACATGTGCGGGAGTCTATCTGACAAGCTCAAACAACAGCAATCTAACCTCTAACGCAATCTCAAACCTGACAGGAGGTCCTAGGGGAAGCGGGGGAGGTGTAGGATCTACTGCAGGAACATCATACTCCTTGTACCTATATCAATCAAATTTGATGACGATAAAAGAGAATAAATTGGAAATAGTCGACTATGGTTTTTACCTATATTCAACATCGGCGTGTTTAAGCTACAACAACCTAGTTAATGCCACAAACCCCACACGTTTTGCAGGAACAAACACAAATAACTGGAATACAATAAAACAAAAAGGGAAGAGAATCTACTCAGACGGGAATTTGATAGGTGGGAATTATTGGACGGATTCAACTGGAACGGGATATTCTAACACCTGTAATGATTCAGATAAAGACGGATTCTGCGACATACAGTATAACCTAACGGGTGATGGAATGAATATTGATTTTCTATCTTTAAGTGATGAATCCACCACCTCTAATTTCTCAATCTACTTGGAATATCCTCCAAATCAGACAACAATAAATGATTCGAATTTCAATTTCACGGTAAAAGGTTCGAAATCGACTTACTTCTGTGAACTGTTTTTAAATGACACAATCTACGGAATCAATTTCTCCACTCTAAATAATACAGAAACAACAATTACAGCTATCCCCGCTCCTGCAGATGGTATTTACGATTGGTATATCAATTGCACTTTTGGTTCAACAACAAACAAGAGTGAAGTTAGGGAGGTAACGATGGAAATACCGCCAACAACAAACGCCTCGGCAGTGATATCCAACGGTTCACCTTATGTTTTCGATACAGTGACCACTTCCAGTTACGTGAACGTGTCTTTTAGCTGCGATGACGGAGAAGGTTCTAGGTGTGATACAGTACAATACTGTGTGGATACAACTAATACTTGCATTCCTAACTGGTTTTTTGGTTCCTGGTCATATCGACGGAAGATAACGATCCAGAATACTGAAGGTAATCTATCGGATTTTCAGGTCAAAATAGATCTTACCTCATCTAACGTCGGCCCTAACTGGAATTGGTCTAACAATGGAAACGACACCCGGTTCACGTACTATAACGTGACTTCCGGGTCAGAGGAAGAGATCCCCTATTGGATTGATTCATGGAATACGACAACAAAAACAGCGAGAATCTGGGTCAGGGTTCCATTCATAGAGGATGACATGGATACAATAGCCTATGTCTACTACAGTAATCCTTCCGCTAATGCCGCCTCAAATGGGACTGAAACCTTCTTGTTCTTCGACGACTTCGAAGACGGGAATTATTCCATAAATCCAAATTGGACCCTACATAATCAGACTGTTTCGATAGAATCCGTTGACCCAATTTCTGGGAAATACTCTGTGAAGCTGGTGCGGTCTGCAGTTGATGCGGCAATCAAGACACCCTTCTACTCCGAGCGAGATAAGCATATACTTGATGTTAAGATAAGATTGATCCAAGCCAAAAACAGCTCCGTCCGGCTGTGGTTCGACGACGGCATACAATACGGAGTCTTTGCCAGAGTGCAAGCGGATGAGTTAGGTGCTGGATGCACTGCTATGGGAGGATGCGGCTCAGGATGGGGGGGCTACTGGAGTGGTGATGTGGGAGTACACACATTAAGGCTGTACTGGTATTACAATATCCCCTCAGCAGCTATATTCGAGAAGGCTGTTTTTGACGAAGGCGATCCAGAAAGCTGCGGCATAAACTGTTGGGGTAGTGGCAATCCCTTTTACCCAGTGTATCTAAATCGTAGTTATATTAAGTTGTCTGCTGGCGGTGATTCAGTTGGTGTTGATGGCTCGTTTGTAGATGATGTCAGGGTTCGCAGGTATGTTTTCTCTGAGCCTGATGCCAGTTTAGGTGTTGAAGAATTCAATGCGAAGGTTCAGGTGACGGCGCAGGGGACAAACTATGTCAGGTTCAGAGGCATAGACTTAGTGGGCAACCTAGAAGCCATAAATTCGGAGATCGTCAGGTTGACTACAGCTCCACCACCTACTACGACTACTTTACCTGGCGGCGGTGATGGAGGCGGAGGCGGTGGTCCTCCTCCTGGGCCGACTCTGCCTTCCTGTTTTGACGGCATACAGAATTGTCCTGGCGGAGAGTGTGAGGAGGGAATAGACTGTGGAGGGCCCTGTCAGCCTTGCATGAGCTGCAGTGATGGGATACAGAATCAGGGCGAGACTGGGGTAGACTGTGGCGGACTTTGCCCTCCGTGCGGGAACTGCAGTGATGGATTGCAGAATCAGGGCGAGTCCGCGGTAGACTGTGGCGGACCCTGCCCTCCCTGTGCTAGCTGCAGTGATGGATTACAAAATCAGGGAGAAACGGGGATTGACTGTGGAGGACCCTGTCAGCCCTGTCATTGCTTTGATGGTGTGCAAGGGGACGGCGAAAGTGGAGTGGACTGCGGGGGAGGCTGTCCACCCTGTAGTGTAGTTACAAGGGTGGTGAGTTCGCCTGGTGGGGGAGGAGGCTCCTCTGTTATCCTCTACAATGCTTCCAGTATATGTGTTAACAATAGGAAGGATAAGGCGGAGACGGACATAGACTGCGGCGGACATTGTCCGCCCTGTGAGTTGAATAAAAGCTGCGTGAATGATTCAGATTGCTTGTCAGGTTGGTGCTTTGAAGGAGTGTGCAGAGAATCCAATTGCAGTGATGGCATACTGGGTCCAACTGAGTCCAAGGTGGACTGTGGCGGACCATGTGGATCCTGCCCACAGATAGAGGTGGACAAAGTTGCTTACGTGGGCGATCCCCTGGAGATAAAGGTTTTGGATCCGAGAACGGGTCTGGTGCTGAGGGTGAAGGATTCCCTTGGCGTGGGTGCAGAATATGTTTTATCGAATGTTAGTGGCTCATATATTCTAGGTTACATTCCCCCCAGAAAGGGGACTTACTCGGTTGAGTTGATAGGCTATGACTTGGCTTACGTGGAAGTCTTAGAAAGGCCTTCATCTCCTTTGGATTACATCCCCGAGGTGGTTAAAAGCCTGTTGGTTCCCATGGCTTTGTTATCTATTTTTGTTTTCTGGTTCAGGCACAGGAGGACTAAAGTGGTTGTGGATGAAGCAGCCCTGAGGAAGATTGTGTTCGGTGAATCCGTATATGACCTCTTATTGCACAAATACCGGGAAGTCTATGCTCTAAGGGATTTAGAGGATGAATTCGAAGGAGTGAAAAATGTGGTCTTCGTCAGCTTAAACGATGCGGAGAAGAATCAAGCAGAGGGTTTGGCTGAGAAATATGGAGTAACTACGGAGACAGCCCGAACCCTGGTTTTATGCAAAAAGTTAAAAGCCAAGAAACTAGTCACTGGAATAGAATTACCTGAAGAAATCAGGAAAAGATTCAACGGCACGATCATTGCTGGCATAGACAAAGAAATCTAATGCAAAAGTATTTATTCCCGTTTTCTTATAGTATCCTATTAGGGATTTAATTGTTGTTTGGATCTGGGTGTGTTGGATTTGGGCGGTTTTGGCTGTTTTCTATAGCTGTGCTTACCCTTCTGTCGGCGACTTCAGCAGCCTCTGAGAACATCTCCGAGTGCAGAAACCTTAACGTTTCCGGAACAACCTATCTCCTAAATGGTAGCGTGAACTCCAGCGGAACCTGCATGAACATCATGGCAGAGAACATAACCCTAGACTGTCAAGGAAACACGATAAATTACTCGCAAAGCCAGGCAGGATATGGAGTGAACAACTCAGATGGATTCGACAATGTGTTAGTCAAAAACTGCGTCATCGTGCAGGGTGGAAGCTTCAATTACTCCTATGCGATATACTTCAAGAACGCCTCCCAGGCGACGATAGAATACAACAACATAGAAACTAATGACAACGTGACAACACGCGGTAAAAATGGGATAAACCTAGAGAACACAACAAATTCTCAAATAAGGGATAACATCATAAAAACCCAGTCAGGCATAGAGACTAACCTAGGCATTTCACTCTATAAGAGCTCATACAACAATCTAACGAATAATAACATAACAACAACAGGTTACCTGGGCTATGGTATATACCTACACGAAAGCACAAACAACCGGGTTGAATGTAATGATATAGCGACAACCGGTCAGGCAGCGTATGGGGCAGTACTCTACAAAAACTCGACCAATAATACGGTCAAAGGAAACAACATAACCACAACAGGTCTGCAGAGCATAGGAGTCTACATTGAAAGCTCATACAACAACCTGACCGAAGACAGGATATCAACCTCAAATACTGGAGCTTGTGGAGTCCACCTATACGGTGACTCGGACAACAACATAATAACGAATTCAAGAATTAAGAGCAATCAAAGTATCGGGATTTATCTACAGCATTTTGGCGCAGACGTGCCTGAAAACAATATCCTCTACAATAATCTGATCAATGGCTCATCCCTGCCAGTTAATCTCTCTTCGTCTGTTGGCAACAACACCTGGAACACTACTGAACAGGATGGGACAAGGATCCACGGCGCAGGCAACCGTATCGGGGGAAACTACTATACGAACTCTACGGGGGGATACAGCGATTCATGCAGTGACTCAGACAAAGACGGCTTCTGCGACCTCCCCTACAATCTGTCGACTGGAAACATGGACTATCTACCGCTCAGCAACGGATACAAGCCCCCATCTCCTCCAACAACCACACTGTATACCCCGCCTAAGCGGAAGCAAGACTCCTCAGGTGGCTATATGCCCTACACAGCAAAGCCAGTACCCTCTTGCTTTGACGGAATCCTAAACTGCCACGACGGCGCATGTGAGAAAGAAATGGACTGCGGAGGACCCTGCAAGCCCTGCCCCAGCTGCAGCGACGGAATACAAGACAACGGCGAGGAGGGAATAGACTGCGGCGGATCCTGTCCACCCTGTAACACTACAGGCAAGGTTGAGGAAGTTATTGTTGTGGAAAACAAAACCGAAGAAAAAGAGGAAATCAAGGGATCAGATTCCTGCAGCAACGGAGTTTTAGATGGCAGAGAACTGGGAGTGGACTGCGGCGGACCATGCGGTCCCTGTAAAGACGGCCAGTTCTGCGTCAATAACCTTGGCTGCATCTCAGGATGGTGTCACAACCAAGTCTGCATGACATCCTCATGTTCAGACGGCATCAAAGGCCCGGGTGAGACTGGAATAGACTGCGGCGGATCCTGCGGGAAGTGCCCTTCACTCGACGTTGTTGACAGCTGTTCAGTGGGTGAATACGTAAACATTAATGTACTTAATCCTGCGCAGGCGATGGCTTTGCTGATAACAGACCCCGACGGAAAGATCAAGTCATATACTTTATCCAATAGCGCAGGATCCAACGCAGTGATGAGATTCAGTCCAACAATGGCGGGGAGATACCTCATACAAATCAACGGCTACTCGGAGGAGGCTGTATTAGTGGTCGAAGAAGAGAAATCAGAGCAGTCGTCGCTTACTATAAAGATGGAGTGGATCATCATTGCTTTATTGTTTGTTTCAATCGCCTTTATCGTCCACGAGGAGAGGAAGAACAAGGCGGCATCGGAGGAGTGGGATAGATCAGAAGTCTTACTCAAGATCGACTCAGGGCATGTGAGCAGACGTCATCAGCATTTACCAGATTGAGGATGAAACCTTCTGAACTCTCTAAGCTGCTTTTTATCCTCTTAGGCATTCTCTTCTTCGGCGGACTCCTGGTTGGAAGCATCATCTCCGCAATACTGGGTTTCTTGGAGGAACAGGGGGCGGGTTTAACGTTTGAGTTGAAGATAGCTACAACTGCAGCTGTAGTATTCTTATTCGCTCTAACAACGTATCTGTTAGTCAAAAAATAATACCCTTATCCCTTCTTCTGCAACCCATCCCACCACGTTGTGGGCAGATATCTCTCTATGGTCAGGTCTCTTCTCAGAGCGAGGTCTGCATATTCTGGATACCGGTATTTGACCTCAAACCTTGTCTTATAGCGGAATAATCTTTCAGTGCATTCAGTGCAGAGGACTCCTGCATAGGGTCTCTCAGGGATCTTCTCGCTTTTTGAGAGCTTCTTTGTCTCGGAGGGGACAGCGTTCGGTACGCCTGAAAGCGGCTTACCGCATCTTCCGCATACGTGCTTGCCTGGCTTCTTCTGTTTGTAGTGCACTACTGTCTTCCCTCCAGGGAGCTTAACCTTGCTTCTCTTCTTAGACCTTGACCTATACTGTGGCGCAGTCATCTAAATCACCTCCAAAACCTTATTAAATACTAATGAGATAACCATAGCGCATATGAAGTACCACCAAAACCAACTTAAGTCAAATCCGAACAAAGATGCTACATTATTCAATGAACCATACTGGTCCCTAAGCCAGCCGAAGACCAGTATGATGGGGATAAATGTGATAAGCATGGGCTTAAAGCTGTGCTTTAGGTTCTCCATCGTAAGCTGGAGCATCTCTTCCTGAGCCTTCTGTATCCTCTTCATATCCCCTGACTTGGATATCTCTTTAAACTTCGCCTGTTTCTCCTTCATCAAGTTTTTCATCGCATCCATCTTATCTTGGCCGATCACGACCCTCCTGACGAGGGAACTCATGACTACAATAACAGCGGATATCAAGGTTATCTCGTACCCTGCGGTAGTTATCTCGATCATTCTATCTTAGGACCTCTGCCATGGCTTCTGCAGCCTCTTCTATCTTGCCTTGGGGATTCTGTATCACCTTCACAGTCGCTCCGGTGAAGACGGAGTAAGCTGCTGATATGTTCCGGTTCATCTCCTGGTGAAGCGCGATCCATTCAACTGATTCATCATCCCGGGATCTGCTCTTATCGCAGCCTCTCCTAGTGGATATCTCCTTTGGAGTGGCTTCAATGAGTATGACTGCGTCAGGTTTAAGCTTCCTTAAAACCCACTCAGGCAGCCCTGGGAGATAACCCCTGGGGGTTTTGATGGTGCAGTGAGTATCCACCAGAATGTTGCCCTCCATCCCAGCTATATTCTCGGCGGCAAGCTCCTGAATCATCCTCTGGGTCTCGGAGTCCAGCTTCCGCATATCATCTCGGTTTCCAACGATCCCCTTCGATTTAGCAATCTCGATCATAACAGTACCATAGGTTACCATCTCATAGTCGATTCCTTCCTTCCGGAGCAGGTCCATGGCCTTGTTGGCTACGGTTGTTTTCCCTGTTCCAGGGATCCCGGTTACAACAGCAATCATCTTAGCATCCACCAGCAAGCTGATAAGAAAATATGGATTAAGGAATTAAATATTGTTTTATAGTTGATTGAACATTTATTTAACAGGGAAGGAATGGGTAAACGAACCAGGAAAAGCTTGAAGGCCGGTCTGCCTCCAGGCACTATGATCCATGTGGGCGAGCGGAAGACCGAGAAGGTGAAGATCACGGTAATAGACTACGATCAAGAGCAGTTCCAGGAAAGAGAGGTCGGGAGTGTGGAAGAGTGCCTTCCATTCCGGGACGCCCCCACTGTGACCTGGATAAACGTGGATGGTCTCCACGAAGTCAAAGTCCTTGAGAGATTCGGTGAATGCTTTAACCTGCATCCCCTTGTTCTGGAGGATATAGTTGCCACAGACCAGCGCCCTAAGGTAGAAGACTTTGGCGAATACATCTTCATCGTCTTGAAGATGCTCTTCTATGATGAAGGGAGAAAGGCGTTGACTGCGGAGCAGGTCAGCCTGATCTTAGGCCATAATTTCGTGCTATCGTTTCAGGAAAAAGAAGGGGATGTGTTCAACTCCCTGAGGAAGAGGATAAAGACGGAGAAGAGTTTGGTTAGGGGTAGGGAGGCGGATTACCTGGCATATGCTTTGATAGATTCTGTAGTAGACAGCTACTTTGCGATACTGGAAAAGCTGGGAGAGGATATAGAGGATATAGAGGACGAGCTTGTGGTGGACGCTAAGCCGGAGACGCTGCAAGCGTTACATGAGCTTAAGAGGGCGATGATAATCCTCCGAAAGTCTGTCTGGCCTCTGAGGGAGATAATAGGCGGCCTAGAAAGAGACGAGACCAAGTTGATAAAAAAGCCTACAAGGATCTATCTGAGGGACGTCTACGACCACACCATACAGGTCATTGACACAATAGAGACGTACCGTGACATGGTCTCTGGGATGCTGGAAATCTACCTATCCAGCATAAGCAACCGGATGAACGAGGTCATGAAGGTCTTAACCGTCATCGCTACAATATTCATCCCCTTAACGTTTGTTGTAGGCGTCTATGGGATGAACTTTAACACCAAAGTGTCTCCCTACAACATGCCAGAACTCAACTGGGGGTGGGGTTATCCTGCGGTCTGGGTTGTGATGATCCTCGTAGCTGTTTCAATGTCCCTGTACTTCAAAAAGAAGCGTTGGATCTAAACCTGTTTTCCCCGACGGAGAGCTTGAAGTGGGTGGCGCTATAAAAGAAAAAAATTTCTGAAGTGGGCTCTCCATCTATGGGGATCTCTGTGTGAATCAAGAAGTAGTGTATCACCTTATTGGGATTTCAGGTTTAAATGTTACCCAAAAATGAGTATTTTGGGTGTTATGGACAAATCCGATCATTTTTCCTTCACCCACACTATGGGTTCATTGTAGCGGCTGTCCCAGCATACGCCCATTAGCAGTTCATCTACTCCACAGTTGACTTTAGGGGTGCAGGATACCTCCTCAATGGAGTTGTCAGGCCTTCTGACACCCAGTGTTATGCTGCTAACACTATACTCGTCGAGGTAATATACCTTATTGAACTTGAAGGCGTATTTTCCATACGCCACATCATAGCCTTCGGTGTTCATGCCCCTGAGCTCTGAGGCGTTTGATGGAACACAGGGATTATAGTAAGGTAAAGTAACGTGCGTCGTCATATTGACCCTTGGAGGATCTATCAGGATCTCAGCGTAATTGTCTGGCATCCTAACATAGCTCAGCTTAACCCTCAGATTATCAATCAGCTCCTCATGGGATAAGATAAGGTACCGCTCGATAACCCTCCGGCCAGGTTTCTGGACGTAGAGGCTTATCCCCTCAGGGGATGATAGTGAGTAGTTCAACCTAAACATGTATCCCTTGTATGTTGTGTTCTGTGTGTCATTTAAAACCAAACAGTTATCTCCGTCGCATTTTTTCCCGTACTCCCATGAACCCCCAGCGGACCTGCAGTAGGGCGTTCCATCAACGCATCTTTCGTCTTCCACACAGGACTTCACTATCTCCTGCTTCATTTTACCGACGCATTCAGAGTACGGCGTCCCGGGTTTATCACACCGATAGCTTATGTATTGGCTGTATATCCTGTTTTTAGTGCAGGCATAATAACTCGCCATATCCAATCCATTAAAGCCACAGTCAGAGTTAACATAACACTCAACGTCTACTGGAACAGTGGAGGTAGAGGTCGTAGTAGTCGACGTTGTAGTTGTTGTAGTAGTCGTCGTTGTAGTAGTCGTCGACGTAGTTGTGGTCGTAGTAGTTGTTTCGTTTCCGCCGATACAACAGCAAAACAAGACCATCAGAACAAGCGCAGTAGCCAGGTGATTCTTCATATAGGATATTATGCGCACTGAAATAAAAGGATTAAAGCCTCAGCCGGTACTCTGATAGGGGGTAAAAGATCGCAATCCCCCTACCTGTGAGGTCGAGGGCGAAGTGAAATATCATGTTCAAGAATCCAAGGAGACCGATCAAGGGGCCGAATAGTTGATAGTAGAGGAGCGACGCAATACCTGCCGCGAAGATGTTGTGGAACAATCTTCGGTGCATTCCTCCCAGCACCCCGAGCTTCAACATGAGGAAGTCTATTGTTGGAATAAAGTGGGCTGAGGTGACAACGGCTGCGCTCTTTAGGTCGAGCAGATAATAAACCAAGAGAAAGATGAACACCTGCAGTATCACGTGGACCCACTGTTTCATCTTCTTCACTCACCCTTGTGTGTCCTCTCCAGCTTCTGAGACCATCTCGTAGCATTCGTCTTTCTGGCTCTCTGATCGGATCAGGTCGCATATTGTAGGATCCTCCCTGATGATCGCAGAGCCTTCATAACATATACCCTTAATCACAGTCTAAGAGTTCTTCATCCAATCCCCCTGGTGGAATAAAGAATCACAGCTTCGTTATCTTCAAAACCCCCGCTTTTTCGTCGTACTCTAACAGCACCTTGTCTTTGTTTTTCAGGTTCAGGGCTTGAGCGATATCCTTGCGTATGGTGATCTGTCCCCCCTTCCAGGGGAGTTTATGGTATCTCCCGATGTCCCTCATAGTCAAACACCTTGTTTAGGTTATAGGTATCCATAATATATAAACCTTGCGAGAATTCAAGAGAAATCATAAAACACTGCTTATTAGGTTGGATTCCTTAAGTAGATTGTAGGTGTTAGGGCATGAAAGAACTCATACTTTTGCTGTCCATCATCCTAGTCTGCGGTTGCGTGAAGGATGCGAGGGAAGAGATTGTATGCAATAAGCCCTATATCCTAGTGGGGAATGAATGCTGTTTGGACGTGAACGACAATAAGATATGCGACGTCGACGAAACAACAACCACTTCGACTACTACTTCGACGACCATAACCACGACGTCAACGACATCGACCACTACGACCACGACAACCACTCTGCCTATTGCCTGCTTCATCAACAGCGACTGCGGACAGCGTATAGAAGAAAAGGTCTGCTATAGAGGAGACGTCTACATCCGCCTTGTGACGCCGATATGTATGAAGCCAGGGAAACTGGAGTCCTACTGCATCCAGAGGATTTCATTTTCAGGTGCCTCTATAGACACTGAGCCGACGCCTTTCGAGAGGTGTTCACGGGGCTGCGAAAACGGCACATGCCTGTAACTTCTGTGTGTGGGATTATTTATCCTAATCCTCCCATAAAGTATCTCATAGATGCTCGAGGAGGTGTTCTGCTTTGGTGGACTGGCACGGGTTTTTGCGTCCTAGGAAGATGAAGATCATAGTCTTTATCTTATTAGCGCTCATCCTGTCCTCGCCTAAGCATGAGAGCTTAAATAGTGAGGATGAAGGTCTTGTTGCTGCGGGTTCCTATGTGAGAGGACTACCTATGACGTTTGAGATGTCAGATAGCGTTTATGGTCTGCGATTCTCTTATATCGCACTGCTTGTGGACGTCTTCGTATGGTACCTGCTCTCCTGCGTCATCGTTTCCGCCTGACCACCTATTTATTGAAGTATACCAAATACCTAACTTAGGTGATCATGGATGAAAAAACTTGCACTTATCTTATTGGTTCTTTTGATCTGTGGCTGCGTATCCGACGTCGACGAAACAACCACTTCGACTACTACAACACGAAAGACGACTACAACTACCACGACAACGATAACTGAAACCGGGCCACCAGGTTTCTTGATCTTTGAGTCTTCTACATACGGCATAAAGATTGATTACCCCTCTGAGTGGTCAAAGGAGGAAGACTTTATGGAGGCGGTTGTTTTTTTTAAATCGCCGCCTGAAAGCGAATCAGACGACCTTCAGGAGAATGTGGGCATCCTGGTTGAGAGGCTGCCTATAGGCTATGAGTCGCTCACCTTCGAACAAGTCTATGACTCAGAAATCGCTAACGCCGAGAACTTTATAACAGATTTCGAAGTCATAAGCTCAGAGAAGACCACCGTCGGAGGTAATCCAGCATATAAAACAGTCATAACCTTCACGCAGGGCACATACAAGCTGAAGGCTCAGCAGGTGTTCATCCTGAAGAACGGCAAAGAATACGTGGTAACCTACACAGCAAAAGCGGACACATACTCCAAATACCTTAACACAGTCGAAACAATGATCGACTCCTTCGAGATCACGTCCTAGATCAACACATAAAATTCGCATTATGGCGAATTCCTTTCTTTGGGGTGATGAGCGAAACCCTTAGGGTTTCGACTCAGACAAGACGCGCTGCGTCTTGCTGATACACCTTTCTTCTCTAAAGAAAGGGGTATGTTAGCTGGGGGAGAGATAAAAGCTTTTATGGATTTTCCCTTTGGTTATTTATGTGCTTTTAAGTATAAAAACATATAGTATCATCAGTAAAATTATAGGTATTAAGAAAGTGATCCTGCAAGAAAGCCAAAACGGACAATTTTTCCTAACCCTCCCCAAATCAGTCGTAAAAGCAAAGAAATGGGGAAGAGGACAAAAGATAGACATAGAGTTCAACGAGAGGGGAAACCTTGAACTCACGGAAAGCAAGGATTAAGGTGAGGGAGAGCCTTTCTTAGCCCTCCCTCTGGGATCAGCCACGTATCCCTTTTTCTTGTCTCTCATGAGAGCCTGAATATAGGTTTTATACGGTTTAGGCAAGTAGTCAAGTATCTCTGGTCTTTCCTCTACTTTCTGTATGACCTCCTCAATGCTTAGTTTCGCTTTCATTTCAGTCTCCTCTTTTAAGTATATTCCATGCCTCACCAATGGAAACACCGTAAACTTTAGCTATATGCCACGCTAACTTTCTCTTAGTTGGTGTTTGTCCGTTTTCTCTGGTGAGGGTTTCCTTGATCTCCTCAACCTCTCTAAAACTCAAATCAGGTATTATTTTAACGGTCTCATCAATGGGTTTCAAAACCTCCTCCTTCTCTCCTTCTTCTTTAGGCGGATCAAAGTCAGGATAATACACGCCTAAGTTACTCACACACTCCCCGACAAAAGATAACCGCTTAATTTGACCATCTAAGTACCTCTTTAAGCCCTCAACATCACCTCCCTCAATGCTGAGAACCTCATTAGGCCACTCAATGCGGTAAGTGTCATCACACCGAATAATCCGCACCTCAGTTTTTTTTTCTTGTGTCTGTGAAATTACTGGTTCTTGTTTATGCTTGAACCGTTTAACTAAGATAAACCCTATCATGGCCAAGAAAACACATAAACCGAAACCTATTAACGCTAAAACCCATAACTCCATTTCATATCCACCCCACAAGCTTACATACGCCCAAAAACAAGAGAACCACCCCTAAAAACAGTATAGGCCACATTATGCTGTCGAAAAAACTAAACAATAGCCATAAGACAACAAACAAACCCAGTAAAAATAACACATACTCAATCATGTCTCTCAGCCTCCAAACTCGTTAAAGAGTCCACTAAGTCACAGAAAAGAAACTCAAGTTTTTCCAAGTCTTCAACGATCTTCTTAAATTGAGTGTCTATTTCCGTCAATCGTTCATCAAATTCAACTTTTTTCATCTTCAGTTAAGCACTTTAATATTTTCACACGGAGACGGTGAACGTCTCTTGCTATGACCTCCACTTTCATCAAAGTCGTATCAAGTTCATTGAATAACTCAAGCAACCTGTCTTCGTTCATCATTTTCTTTGTCATACCTCGCTTCTATTCAAGGCTTTATGGTCACGTGAACGCCTCTCAGGGAAAAACCCTATCGACTATAAGGTGGTTGTGAGTTTCTTTCAACCGTTTAAAGTTGAGGTGAACCCCTTTTTGGTATTCGTCATGATCCACGCCTTTCCCTCTTCCTCAGAGGGCTCATAGGAGGGTTTATATCTCCCCCATCCTGCCTTTTGAACCCCAGATAGACAGAACAGGTATGGAGTAATGTGAGAAACTTTCATTTTTTCCTTATTTCACAGAATACCAGAAAAGTCCTTTATATGCTGTGGTCTCTGCTCTCCCTGTTCTGACAAGGTGGTTTAATGCCTCATAGGTCTGTCTTTCGCTTAAACAATGGTCTGGGTTGCCGTATATTTCTTGTCCGTGAACTAAGGTCTTACCTGCCTTACTGTGTCCTCTCTCTACCTTATACTTAAACCACTCTCCCTTTTTGTTTCCCTCGTATTTCAGTTTAACCGTGTCGCTGTGGTCTGTTTTTTCAAGTATTTTTTTCACTTTATCCATGTTCGCTAAAACCTCTAAGGGTATTTCTTCCGTCATTTTCTCCTATCTACCTCACTTGTTTTTTCTCGATTAAGTCGAGTATGTGCTGTATGCTCTCCAATGAATTTGATAACTGGGGGGTTACGTTCACAAGAATTTTTCTAAGCTCAGAGTATCGGTAATTCTGTAATGCTGTGTCCGTGTTTTGGACTAACAAAGTTTTTTGTTTGTTTTCCAATGCCAAGAACTCAAGTTCATTGGTTAAGTCCTCAATGTATTGTTCGCATAGTTCTCGGACTTTGAGTATTGTTTTCTGTGAAATTTTCAGGTCTGTTTTTTGTTTCATGTGCTGTTTGACTGAACGGTATGATATTTGGGATATACCCTTTGGTTCTTTTTTGTCTGCTTTAGGACTTTGTTTGTTTTTGTGTGTCATTTTGTTTTTCTCCTTTTTTGTTTTTTTGTTCTTGGGTGCATACAGTATCCTCTCTTGGAGGTCTGTTTTCACCCAAAATTTTTTGTATCTCAAAACTGGCCTGACTCCTGTATTTGCGATTCCACTCCTCTCGAATTTTCTTAAGCTCTCGGTTTCTTTGAGTGTATTCCTTTTGGAGATCACGCCATCCGTTTTTTTCTTGGCCTCGACGTTTATCTTTAAGCCACTTAATCCACGCCTCGCAATTCGGACACAGACCCTCACGGTTAAGCGAATTCGAGTACGTGCCACATTTAAGACAAAACGCTTGAGTCACCTTGCCTCACCCTCGATTTTTTTACTAAACGGATCACGGATATAATATTCATAACAACCCTTACACAACCAAAGAGAGCCGTGTTTAAAGAGCTCCCCAGTTGCTTTTCCGCAATTACCACACTCAAACGTACCGTGTTTTTTCATTTTTTTAGTAAGGTTTACTTGAGGCCTCCTTGTTTAGCTGATAAAAAACTCTTTTACGAATTTTCTCGTCAATGGTCTGCTCAAACTCAATTATGCGAGTGTCAAAGTCATGTGAAATAGTCTTAAGCTGATCTTCTTGAGTTCTCTGACATTCAATCAGACGGCTTATTTTCTCGTCTAACATCCTTAGTTCTCTGCTCACACGCATAAGTGATTTAAATGTGTCCTCATCCATTTTTTAGTGTAAAAAAAATGGGGTGACGTAATCACCCTTTAAAAATACCCTCATAGTGAGTCCTCATACCCTCCCCTGTCTTACTGATTTTCACAGACCTACAACCCTCAGATATGGCTCGCTTGAATATCCTAAGAATTTGCTTACCAACATAGTAGTTCTTTTTCTTGTACTCAAAGAGCCATCGCTTAGTTTTTGTACCATCATCTCTTTCAAAGGTCTTAGTCTGGAAATCAACATCAAGTAACTCATCCATGCTTATTTCAAAGCCGTCAGGTATGCTCTGGGTTTCTGGTTCAATGTCTATGTCATCCAGTTTCATTCTATTTTTTCCTCCAAAACTTTTTGTTTCTTTTTCATCTCATAAAGGCCATCTCTGGTCTTTGTGAGTAGTTTTTCTTTTTCCAAAGTCAGGATAAGTTTCCTGATCTCACGTTCTTTTTCTTTGTCTGTGAGTTTTCTGGGAAACTTAAGGTGTTTTGTGGCTTCGGATATGATACGCTGTTTACCGATTAAGCCACTTGAGTCCATGATATTTTCACAGAGAGAATAGAGTTTTTTTGTCTTTTCGGAAAGGTTTTTTTGGTTCTGGGGGGGTGTCACCTCTGACACCTCTGACATCTCTGGGGTGTTTTTCGTGTAATTTTTGGTATATGCACTTGTCACCTCTGACACCTCTGACATCTCTGGAATTTCTTTTTCTCTTTCAGAGGTGTCAGACCTGTCAGACATGTCAAGTTTCTTAGAGCAAATTTCCTTGTTTTTGGTGACTATCCTCACATATTCAGACTGTGAAAAGTCGAATCGGTTAAGCTTTTTCCTTAATTCTGGGGTGAAATTCAACCACACCTTAGAATCATGTTGGCCTTTCTTTAGGTCAATCCATCCTCTTTTAAAAAAATGGTTTTTGCGTCTCTGAGCTGTTCTAATCTCACAAGAATAAACATCTTGGACACATTCTAAAAAGTCGGTGATCGAAATATTGGAGGTTTCAAAGGATATTGCCTCATTGTCATTTAGATATTCAAGGCACTCAATTTCTTTCTCTCCTGCACCCATCCAAGACTTACCATAGTCAAAATTACCCTGAACAATACAGTTCACATAGTTTAGACAAGACCAGAAAAACTCAAATAGGTCACAGTATGCTAATTCGACATCCTCAGTTTCAATGGTATAGTGTCCTCTACCTATGGCCAAAATACTCGATAACTTTATGAGATAGTCCTCTGCTGTGAACTCTACTATTTCCGCAAAGTTACTGCATTTCGTGTTAATACTCCCTCCAACTGTGAGTAATTCAGTATGTAGTTCCTGAATTCGGGTGACTGCCTCCTTAGAAAAAACCACCTTTCTTTGCTTATTCTGGGTAAAGTCGTTCTCTTGAATGCTTTTCAAGTATTCCGAAAAATTGTTTCTGGTTGTTTCCGTGTCTCTCTCCTCAAGCCTTTCCTTAAAGGCTCTTTTCTTGTCATCCTCATTACATTGAACCCATACAACAAGGTATCTCCTCAATAGTCCTCTGCTTATAATATGCTCTGGTATCCTCTCTGGTTGTAATGCGACACCCATGACAATATGAGGTGCGTAATTCAAGACCTCTCCCTGCTCTCTCAGGTCATCAACGGCTTTCTTATAGACTATGTTATTCGGGTAAGGATCGAGGGCTGTGGCGATATAAGACCGTGCTTGTTCATATTTTGTTTCCGTGCTTGTGAAAAAAAGATATCCTTCGTCTATGAATAGATAGTCATCAGCTAAGTATCCCTTGTTTTGTATTATTTTGGTGATTTCCTCACCTATCTTTTGGTCTTTCTCTCTTCGTTTAAGTATTTTCCCAATCAGTTGCTCTTGGTGATATGATACAGGGGTGGATACAATCAAGCCAACATTACCTAACACACGCTGTATGAGTGTCTTAATGTTTTGTTTACCGTGTCCTGCATTCAAGACATAAACCCCATGCAACCGTAAGTCTGTCTCAACCGATCCAAGACATAACGGCTTATACTCTATGGGAATATTCACAGACACTAATTGATACCAGAGCAACTTACCGATTAACACATAATCTTTACCAAAAAGAGCTAATGCGGTCATCAGGTCGCTAAAATATGGTAAGTGTCCTGTGGAATATGATAAAGTTATTGGTTCTTGTTTGCTCTCATTCCAGTCAAAGCGGTCTGTGACATTCTCAAAGGCTTTCTGTATGTCTTTATCCTGTGTTTTCTTTGGTTTCTCGTTCCATCGGCCTATTTTTGAACCAGACATTATTTGTCTGATCTGTGAGTCACTAAACCCATAATAGACTAACTTGAAAACTAAACCCTCCTCTGCCTCTGATCGAGACTTATACCCTGATATGTCACCGTCATAGAGTTCTCTTAGTGTGTCATCAAACTTACAACAAAACTCAAAGTCCTTAAGTTCAATACCCTTGTCTGCTGTTTGTGAAATTTCCTTTTCAGGTTCTCTTAAACTGAGGATATATTCACAGAGGGCTTGATCTGGTTCTGGATCGTTTTCCGTGATAAAATGGGAGTACCTATTAGGTCTTTCTGGTGTTTCTTTCTTTAATGCTTGAGTTCCTATGACTTTGTATATTCGTGCTAAGTCAAAGGTACTGTCTATGTGAGTATTTTCATTATTGAATTTGTCTTGAATTTCTTTGCAAAATAATTCTAAGCCTTTCTGTATGGTGTCTCTGTTTTCATCACTTAAGTCTATGTGTGGAATTTTAGAAATTACATAAAAACCATTACCAGAAAACGCTATGCATGGAGACTTAAAGCCTTGTTTGACGTACCATGCACTTATTTTTTCTACGTCTTTTCTGGTCTTTTCAATCTCGGAATTAGTCGCATTATGCTTGTTTAGGTCTTTTAGTTTTTCCTCGTCTTTATCCTGTGGTTTCCTTATGGGATCAATGTCAAGAATTATGGTCTCAAGTGATATGACATCTTCAGTCTTTGAGCCGTTTAGTTTTCTTTCATTAAGACCTGCATAGACGTTCTTTTTGCCATTGTATCTTTCACAGACGCTTAGAAATTCTTTTTCGGTGGACACCCATTCTTGTTTTATGGGTGGAATTAACCGTATTTCTGTCTGATCTTTATGGCCTAATAGGTCATAAAACCGTCTAATATCTTTTTTATTTGGGGTGTCGGGGTTCATTTTCGCACTCTCTTATGATCTCGAAATTTTTTGTGGTCTTGAAATGCTCTAACACGATCTGTCTCAGTATCTCGCTTGAGGATATGCACTCCCTGTCTGCTTTTCTTTCTATGTATTCGTGTATGGGCAAGGGGAGTCCAAGATATATTGGTTTTATTTTTCTTCCCTGTCTTTTCGCCATTTTTTTGTTTGTTTTCTCTCGAGCAAGTCTCATTCATTTATATGGTTGAAAGTCTATATAAACATAATATTCCCCATATGGAATATTATTAAACTAAAACAAGTGTGTATTAGACCTAAAAAAAGTCTTTAAAGTGAAATAAAGAAAAGAGGTGGAAAAAATGCAAAAAAACATAAAAAGCAATTTTTTATTCACAGAAAAAAAAACATACCTGGAAATAGAATCTCAACCAACCAGAATAGGGTTAAGCTCATACATACAAGATTATCGAGAAATATTCAAACCCAACGGCCTATTAAATGAGTGCCTTAACCAGATACAAACAAAACAAATCTCCAAAAAAACACTTGATCAAGTCATCGGAGCTATGTCGTTCTATAACGTGACCGCACTTATCTATGTGAATTTCTTATTAGGCCTCCATGAGCTTGAACTCACGGAAAGAGAGAGAACCATACTATTTGAGGTCTTTAAGTCTGGTAGCATAAGCAAAGGCGATTTATTAGCTGTGATAAGACGAAAACACGCCACAAGAAGTGAGTCCTTTGTGAAAATAATTAAAAAACTGGTGAGAGAAAACTATCTCGTTCAAGGTAAAGGAAAGAGAAAATTCACAGGTCAGAGATCGGGGAGAACACCTAAGGCTTTGAGTATAGACTATTTTGGTGTAATGGAAAAACTGTTTCCTGACCGAAAAAGAGATATTACTCAGAGAGGGAGGCCTAAGTTAAGCTCTGGGGTGGTTAAGATCAAGAGCATTGACGTTACTGAACGGATAAATGACTTGGAGAGATACCTTAAGCCTTAGAGAAATTATAGTTTTTTTTCAGAGGTGTCAGAGTGTGACACCTCTCAAAACGTATCAAGCGACCAGAGGTGTCAGATATGTCAGAGGTGTCAAGTCCATTGAACCAAAAACTAAGGAAAAATTCACAGGAGAGAGATTCTTATCGTAGTAAATTGGAGACTCATTCAATCAATCAATTAGTTAGTTAAAACGTCTCTTAGTGTGTGTTATGTTTGCACTATATTATAATATATATATTTAGATAGATATTACCCCAGTTTCTTAACATTGAACAGAAACTTTTTTTTGGATCACATATTTAGATAATATTATGTCCTTCCGTTGTAACATGTAAGTAACTTTTTCTTAGACTGTCATTTATTCTAATATATAGTTAAATTATTGCCCTCTTAAATGTGGAAACGGTTTTTTATGCCACACTCAGACATGAAAGGGTAACTCAATCACTCACTTATGCAGGTTGAGATCACCCCCAAAAACATATACAAAAACCCCCCAATTTGTTTAAACAAATCTTTCGAAACGAAACCAAAAAACTTAATTCAGTTTAGAAAAACATATTTATTATATGATAATTAGTTTTTTGGTTTACATTCTAAAAAAATAAAATATTTTAGAAATTTTAGGAATCTATGTATAGAATACTCCCCCAACATGACATTAATGAATTGAGACTATTTAGACTCCTATATATAGGAAAACCCCCTAAGTTGTTTGTATGTAGCTCTGTCTTACGCAGACCAGAATGATAGACTCCTCTGCACATATCCCTCTCATAGACCTAAACTTGCACAATTTGGATAACCCAAAACCTCACTTTTCAGGGTGTTTAGGAGATCGTCTAAATGAGTTCTCACCCATTAAACCCCCTTTTTTAACCGATAGCGGTGAAAAACAAAGAGAGGTTTTTCAGTCTCAAACTTTTAGAAAAAACCTAAAAAACCATACCCTATATACTTATAGAATGGGTTTCTTATCCAAAACTCAGAAAAACCATATCTGACACAAATAAATAAGAAAAGGTCTCCCTCTGTGAAAACAATCCATACAATGATCTCACACGCAACCATGTACTGCATATTTCACAGAGAGAGAATTGTATAAGGACACTATTTTATTGTTTGCCTTTTACTGGTTTTCCCCTCAATAGCATTCAACACTATCTCATCTATCTTAGATTCCATGCTTTCTTTAACTAATTGCACTATGTCGCTCAACTCTCTCTTAAGAATATGCTTACAGTACCAACATGTTTTACGGCTTGGACTGTTGAGTTTATCACAGAACAGACACCTGATAAGTTCCTCCTGCATTTCCTCGTAAATGTTTTGTACTCCGTTCTCTTCCTCTCCTGCCATTTTCCTTATCTTGGCCTCAACACTTTTCGGGTTCTTGTGAGTGTACCGTGCCTTAATCTTACTCCCTATACGCCACCCATACTTAGTATCCATGTCCGAGTCACTCAACCAATCAGAGAAATAACTTGCCGATCCGTGTCTGAGCATGTGGGGAGACACTTTCTTGTTTATCTTAGCTCTCTTCTTAAGCCGTTTCATCAGTTCATAGGCGTATTTGTGGCCTATTACCGTGTTATGCTCTCCCCTTTTGAGTTTACAGAATAAGGGTGCGTCACCGTCATGTCTTAATGGGTGCATGTTCAACCAACAAAGTATGTCCTCCGCTGACAGCTTAATGAAAACCTTACGCGGATCGGTTTTGCTTTTCCAGATATTCAAGTATAAGCCAGTTTCCACCTCCTCAACATCACAGACACGCAAGGTCAGGTGTTCGCCTATTCTATTCCCTGCCTCCCAGATACTCTTAATAAGGGCTTCGTCTCTTGCGTTAAGAGTGTAATTAGCCATCTTAACCACGTCATCCCATGACGGTATTTCGTCATAGTTTATCGGTGGCTCTTTGACTTTGGGTGTCTTAATCCACTTAACCAATTCTGGGTACTCGCTTTCATCCTGCAGGTCGGAGGCTATCTTATAGTAGCGTTTAAGACATAATAGAAAGTCTCTCTTTGTGAGTTCCTTCCACTCTGGGTTATCCTTGACTTTGGATACCACCTCCTCAAGATCGTCTCTTGTGGCCTCGTTAAAGGGTTTCTGCAATAGTCTGTCATAGTTTTTAAAGAACACCTCGTATTTGTGTATCCTGTGTTTCCCCATCAAAGAGGCAGAATACACTTTCCGCTTAAAGGCTATAACAAGGTCTTTGTTTTCACAGATCAGATCAGAGTTTCTTATGCGTTCATCAAACTTAGAGAACCGTTCATCTAAGCCATATATGTCTAACTCACTTTGTTTCTTTTTCATTTTATCCCCTAAAGGGAGTTTTCCGTGGCTTTTCCTCCTCCTCTTTGTGGGGATACGTGGCTTACTTAGGTTTTTAGGTATTTCAACCTTAATAATCTGCCGTTTTTCCCTAAACTATTAGAGCTGGGGGAGAGATTTGAACTCCCGTTAAAGTCGGTCTGCAGCCGACCGCCTGACCGGGCTAGGCTACCCCAGCGTTTGTATGGCTTAACTATTATTCTTTTTTGATGTTAAAAAATCCTGTGGTGCGGCTTTTTAGATTGAAATCTTAATACTTAAGCAGAGTCTTTTTTATTCTAAGAATATGTTCTGGATGGGTTGAAAAATGGTGGACAAAGAAAAAATCGAGGAAGAGGAATCTGAGGAAATCGAGGGCTCCGAGGAGGAAGTTGAGGGGAAAGAGTTCGCGTTTGCGATGGCCCCAATCGTCAGATTGATGAGGGAGGAACTTGATAAAGACAAGCTAATAAGGAGTAGAGTGAAGAGGGAAATGAATCTCTGGCTTGAAAAAATCTGCCGAAAAATAACGCAGAAAATCAATCAATCAGAGTACACGGTCGTGGAGTTGGATGACTTCAAGACCGCAATAGAGCCCTATGAGATGATCGACGACGTTGAAGGGGAGAGGAGACGGATCATAGCAACACTGGAAAAGATAAAACAGGACTGTGATTCGCTGATAAGAGACGTTAACCGCAAGTTCATAACCCCTGAGACAGTAAGCTTTAAAGAACGCGAAGAGTAGGGTATGATGGAATACGATTACGGGAAACTGCTGGACAGGGCGTGGGCGAATCTGCCGGAGAAGCTGAGGGATCATTCAAGGTTTGAGTTGCCTAAAGCGGATTCTTTTGTGGAGGGGAATCAGACCATCTTGAAAAACTTCAATGAGATAGCAGACACCCTTGGGAGAGATCCAAGGCACATACAAACCTACCTTTCGAAGGAGCTTGCGGCTTTGATCGTGGTAGAGGGTAAAAGGATAATAATCAATCGAGCTCTTAAAAGGGAGATGATCAACAAGAGGATAGAGGATTACGCTAGAGAGTATGTTATCTGTCACGAATGCGGGCGCCCGGATACAAAGTTCACGGAGCTGGAAGGGGAACGCATCATCAAATGCGAAGCATGTGGTGGATGGTGGCCTCAGAGAAAAATCAAGTGAACATGATGTATGTGAAAGTATACCGGCGAGAAGACGATGTCTTGATTGCGGCATGCGACAGAGAAATCCTGGGCAAGGATTTCAGTGAAGGAGACATGCGCCTTAACGTCTCCAAGAAGTTCTATGAGGGCAGTCTTGAATGCGTGGAAAACCTAAGGGATCATCTATTGCAGGCGACCATAGCCAACCTCACAGGAAACAAAGTAGTTAGTCACGCCGAGGAGCTGGGCTTCATAGAAGAAGAGCATGTCCTAAAGGTGGCCGGCGTAAAACATGCGCAGTTTATTCTTTTTTAGGTTTTTTTATCTGATTGCTTTAATATCTAAGAGATGAAAGACATTGAACTCCCGAGGAAGGTGCTTGTGGGAGATGGTGCGTTAGAGAAGGTCTGCGAACTCGTATCTGAGTTAAACCTATACGGGAACTCTCTGGTGATCGCAGACAAGAACACTGCACAGATTGCGGGGAAGAGGGTTGGGGAGGAGCTTGGTTCAGTAAGCCATGTTATCGAGGGCTTGATGGATGAGGAGATCCAGAAGATCATCGACTTGATTAAGAAGGAAGAAATCAACTACGTTGCTGGGGTGGGCGGTGGGACAGTGATAGACATTACAAAGGTCTCAGCCTTTCACTCTGGTAAACCCTTCATCAGCATACCAACTGCGGCATCCCATGACGGGATAACGTCTCCGCAGGCTTCACTTAAAGGCAAGCAGCCGGTGTCCATGAAAGTCCACTCTGCCTTGGGCATAATAGCGGATACGGAGATAATGCGTAAGGCGCCTCCCAGACTGACGGCGTCAGGCTGTGCGGATGCCATATCGAATTACTCTGCAGTGCTGGACTGGAAGCTGGCGCATGAAGAAAAAGACGAATACTATGGAGACTACGCTGCAACGTTGTCGATGATGAGCGCCCAGATAGTCATGTATAATGCAGAAAACATCATGGACGAAGTCAACATACTGGTGGAGGCTTTAATAAGCTCGGGTGTTGCGATGGGCATCGCCGGATCCAGCAGGCCCTGTTCAGGCTCAGAACACCAATTCAGCCACGCATTGGATATGATATGCCCTAAGCCGGCATTGCATGGGGAACAATGTGGAGTAGGCGCCATAATGATGACCTACCTCCACGGCAAGGACTGGGAGAAGCTCCGAGATTCACTGAAGAAGGTCAAAGCCCCAACAAATTCCCAGGGATTGAACATAGGAGAGGAACACATCATTGAGGCATTGACGATGGCGCACAAGATAAGGGACAGATACACCATCCTAAGGGGCGGCTTATCAGAGAAAGAAGCCATCGAAGTCGCCCAAGCAACCGAGGTCCTAGGATGAATGTATTAAGGGAATGGCTTGGCGAGAAGAAAAAGAAACTACATTTCACAT
Source organism: Candidatus Altarchaeota archaeon (assembly GCA_016931955.1). Taxonomy (GTDB): domain Archaea; phylum Altiarchaeota; class Altiarchaeia; order IMC4; family QMZM01; genus JAUWTD01. The sequence goes on along the minus strand of JAFGDV010000022.1, from coordinate 48,688 downwards.
TGATTGATCCAGACAAGCAGGCGCCGGAGAAAGCAGCCAAGATGGCTGCAACATGCAGCTCCTATGGAACCGATGCCATAATGGTCGGCGGCTCCACGGTAAGCCGAAAGAATGTCGAGGAAACAGTAGTAGCCATAAAGGATGCAGTGAATCTGCCAATCATATTATTCCCGAATTCCTCGAACGCTGTGACGGAGTCTGCGGACTACATATTCTTCATGTGTCTCCTCAACTCGAAGAAGAGGAGGTTTTTGGTGGAGGAGCAACTCGCGGGCGCATTGGCTGTGAAAGAATATGGCATACACCCTATCAGCATGGGCTATATCGTGGTAAGCACCAGCAAGAAGCCCACGACAGTTGAAAGTATCGCGGACTTGGACATCATCCAGGAGGGGGATATACAGAAGCTCTTAAAGTATGCGTTGACGGCGGAATACTATGGGATGCAGTGCGTCTACCTGGAAGCCGGCTCCGGCGCAGAGAAACCGGTGCCTAACGAAATGATCATGGCGGTGCACTCGAACTTGAGCATCCCGTTAATAGTCGGAGGCGGCATAAGAGACGGAAAAACCGCACTAGACAAAGTAGAACACGGCGCAGACGTAATAGTAACTGGCACCATAGCAGAAGAAAACCAAACAAAGGTAAAAGAAATAATAGAAGCAGTCAAAGAATATGATCTCTGAACTACTTCTTCTTCAACAAAAACACTGCCAGTGCTATCACTACGAATACGCCGGCTATGGCGATTACAGGCAATGTCATAGTATCTTCTCCCATAGAAGGTTTTGTTGTCGTCGTCTGGATTACGGTGGTTGTTGTAGCCCCTATCATAGTTGACGTGCTCGTTGTTTTCTCTGTCTTCAATGTTGTCGTTGTGGCTTTCGTCGTTGTTGTCTTACAGGGCTCGCATGGTCCGCCGCAATCCACCCCTTCCTCGCCTTGATTCTGTATTCCGTCACTGCAGCTGGGGCAGGGCTTGCAGGGTCCGCCGCAGTCTATTCCGGTTTCACAGTCTCCGTCGTGGCAGTTCAGGATCCCATCAAAGCAGGAGGGCAGCACTTTCGCACCGCTGGCTGCGCCCCCGCCAGAACCGCCACCTCCTCCACCATAGTATCTTGTCGTAGTCGGTGCAGGTGGTGTGGTTGTCGTGGTCGTCGTCCCCTCCCAGATGCCGTAGGTGCTGAACCTGGAGGTGTTCGCCCAAACGAAGTTGTTCGTCGTATCCACTCCCGAGCCGAAGACCCAGCTAAGGTCTGGTGTGAGCAGAACCCAAGTATCTGTGTTTTCATCGTATCTGTACAATCTCAGCTGAGATTCCACGAGACCGGCTGCAGTGACTTCGCTGTCTGAGTAGTAGACCTTTATCAGGATATATTTAAGATTGTTTACTACTGAACTATCAGCTATTATCTCAGCATATCTGCCAAGGGCGGATGCAGGCAGATTCGGCTCCAACACATGTCCAAAGTATGTGTCATTAAAGTAATCCGTCGAGTTCACGTATATGGTGGCGTTTACATTTGCGGTTGCGTCTTCACTTGTAACTAACTCCAGAATGACATCTATATCACTCATGTTTACGATATTGGTCTGGTTTGCTGTTGTACTGACTTTCTCGCCAGCAGTCTCCCGCACAGTTGTAACAGACTTCAAACCTATAAAATATGCTGCATTTACTGTATGCTCGGGGTGGCACAAACTTACTTCATCAATTTTATTATCTACGCCCCAGTCTATTGTGTATTCCCCACCTCCTAAGGGAGTTATCAGCAGGTTGTCAGTGTCTTCATCGAGTACCACGATTTCGTTGGCACTGTTCTGGCTTGCATTATCAGTGAAGTTGCTATACAACCCTAGACTGTTCTTGAATTTGTAGCTTGCTCCTTCATTGTATCCTCTGTCTGAGTAGTCTGCTACGACGTACTCCCCTTTCTCGCTCTCGAATATGACCAATAAGTCGTCGTCGTTTCTTGCAGTAGTTCCTACTGCTCCATCGTTGTTCCAGTCGCATGATGCGTTTTCGCTGGTGGCGTTCACGTCGTTCATGAAGTCGCATTCTCGTGTGACCCAGATTCTTGTACCGGAAGAACCTATCTTGTGGGTGTCGTTCGTCGAAGAAGCCCCTGGATTCACCATCTTAGGTTCTATTGTAATCCTGGTATCGTTTTCATCGGTTGAATAGAATATGATATTGCCCGATTCGTCGAACCACAGTACAAGGTTTTCAGCAGTATTTGAGTCCTGCGCCCAGAAGAGATCCTCAGGCTCTAATGTAATTGGATAATCGTTCTCGTACGGTGCTGGGGGTAGGGAGTCTTCCATGGCATCGTAAAGGGCGATTAATCTCAACTTTAGGTCGTCCATCAATAAACAGCCACAGGTTGGAGTGCCTCCAATAGAGCAATTCTCGAAGCTGTTGTTGTCAGAACTTAGTGGATCACAGAGCCTGTTCAATTTGACGGTTCGCTTGCTTGTGTTCTGCAGCTCAAGGGTTATTGTGAAATTGTCATCCTTGTCAAAAATTCCCAACTCTGAATCGTAACCATCGAATCCGATGACCTTACCGTCTAGAATAAACCAATCCCCCTTGGAAAAGAGTCCCTCGTCCAGCCTAATATCCTCATATCTGTTACCTTCTTCTCCTGTAAAGTCGATGGTGAGCTGGTGGACGTCCAGACCCCGCCCTACTATGGTGTCTCTTGGAAGATAGCAGATGCCCATTTCCTCAATTTCGTTATCTACGCCCCAGTCTATGGTGTACCTGTCACCATTGCTGGGCGTTACCATCACTGTGAATATGTCTTCGTCATATACTCCGATGAGGTTGTTAGCATTCTCTGTCCTGTTAGTGTTCGACCAGTTAGAGTACAAACCGATGCGGTTATCATGTCTGTAATCATGTCCCTCATTATAACCCCTATCTGTGAGGTCTAAAACCATGTACTCATTCCCGCTACCGCTTTCAAATATAACTAATAGATCATCATCGTTTCCTGTAGTAGCAGGACTGTCTTTTGTGTCGTTGTTAAGGTCACATGTCAGATTCAGGCTTGTGGCATTCACGTCATTGGCAAGGTCGCATTCCCTCATCACCCACATCGTCCTGTTCTCCAGATCGAAGTAGTCTATCTTGTAGGTGTCGTTCGTCGAAGAAGCACCTGGAGAGACCATCTTCGGCTCTACTGTAATCCATGTATCATTCTTGTCCGTGGAATAGAATATGAGACTGCTGCTGGCATCGAACCAGATCACAAGGTCTTGGTCTGTTGCAGAGTCCTGAGCCCAGAAGAGATCATCCAGGTCTAATGTAACCTGATAATCGTTCTCGTACTCTGATGGAGTAGTATCATCCATGGCATCAGTCAGTGCAAGCAATCTCAACTTTAGGTCTGGAATACCAGAGCAGTCGCAGGTCGGTTTACCCCCAACAGTGCAGTCATCGAAGGAACTGCCTCCAACACCGTCTGGATCGCAGAGCCTGTTCAATGTGATGGTTCGACTACTCATATCCCTATCTATAGGGGTTGTGAGAAGCACTGTGACATTATCGTCTTTGTCACTCGGTCCCTTAGTTTTTGTGTATCTCCTATACCTGGTTAGTTCGCCATCTAATATAAAGACCTCGGCTCTATAGAAGGGCCCCTCATCAAGCCTGATGTTTCCATAACGCATACCGTTATCTGCTGTAAAGTTCAGACGAAGCCTGTAATCCTGGGTATCCTTCTCTAAGGTTATGGGACATCCTCCAGAGCAGTCAGAACCCATGAGTTCATCATCTAAGAAGCCCATAAACTTCAGCCTGAATCTGCCGGGGAAGGACAGCGACTCATCAACCTTTAATGCATCAACTCCAGTTACGTCATCAGTAAAAGTAACCTCTATCTTCTCAAGAACGTCAGCGGAAGAGTTCGCATAGTCAGCAATACCACAGGCAAGCTCGCTGCAGTTCTTTGCGTAATCCCTCCATTTAACCTTCCAACCTTCGTACTCGATACCGTCGACTTCTATATCCTCGCTGTCTTCCAGAACTACCTCTGTTGTCGTGTCGTACACTATTATACTCGCTAACTCGACATCGTCCACAAGCTCACCATAGATGCCGCCTATCTCCATGTCATCCACTAAGCCGTTAGCCATCTTGGATACCTGTGTCTCCACGATTGATCCATCCGGTTTTTCTACGTACAGGTTTATGCCCTTAGCCAACATACAATCCGTTATAATACGATTAACCTTAAAGCTGTAACCCCATTGTGTTACATATCCTGTGCTGTTTATGTCCAGTAAGACACTGCTTCCGCTGGAGGTGTTGGTTACATTTATCGCACCCACACTCAAGGAGTCATTTATTATGTTCCCCGAAATAGCAATTATCTCAAAGTCGTCCACAACACCCACTGACCCGCTTTTGTTGACAGGGCATTGAACCTCGACAACAGTTTCATCTGGTTTCTTGACGTCTACAACCATGCTTAGTATCTCATTCGTGCAATTCTCATCATATACCAGGCTGTTTACCCTGAACTTATAATCATGGTATTCTATGAAGTAACCCTCACTGCTGACATCGTCAAGTACCATGCCCTTTGAGAGATATATCTTGTCTAAAGTCACATCCTTCACGTAATATTCCTTGCCAAAGAACATCATCTTACCCCGGTACTCCATGTCTATGTAATCACCTCCTAGAGGCATATCATCTAATGGTATGTAGCCAGTATTTATCGTGTATTTGATTGCATTGGCATCGATAGCCATCCTCAGTGTTTCGGAATCATCTGAGCCAAGGCCCTCTTCGTAATAGCGTATCTTGCTCGAGTTTATCGTTATCTCCTCGCTCATGTCATGAGATGGGTTGGCCTTCGGTGGATTGGGTGAACAGAGCCGGCATTGCACATTATTGTATGTTTCATTCATCAAGATGTCCGCCTCAGTAAGGGTAAGGTTATCATCAAACCAGGTGTATGTTGTGAGATTTCCCTTTTTATAGGTCCTAACGCCGTCGAATCTGAGACCCGTATCCTTGTTATAGAAATCCGCAGTCAGTGCAGCGTTCAGATCCTTAACATAGTCGCCTTGACTTATAACCACAATCTGGTATGTAGAAATGGCAGTGTTCGCCAGAAAAATCAACAATAAACAAATCATAGACATATACATAATTCTTTTGATTAATTCAGTCATGAAATCACCTAGATGATGTTATTGATTTTTTTTTTCTACTATAAAAGCGTTACTTAAGTCTGGAATTCTAATATGGTTTTATGTCTTCTACTTATGTCAGGGAGCCTATTATCTCTGTATTGGGGCACATCGACCACGGGAAGACGACGTTCTTGGACTGGGTCAGGGGCACGGTTGTTGCTTCCAGGGAGGCTGGGGGGATAACGCAGCACATCGGGGCGACGGATGTGCCGATTGAAGCCGTACAGAAGGTGTGCGGGCCCCTGCTCAAGGCATTGAAGCTGAAGATTCCTCTAAGAGGTCTGCTGTTCATCGACACACCTGGACATGAGGCGTTCACGAACCTCAGAAAGAGAGGGGGCAGTGTATCAGACCTCGCAATACTCATGGTGGACATAAACGAGGGACTTATGCCTCAGACAAAGGAGGCGATACAGATAATAAGGCAGAACAAGGTACCCTTCGTGGTCGCGGCCAACAAAGCAGACCTCATCCACGGCTGGAACCCTAAGATGGGCTTAGAGCAACAACAAGAACACGTGAAGAAACAATTCTACGAGAAACTGTACCGCTTAGTGCGGCAGCTGGCTGAACACGGATTCGACTCAGACCTGTACACGAACATCAGCGATTTCACGAAGAACATAGCTATAGTGCCGATTTCCGCGAAAAAAGGCTATGGAATACCTGAGCTGCTGATGGTGTTGATGGGGTTAGTGCAACAATATTTAACTGAAAACCTGACCATAGAAGAAAACACGCCCGCGAAGGGCACCATCCTGGAAGTCAAAGAAGAACGCGGCTTAGGTACTACAATAGACGTGATCATCTACGATGGCATCATCAGGAAAGGGGACACGGTAGTGGTGGGTAGCAAGCAGCCCATAGTAACGAAGGTCAAAGCCCTCCTAAGACCGAAGCCGCTCGACGAGATGCGAGATCCAAGAGACAAGTTCATGAACGTGCAGGAGGTGTGCGCAGCAGCGGGGGTCAAGATAGCCGCACCCGGCTTAGAGGATGCGTTAGCAGGCTCCTCAGTCTACGTCGGCGGAGAGGAGTTGATAGAAAAAGTGAAGGCTGAGATAGAGGACGTCGAAATAAACAGGGAACAGAAGGGCGTCACCCTGAGGGCTGACACAATAGGTTCTCTAGAAGCCCTAGTCAAGACGTTGAATGAAAAAAACATACCAATAAAGAAGGCCACCATAGGCAAGGTCTCCAATGCTGATATAATAGAGGCGTCAGCCGTCAGCTCAGAGGACAGGTTCCTTGGAGTCATACTAGCATTCAACTCAGACATACTGAAGGAAGCTAAGGCGTTAGCGGAATCAAGGAACGTGAAGGTGTTCCAGGAAAAGATCATCTATAAGCTAGTTGAAGACTATGGGAAGTGGGTGAAGGAGGAGAAAGAAAGAGAGAGAACGGAGATGGAGGGAAAGATCACGACGCCGGCCAAGATACGAATCCTACCCAAGCATGTCTTCAGGCAGAGCAAGCCAGCCATAGTGGGCGTGGAAGTCCTTGGCGGAACCCTTTCAACTGGGACACACCTGATGAGGGAGGACCTGAAGGTCTGCGGCAGAATAAAGCAGATGCAGAAAGAGAAAGAGACCATAAAGACCGCGAAGACGGGAGAAAGGGTGGCGATAGCGATCGAGGGGGTGATGATAGGCAGACACATCAATGAGGGGGACATCATCTACTCCTTCCTCTCATCTGATGAGCTGAAGGACTTAAAGGAGGAAAACATGACAGAAGATGAATTATCCGTTCTGAAGGAGATAAGGAAGCTGAAGAGGCTGAGGTTCACTAGGGAATAAAACTTGGGTATAAACTTAAATAGCTAGAAATTCTATTAATTAACGACGTTGGTTAGCATGCCAATAGAATATGAGTTTGAACTCAACAAGATCCTGGGGGGGATCAAAGAGGTGGGTGCCTGCTTTGTCGGCTTGCAGTTTCCAGAAGGCCTGAAGGAATATGCAGTGCAATTGGCTGAGGAAATTGAGGGCAGGTCAGGGGCTAAGGCGGTTATCTTCACGGACCAAGTCTATGGGGCCTGTGATATGAAAGAAAAGGATTCGGAGCTACTTGGCCTGGATTTGATTGTACATCTTGGGCACACAGAGCTTGTAAGATAGAGAATGAACCTAATCGAGGAAATAATGTCAGGCCTGAAGAGAAGGAAGATCGTATTTAAGGCCTACATGATACATGAAAGAGACTCCGAGTTCGAATGGAAGCCGGCCCTAGCAAAGCTTTGCGAAGCCTACTACGCCAAGATCAGGTCGAATATGATGGACATAGCGCATGAGTCGATGAGGCTGAATATGATGGCGTCGGGTTTGCTCACAGCAGAGGGAGGGATCTCAGAGCTGACGCTGTCGAAGATGGAGAACATAGAAGACATCATGAGGTCGGGGATGCACTGGAGGAGTAAGGTGTTTAGTATAACAATATCCGTGAACCCCGAGGAACTGGAAGAGAAAAACGTGGACGACGGTTCACTTGAGAAGTTGAGGGATGAGGCGGCGAGAATCCTTGAAGACTCCGAGCCGTGGTATTTGTCGCTGGAATAGAGCAGTAGGTGGTGAGAATAATAGTTGGTTTCCATGGGGGCGTGCAGGAGGTAGGGAGGTCCTGTTTTACGATAGAATCCGACGGATTCTGGTTGATGCTGGACTGCGGCCTGAAGATAAGACAAGAAGACGGATACCCTGCCCTGCCTGACCGCGTAGATGCTGTTGTCCTATCACATGCACACCTGGATCACTCAGGGATGCTGCCCGCCCTCCACAGGAGAAACCACCCCAAGATATATGCAACAGATCTGAGCCTTGAGACCTCGCATCTGCTGCAGAAGGATTCAGCCAAGATAAACCAGCTCAGAAAGGAAAGACATATCTATTCAATCCATGACATCGAAGCCATGCACTCATCTGAGGTATCGATACCATACGGCGCAGATAGAAGCCTCACAGAGAATATCTCCTTTAAGCTGCTGGATGCGGGCCACATACCTGGAAGCGCCGCAGTTCTCCTCGAAATCGAGGGAAAAAAGGTCTACTATACGGGAGATATAAAGACAAAGGACACACATCTGCAGGCTGGCGCCGAGATCCCTGAAGCAGATGTCTTGATAATAGAGAGCACCTACGGAGATAGGGTCCACCCGAGCAGAAGAGAGATGGAGAAAGAGTTTCTCTCCACCATAGAGGAGACCGTCGACCGGGGAGGGAACGCCTTGATTCCGGCCTTCGCGGTCGGCAGGACGCAGGAGGTGTTGATGATGCTAGAAGACATGCCTTATCCCATATACCTTGACGGGATGGGTCAGCAGGTCACCTCACTGTTCCTACAGTATCCTGAGTACGTCAGGGACTCGGGTTTGCTGCAGAAGGCTGCTAACATAGCTACTTGGATAGATAATAGTTCAGCGAGAAAGAAGGCCCTCTCAGAGCCCTCAATCATAGTGACGACCGCAGGCATGGTTAACGGCGGCCCAGTCTTCAGCTACCTGCACAGGCTGCACATGGACAAACTCAGCTCCATCCTGCTAACAGGCTACCAGGTTGAGGGGACGAATGGAAGGCTTCTGATGGAGAAGGGCTACGTCATAGACCCCCTCACAGACAAGGAATTAGAGGTGAGGATGGAGAAACACCAGTTTGATTTCTCAGCCCACGCCGGCAGACACTCCCTAGAAGACATAGCAGAGAAGGTGAACCCAGAGAAGGCGTTCGTAGTCCACGGCGACCCGAAACCCTGTGAATCATTCGCCGAATTCCTCTCAAGCATCTGTGAAACCCACACACCCAAGATGGGCGACACCTTTGACTTATAGGGGAAACCTATTTTAACCCGTCTGACAAATAACTGTCTAGGATGAAAATACCCCTGACATTCTTCTTCTTGACAGTCCTTCTCATAACCGTATGCGCCAGCCCAGAGGACGTTTCTGATCCTGAGATCATCCAGGAAGTGAAGGAGATGATACTATCAGAAGTCTATGAACCTCTAGCAGACAACACCCCAACACAAAAATCATACGCCCAATCACCATCTATAGAAGGCGTGGCAGGATCCGATGAGATAAAGAAAGAAGCCGTCAAAGGATCCTCCTTCAAGGAGGACACCTTGGTTTTTCTAATGGATCAAGGCTACTCGCAGGCGGAGGCATTGGATATACTAAATCTCGCAACAGTTAGTGCAGTCGGTCACATGATAGCCTACGAGAACAAGTCAAAGCAGGAATTGGGGGAATACCTTTTGGAGAGGGGCTACTCCAGGCAGGAAGTAGAAGCTGTTATGGGTGAAGCTAATACTCAGTTGATCAAAGAAGCGCTTAGAAGAGGCCTCCCAATGGAGGACATCACCAAGGGATTTGCTGAGAGAGGCTTCACCACAGAAGAGATCCAGACAATTCAGAGAATGATTGTAGTAGAGCAGGTGAAGAAGGCATTGTCGGAGGGTATGTCTCCAGAAGAAATCACATCAGCCCTGGAGGAGAGGGGCTTCACTCAGGAGGAGATCGACGAGATAATGGAGGATGCGGGATATCAGCCAAAGAGAAGCCTGAGAGTGATTCTATTCGTTTTCGTGTTCCTGCTGATTGTTCTCATGGTAAATGTTATCCTCCTATGGAAGAAGAAGACAGCAAAGCGGATCAGTGCAGACGATAGTAACATGGATTTGGAGTTGATCAAGCTCCTTGACGAGAAAAACCGCGTAGAGGAGATGATCGAATTAGCGAAGACAAAATACCACAGGAGGGCCTTAGACGAGGAAAGCTTCAGGGAGATAATAAGAGACCACCAGAAAAAACTCATAGAGATCGAAGCAAAGATAAAGCATCTAGAGTCAAGGGTTCAGAGACTGGAAGACAAATCCCCTAAGTAGGCCTATTTTCTGGATTCTTCAAGACAATTCCTGCGGTGGTGAGAAAACTGGCTGCGGCAGCGACCAAGGCCATCTCAAGCAAGTCCATGGATTCTGTGACCGCATCAGCGACTTCGCCGTCGCCGAAGATAAGACATGCCCCGAATTCAGCCACATCAGAGAGCGCATAGACCTGCAGAAAAAGAACGCCCACGCTGATGAGGATCCACGTAAGCCTTAAACCCTTTAACTTGTCCCTTAATTCTATGGCGAAATAGACCCCAGTGGAGAGAATGATCAACGCCAGAACCTTCATCACGAAATTCACCAGCATCTGAGTTACTATCATTCTACCAATTCACCCGCAGTCTTACATCTATTATAGCATTTGTAGATGCTGTATGTTATCATTGCCGAGCCAAGCAGGAATGCGGCATGCTCCAAGTAGTTGAAGAACCTGAATCCCGGCACGTTGTCGAACATGTCGAAAAACTGCTGAAGGCAGATCAAGGTCACACCCAAAACCCAAAACATATAGCCTTCACCAAAAAAGGATTTAGCAGTGTCCCTACTAATGCTCGCAAAGAGGTACGCTCCCCAGAGAAAGATGATGAAGATTACGATCTCCGAAGGGTGTATCCCGTAAGTCAGGATGTTTTCGGTGAACATTGTAAATTAATTTGTCTAACACCTATAAATACGTGCCTAAACAACCCGGCCGCCCTGGTATCTGCCGTCATAGCCCCTGGTTTCCCCGGCAACCTCCTCAAACACGATCTGCGCTACTCTGGCACCTCTTTCCAGCACGAAATCGAAGTCTGAGAGATTCTTGAGGCCGAAGATTAACACGCCTTGGTAGCCGGGATCCACTAAGGCATTGAACAGAGCACAGCCGCACCTGAAGAGGCTGGACCTCGGCAACACCCTCGCTGCAAGGTTCCTGGGCATATTCACCCTCTCAAGGGTCTCTATGAGAACGTATTCACCCGGCTTCAGGGAATATCTGGTGAAATCTACGGCTTCAACGTCGGGGGTCTTCCTGTCCTCCGCCCCAAGGAAGCCCCCACTCTTCAGCCTATGGATCCGGTTCACCCGCAGATCATAGCCAGCACCCTCCAAACAATCCACGCTGAAGCATTCTATCAGATTCTTTTTCTCTACGAGTTCTGCGATCTTTTCCCTGTCGAGGATCATGTATTTTATTTAGAATGAACAAGATATAATATACGCTAATAGGTGATAGAATGAAAAATAAGATAATGCTTTTAGGAGTAACTGCCTTGATTCTAGGGATGTTGCTGGCAACGGCGATTCCAGTAGACCAGGGGAACGGTAAAAGGTTGATAGTGGATACGACCTCGCCAATAGATAAACTGATTTTCAAGATGAAGGGCTGCGCAATCATACACGAACTAAACGACGCAACAGCCTTGAAATGCCCTATCGGGGCAACGATATCGAATGCCAGAGAGGACAGGATATTTCAGGTAGTGGACTTAGAAGCTGATCAACAGATACATGCCGATGATGTTTGGGTGCAAGGTATTGATGGAACAGGGGTGAATGTGGCTGTATTGGATACTGGAATCGACACAGATAACCCAGAGTTGAGTGACAGTATTGTTGGTTGTGAGACCTTTGTAGATGGAACAACAACTTGTGAGGATGACCATGGACATGGGACGCATGTTTCAGGCATAATAACCGCGAATGGAGTAGCTTCTAACGCAAAGGGTGCAGCACCCGGTGCAGGAATCTACATGTATAAGGTATGTGATGCTAGCGGTTCATGTTATGAAAGCGACATGATGGCGGCTATGGAATCAGCGGTATTGACAGACGCGAAGGTGATGAGTATCAGCATAGGTGGCGGAAACTTCGCAGGAGAAGACTGTGACGGTGATCCATTAGCGGCTAAGGTGAACTATGTGGTAAACAACGGAATCACTGTGGTAGTAGCATCTGGGAATGATCAATTCTTTGTTAGCAGCCCAGCATGCGCATCAGGTGCGATAGCGGTTGGGGCAGTAGACAAGAGTGGTAGTATGGCATATTTCAGCAATTTCGGGCCTTCGCTGGACATAGTGGCTCCGGGGGTAAGCATCTATTCACCGATAGTAGATGGATACGCTTCATGGAGTGGGACTTCGATGTCAACACCACACGTCAGTGGAACAGTGGCTCTGATGCTGGAAGCTAATCCAAGCTTAACTGTAGACCAAATAAAGACAGCGCTTTATAAGACAGCAGATTCGATTGCTCCGGATTCTGTATGTTATGGGGTGGTCAGAAGAGTGGGGCGGAATTATTTGATCGGCGAGGTACCATGCACCTCTGACAACTACGGTGCAGGAATCGTGAATGCATTTGGCGCAGTAAATTATGTACCGACCACGCCGCCAACAACCATCCCCAGCGGCTGCGGCGATGGCTATTGTGCCGGGGTGAATCAGGGAGAAGACTGTGCATCCTGTCCAGCAGACTGTCCGAGCAAGATAACAAAAAAGCTTTCATGGTGTTGTGGGGACGGAATCTGCAGCGGTAAGGGAGAGAACTCGGATAATTGTCCAGTGGATTGTGCATAGCCCTTTTCTTTTATTCCCCCTTCCTCCTTAGCCTTATTATGTCCAGTATCCTACGGGATACTACGTCGAGGAAGAACAGGCCGAGTGCAGCTGCCATGAAGTACGTATGTAGGGGTGTCTTCTCCAGTGTCTTGGAGGATGAGCTTTCTCTTATGTATTCCAGGACGTCTGCCTCCAGTTTGCCTATCTCGGAGGAATCATAGACTCGGCCTTGAGTGATAGCGGTTATGGTCTTCAGTTCTTCAGTGTCCACTCCCAGCTTCCGGTACTCTAAGGGCATGTCTACTGCGATAGCGTCAGTGTCTTCGCCTAGAGAGGATACTGCCTTCATCATATAGAAGCCGCTCTTCTGCGGGGTGAAGCTTCCAGCGAAGAGGTCCACATCGGTTTGCTTTAATTCGATCTCCTCCTTGTTTCCCTCCCAGTCCTGGATCACGACGTCGGGTTCCTTCTCGGATTTTATCTGTATCTCAGCCTTACCACCAATGTTTACGTCCATCGTCTCTATGTTCACCCTCTTCCGTTTCTCGAGGTTGCCTATGGCCCAGTTGGTTATCGCGGAAATAAGTTCGCCGTTGTTTGAGTAATACAGGTTAGGCGCCCACTGCAAGCCGTTGTCAACGGTCAGCGACACGACCCTGCCCAGCCCGAAGCGCCAGACTGTTACTACAGGCATCTTGCCCTCGGTTGTCACGAGAACCTGGGCCACTGATTTCTCAGTCACCCCATTGAAGTCCTTTATTGCAGGCCAGAACTGCGTGAGGTCGCGTGTTATGAAGTGGTACTTGTTGTATACTCCCAGCGTGTACTGGTCTTTTTCCACCTTCTCTTTTTCCTCGAACTCTATATGAAGCCGCTCATAGTCCTCTGGTCTGAAGTAGATCCCCTTTCCTGTGTCGGCGAGGGCTCTCATGAATCTCTCGTTTGTGTCAAAGCCCACGCCCACAGTGTAGACTGTAATGCCTTTGTCGTTCATGGACTTCACATGTTGCAGGGTTGTCTCCTCCCTAGAGAGTCTCTGTATGACGCCGTCTGAGATCAATATCACATATTTTTTACCTTCGAAGTCGCCGAAGAGCGTTTCTGCCTGGAGGAGGGCTTCCATCATGTCTGTGCCTCCGGTGAATGTCAGCGACCTTATCCTAGTCTCAAGCTCTAATTCGACGTCTTCGATCTTTTTGAGTGGAGATACAGTGTATGCTTTAACGTTGAAGGCTATCACACCAACCATGTCGTCTAAGTCTAACTGCCTTAGCATGTTTATCGCCAAAGCCTTTTCAACATCGACTTTTGTCTCTCCTGTCATGCCGTAGCTTGTGCTCTCTGAGATGTCTATGAGGAATATGACTGCGATCTCTTTTCTCTTCTTCTCCGGCGGCTCCGTGGATATAACTGGGAGCAGGGTCTCTATCTGGCTATTATGGTAGTCACCCCTTTCATAGGCTTTTTCTCCGCCGACAACAACGAGTCCGTTGCCTTCGACGACGTAGTTGTTCAGTGAATTAATGACCCAGTCATCCATCCTCTCCACCGGTACGTTGTCGAAGTAAACAACATCGTATTTGCTGTAGTCCTGTCTCGGAAGCGTTGTCCTGAAGACGTCGTAGTTCTCATTGAGGAGGGTTGAGAGCAGCGAGTTATGGTTTTCAGTCACCAGAAGTACGTCCGGGCGTTCCACGACATCGACGCTTTTGATCATCTCATTGTTTATCCTGAAGAGGTCTTCGCCCTTAGGTTTTATCTCCGCCGTTATCTTGTGCACGCCTTCGTCCTTCATCGAGAAGGTGAAGCGGAAGGATTTGGTGTCCTCTACCTGGACTACGTTGTTCACCATATGGATCAGGTTGTCGTCAACCTTCAGGAGGAGGTTGTACTCCGACACATCTGAACCCGCCTTCCCCACCCCTATCTTGAGCGTATAGTCTGCATTGGCAGGGGTTTTTTTGTCTCCAGTCATCTCTGATATGTATACGTCCTTTTGTATGGTGTTTGGGATGACTGCGTAGACGGTGATGTTCGCTTCTGCTAGCACCTGCGCCATGTCTGACGCGTCCCTGCCGTAATTGTTGTTGCAGTCGCTTAATAGCACTATGAGGTTTTTTTCCTTGCTCTTACCCAGCGTTTCCTTGTAGAGTGCGTTGCCTATCTCTGTTCTGTTCCCCTCAGAGAAGTGCTTCTGCTCCACAGCCCCTCTGTTGCCTGTCAGGTTCCCGATAGCGGATGATATGTCGTCGTATATTTTATCTGCAAGGTCTTTGTCGATGTCTGTTACCGTCATGCTCTCTGATTGGTCGAAGAGTATGGTTATGGACGTCAGGTCCTTGAATTCTTCTGTTATCGTGGAGGTGAATGGCGAGGTTAGTGCTATGGCTATTATTGAAACGATCACGAGCCGCGTGAAGAGAAAGAACCATTTGCCTTTGTTCATGCCGCCTTTTTTTATGTAGTGGTGGAGGGCGAACATGGTGGGGATTATGAGAAGTAATAGGTACGGTTGTTCTATTCCATAGTCTCCGAAAACGAGTTCCATCTGCTTTACCTTATTGGCTTTTTTTGGATAAATACAGTCTGACTGTCAAAAGAAATCGAACGATTTATATCATCTAAGGATTTTATTGGGATTTAAAATTTATTATCAGGAAATTTATCATACATTATCAGGATTTAGTTGATTTATAAAAAATAATGTTCAATATATTACTACCTCCTATTACGGAGGAGCAGGGGTGATTGGCTGATGTTTTACCTCAGTAAAACAAAACGGGTGATCGATGTAAGTCGATTATCTTTAAAGCGATCCGGACCTACTTCTAAATTCCTTGCGCCCTCTACGGAATTTAGGTCCTCTCACCCCTGCTTAAACTCTTACTGGCTTTTTCCTCGTCTATCCCTTGTTTAGAACACTATCCTATGTTGACGAGGATTGCTGAAATAATTTTTTTTCTAGATATCGGGTTTAGGACTTTGTCCGATAATTTAGGCAGTTTTTGGTAACGAAATAATCCTTTTTAAACCCTTGCGATTATAGGTAACCATATATTATGAGTCTATTTGGGATAATGTTTGTTCTATGAGCAAACACCAAGTATGCGAGTCTATGGTGGGGTTTTTTAGCCCTAGCATCTAAAGGGTGGGTATGTGACGTGTGTTATTCCGTTATTAGGCTATGGCAGAGCCTATGAGGCTGATCTCATACCTAATTCTAGATTCAGATTCTCACCCTTATCTAAAACCAATTTTTATGGAGGTAAACAATGAAAACAAAAGTATATACTATAGGAGTATTTTGTCTGCTTCTGGCAGCTATTATGGGCATCTCATCCGCCCAGGTACATATACAAACGCATACAAGCTCAGCTGATTTGCAGCCAGAATGGTCCGCCGCAAACCAGACAATGGATTACACAGTCAATATAACCAATAATGGACCTGATACAGTGGATGAAGTGAGGATATATCGAAATATGAGCTATACTAACTTCCAGTGTGACGAAAAACCTGGTTGGGAGTTGAATTTTATTGGCACAAAACAGGCTTGTCAGTATGTAGCTGAAAATTCCTCCTATCGCATAACTGCTGGAAATACTGAAAGTTTTACTTTTTCTGCAAAAACTCCTACTAGTGGATGCGAGTGGAATTGGCAATTCGAAACAAGAGATGTGACTTTCCCAGCAACTGGTTGGATTCAATTTCTTAATGATACTACGAGCGTTGACGACGTAGCGCCTGAAATAACTAAGACGGTCACTGGTCCTCAGTCCGGTGTTTGTCCTCCTGGTGTTGGAGATGAGTGCTGGATCACTCAGTCCACGGTTATAAACATATCAGTTGTAGATCAGGGAGAGTGCGGAATAAGCGGCCTAGACTACTGCATAATAACCTACACAGTGGACGGAGGCCCAATTCAGACTGAGGTAGACGAGGATTTGAATGGAGAAGCCTCCTGGGAGTACTTGATGACATTCGAGGAGGACTCAGTCCACGTACTGACTGTGACCTGTGCCGACATTGCAGGAAATATGATAGAGGAGATCGAGACATTCAAGGTGGATACGGAAGCGCCGGAGACGAACAAGACCTACGGTTGCCCGCATTATCCTGCAGACATCAACGCGGGAGCGCCTTACCCCCACTGGATAACATCCACCACACCTATAACACTGACTTCGGCTGATGGAGGGGAGATATGCACTATCGGAGGAGTCACCACATACTACAGAGACTTTGTAGTTGAGGACGACGCATCATGCTGGGATTCCTCAAAATGTAATCCAGAGTACTATGGGATACATGAAGAAGTGCCTTTCGAGGTTTATGAGGGCCCGTTTAACAAGAAAGAAGAGTCATGTCACATCGTCGAGTTCTACAGCGTAGACGCCTTAGGTAATACTGAGTTAACCAACTACCAGTGCGTCTTCGTGGACAACACCCCCCCAATGGCGGTGAAAGACGTCGGCGAACCACAGGTGTTATGTGATCCTGGAGACCCAAGTAATTGCTCTTATTGGGTGAGAGACCATGTGACGCCGATAACTTTAAATTGTACTGATCAAGGCGATCACCCAGTCAACCAGGGAGAACTATGCTACAAGGTCTCATTGGATGGCGCGAATGCGACAGACCAATACTGTGACGAAGCCTTAGAAGACGGGTGGTGTTGCGTTGAAGCACCTAAGGAGATAGTCTTCGAAGAAGATTCCCTGCACGGCCTAGAGTTTTTCTGTATAGACGCTCTGGGGAATACAGAGGAAACAACCGACTTGGAGTACTTTAAGGTAGACTCTCAGGCCCCGATAATAACCAAGACAGTCATTGGTCCACAAGTTGGGGACTGCCCGCCTGAGGTGGGACAGGATTGCTGGATAAAAGACTGGGAGTTTGAGGAAGGGACAACCATACACGTGGAAGCATACGACGACGATACTTATGGGTGCGCAGTCGACGAAGTCCTATGTGAGTGGAGTTATGAGTTAGATAATGTTTCAATGAGCGGCTGCAGTGAATTGACTCCACCATTCAACATAACCTTCTACGACGAAACAGTGCATACATTGCACATAGTATGCTGTGACGCGCTTGGAAACTGCGACACAGACAATGAAACATTCTACGTGGATTCGTCTCCTCCCGAAACGGAGAAGACCTATGTTGGAGCCTATAAGGCGGCGCCATGCTGTGTGGAAAACTATGAAGGCTACTGTAATGTTAGCTGGTCTTCTGAAGGCTATGAGAGCAAGGAAGCCTGCGTTAAGGATAAAGTGCACATGAACTGCCCGCAGTGGATCAACCTCGACACAGAGGTCGTTCTTAACGCGACAGACAATCCCGATGCTTTGTGTGCCGTAGGCGTGGACAAGATCTACTGGATGAATTCATTGGTGGATGACATGTATTGTCTGGAGCCTGCTGGCTGCATGCCAGAGCACTTATACAATGATTCCAGCTGGGTTGAATACTCCAGCCCCTTCACGGCGGTGGAGGATTCATGCCACATGATCGAGTATTATTCAGTGGACCTGTTAGGCAACAAGGAATCGATAAAGGCGCAGTGTGTGTTCGTGGATGGTACTCCACCTGTTGGAGTGAAGACTGTCGGCAGTCCAAGCATACCCCTCGGAGGAGGCGAAGGCTGTGAGAACATAACCTACGACGGCGCAGTACCTGAAGGAAGCGGCGCCTCTATTGTGCCGGATACGCTGATGGCTGCGTTGGATCCTGGCCAGTCCATCGAGGAGCAGAAGACAGTAACCACCGAGGAGACACCAATCGGTAAACTGGATGTGCTCTTCCTGTTCGACTTAACGGGTAGCATGTCTTTCCAGTTGAGTACAGCCAAGTCCAGTTCAATAGAGATAATGAATAACATAAGCGCTCTCGTGAATAATTCCGCTTTTGGAGTGGGCTCCTTCATGGATTACAATGGTTACTATGACTACTGCGGTTATTCTGGCTTCTATGGGTCTGGAATAGATTATCCATGGAGCCTGGATCAAAACATAACCTCAAATAATAGCGCAGTCAGCTCAGCCATCAATGATTTGGTCCTTGGCAACGGAGATGATGGTCCTGAGTCCTACACAAGGGCCCTTTATGAGTCCCAGTTCGTAGGCTGGAGGCCTGGATCCAGGAAGATCGTTATCATATTTGAGGATAATGTGCCGCACGACTGCAACCTCGGGTTTTTCGGTTGTGGTACCACGACTGGGGTTGATCCAGGCAGAGACGCTATCGCAGGCACATCAGATGATCTCAACTGGTCCAATGTCGTCGCTGATCTGAAGGCGGCGGGCATATCTGTTGTCGCCATTGATTCAGGCGGTTACTGTGACAGTGTCTGGGAGTATGCCACCAATGAGACGGGTGGCATCTTCTCCGAGCTGGGGAGTGCGGGCGACCTGTCTGAAGAGATCGTTGCCTTGATTGGGAACATCACCTCCAAGATCAGTTATCTGACCTTGAAGCCGAAGCCTGGTTTCGAGGACTGGATCACTTGGACGCCTACTTCATACAGTGATGTTGAAGGCGGAGCATCTGTTCCATTTAACGTCACAGTGTCTGTTCCAGTAGGCCAGCATGGGGGAGAATACCACCTCTACGTGGAGGTTGTGGGTGACGGCTCGACTTTAGCGGTTCAGGAGATTTGGATAAATGTCTCCGGCGAACCCTGTGTTCCCTCATCTGATGACTGGTTTGTCACCCAGGAAACGCTGATAACATTGGATTGCGTGGACCCTGAGCCCCATCCAGTAGGCCAGGAGACGGTGTGCTTTAAGGTCTCCTTTGATGAGGATCCAGATGGTTACGTGACAGACGAGTACTGCGCCTACCACAATGGAACCATGACAGATGATGAGTGCTGCATCTACGTGGGAGATGAGGTGTTTGAGTTCAACTTCATGGAGGATTCAGTCCACGATCTGGAATTTTACTGCGCAGACCATCTTGGAAACGCAGAAGAAACCACTGACCTGGAGTACTTCAGGGTTGATTCCACTCCGCCGAATACGACGAAGACGTATCTAGGACCCTACTATGAAGTAAATGGCACTGAGTGGATCGACTCAGCTTCAAGGGTTAATCTGACGGCAGTGGACGGCGGAGCAATATGCCACGTAGACAATGTGACGACGTACTACCGCTACGGCAGGGTTGACGATGAGGCCTGCTGGAATTCCACAGAGTGTGCAATTATACCCGGAATGGTTATTCTGCCGTTTACGTGGGAGACATACACTGGGCCATTCAACATATCTGAGGAATCATGCCACAGGATAGAGTACTATAGCGTGGACGCCTTAGGGAATACTGAGGACATGAAGGCTCAGTGCGTGTTCGTCGACAAGACGCCGCCAGGAGTCTATAAGGGGTATGGTAAACCCTACTTTAATGACGGCGATGCTGATTGGATCAGCTCAGAGACGAATATAACGATGAATGCAACTGATTATGAGCCGCATCCATCTGGTCTGAAGGAGCTGTCCTACAGGATAACCCTTGTAGGAGACGGCAACTGCACAAACAATAGTATATGTCAAGAGACGGAGGGTTCCGGAGGCTGGACAACGGTGTCTGAAAATGTAACTTCAGTGAATATCGGTCAGCAGTCATGTCACCTGATAGAGGTTAAGGCAGTGGATAACGTAGACAAAGAGTCTATGCTCAAGCAGTGCGTCTTCGTGGATAATTCAGCCCCTGAACCGAATAAGACAGTCGGCGACCCGAAGACTAAGTGGAATGGACAAGATTCTATATTCTATCCGGGGATTAAAGACCTCTGCTGGAATGGTGGGGCGGATGAGATAGAGTGCTGGAAGGTTACGCTATACACCTCAGTATCCCTTGAGTGCGTGGACCCTGAGCCTCATCCAGTGGATCATGAAAGGGTCTGCTTCAACGCGGAAGTGGATGCAGATGACTACACAGAGGAATACTGTGAATTCTATGCTGGAGAATACAATGCAAGCGGCGACGGCTTCTGCTGTCTCGACAAGGTGGTAGAGGAGTTCTTGTTCCTGGAGGAGACAGAACACAACCTCGAATACTACTGCGTTGATGCATTAGGCAACAAGGGACCAATTGATGAGGAGAAGTTTAAGGTGGAGGGCGTTCCCTTCGAGATACAGATAAACAAGAAGTGGAACCTTGTCTCTGTGCCGTTTATGCTGATAGACGACGACATAAAAGAGGTCCTCAAGGACGTGGAAGACAGCGTAGAAGCGGTCTGGACCTTTGACGCAGAACACCAGATATGCGGCGAAGACTGGTGCGTCTACACGCCAGACGGAAATGATGGGAATGATAACCTGCATCAGATGATACCCGGCTGGGGTTATTGGGTGATAGCAAACAAGGCTGATCTGCTTATGATCGGAGGCAGCGAGATGATTCCTGCAGTCACACCCCCAAGCAGAAGGCTGTTCGAGGGCTGGAACCTGATCGGATACCATGGAACAA
The DNA here is from genome assembly GCA_016931955.1 of Candidatus Altarchaeota archaeon. Taxonomy (GTDB): domain Archaea; phylum Altiarchaeota; class Altiarchaeia; order IMC4; family QMZM01; genus JAUWTD01. Next base: position 27,584 of record JAFGDV010000022.1, on the reverse strand, counting down.
ACGATCTGTCAGGGTACTATGGGCCATTAGGTAACGGGGACAGGGCATACTGTGCACTGTACACGTTGAGGAGCGATTATGGGATATGGCCGACGAAGTGGAGTTCCCTGAGCACCTACTGGGAGCCAGACAACCCACACCAGTGGTATAACTATGATGCATGCAGTTACTTGGATCCTGGCGCAGGTTACTGGATATTAATGGATATGGAAGACATCTATGCGCGTTCTACAGCATGTCCGGAGGAGTTAGTGGAGACGATGTGCTTGTAGAACCAACATTATTTTTCTTTTTTATTTTTAATTAATCTATTGTACAATTAAAATTAGTTTATATTGTTTTATGTATAATATATAAGGAAAATGAAAAAAACAGTAGTTATACTGGCATTAGCACTATTCAGCAGCCTATATACCGCACAGACACTACTACCTGGAGTACCGCATCAATTCTACGGATCAGTCGACTTCATAAATGGTCCAGCCCCCAATGGCTCACTGATTGAAGCCAAAATAGAGGGGGTAACGGTTGCAAGCACCACAGCCTTGAACGGGGAATACGGTTACAGCCCAAAGATGTTTTTCGTAACAGACCCCAACAACAACCGGGATGGGAAAACAATCAACTTCTATGTGAACGGAATAGACACAGGAGAAACCTATGTATTCAATAACGGAGAAACCACCAAATTAGACCTTACTGTTCCAGCATCGGTGCCGACTACAACCACTACGCAGATCACAACGACGACCACCATGGCAAGTGGCGGGGGTGGAAGCAGTGGAGGCGGTGGTGGAGGCGGCGGGGGTGGAGGTATCATCTCAAAGCCTAAGGAAAGCTGCTTTGACGGGATAAAGAATCAAGGCGAGGAAGGGGTGGATTGCGGAGGACCATGCGACCCATGCATAAGCTGCAGTGATGGAATACAGAACCAAGGCGAAACCGGGATAGACTGCGGCGGACCCTGTGCGCCTTGTTCGACCACGACAACCATAATGCCTACCACAACAAAGGCATCGACGCCAACATCCGCGCCTACTACGACAAGTGCGGAGGTTACGACGACCTCATTAGAGACTACGACGACAACTATAGCGCTACCTTCCGTGACTGGCAGGATACTGGAGGGAAGTGGTGGTACGATAGTTATATCCATAGTGATCCTGTTCTTGTTTCTCTTGGGTGCTTACTACTGGAAGACGATGGGAAAGAAGTAGTACCCCCTCAATCTTCCTATTTTTATACTTTTTTTTGCCTTTATCATGCCTAAGATGTTCAGGAATGGAGCTATTTTTATATACTGAAGTTCAATATATAACAAATAATAATCTATTATTGTACTATCTAACAAAAAAAGGGGTGATTGGTGTAATGAAAAACAACAAAGAGGGCATAGTACTATCATGCATAGCACTGATTCTGCTGACCTCAATAGCAACAGCAGAAACCGAGATAAAATACGACAACGAAGGCTTCTTCGCAGGATTAGTAATCAATGAAAACTACAGTGGTCGAGTAGTATTCACTTCACCAGCTGACGGAAAACTAAGCAAGGTCAACGTGCACTGGCAGCCCGGCTGCTGCGTCGCAGGCGACAAATTTGACGTATACATCTGGGGTCCTTACACGAATGAAACAGTCAACATATTAAATAACGTAGCCGAATGCACCGACTGGCAGACAATAACCCTGACAGAGGACTTTCCGGTAGAAGAAAACGAAGACTTCTACGTTGAAGTCAGACTTTCCGCGGATAACGGCGACTACCTCTGTTTATCCCTTGGAGAAAACAACGAAGCAGCAGGAAACAGATCACAACAGTATGGTTATTTTAGCTATTGGGTATCAGTCGACGACCTACTACAGAATACAAATTGGCCTCCAGCCGAACTAGGTGTCAGAGCATACATCTCAGAGCCACAGGTAGAATGCCACTGGGATGGTGAAGTATGTTCAGGCTACTGTGAAGTCGGCGTCTGCACCATGGTGGAGCCAGAAATCTGTGCATGCGAGATAGTGACCACAACAACCCAAAGCGTAACCACCACGACCCAAGGCGGAGGCGGCGGTGGGGGCGGCGGTGGAGGTGGCGGTGGAGGTGGCGGCGGCGCCATCAACACCTGCTTCGATGGAATAAAGAACTGCCACCACAACCTCTGTGAGGAAGGAATAGATTGTGGAGGACCATGCGACCCATGCATAAGCTGCAGTGATGGAATACAGAACCAAGGCGAAACCGGAATAGACTGCGGAGGACCATGTCCACCATGCCCGACAACCACTACGACGACGACATCGACCACGACTTCGACAACGCTGGAAGCCATGATCTATCCAACAGCGTGCGGCGTAGATTGTATAACAGTCGCTCATCCACAGAATCCATTCGATAAATGCGAAAGCTGCTTCAGCGACCTAGAGCTCATCTGCGAGGAACTATGTGATATGGCAGGCTTGGGAGTATGCAACGCAACAGGATACTGTCAGACACTCGAAAACGAATCCTACTGCGGATGCTGCTGCAAGAAACCAGAGGTAGTGGAATCAGGGATAACCGGGAGAGTAACAGGAATCTCACTAGGCGACGTAAGCCTCCTACTGTTCTTCCTGTTCATCCTACTATTAGCGGTCTTAGGATACAAGAAGTTATTAGTAAAGAGGTGAAAAAAAATGAAGAAAACAAACATATTACTGGGATTAATTATTCTGTTGTTCACAGCATCAGCTGCAACAGCACAGACTGTTTGCTGCGGTTGGAACCCAACAGCAGAAGCCTGTGAAGGATTCTGTCCAGCAGGCACTGAGTGCACAGAGACAGGATTCCAGACCTGTAACTGCACTCCCATAATAATCGAGGAATGCCACTGGGATGGTCAAGGTTGCTCAGGCTACTGTGAAGTCGGCGTCTGCACTGAAGTAGCTACTGGAATTTGTGGCTGCAGTGGAACAACTACGACGACCACTGAACCAACTACGACGACCACTGAACCAACGTCTTCCACGACAACTACACCGGCAACAACCACAACAACAACGCTGTTCGAATGTGTTCCAGAAGGAGACTCTTATCCTATAGTCCCAGGCGCTCTTAGCTGCTGTCCTGGATTGACTGCGATAAGCTGCAGCACACCAGACCAAAACGGGACCTGCACCGAGTGCGTTGGAGCTATGATATGCGCCTACTGCGGTAATGGGATATGTGGCTTAGGAGAGAACATCTGCAACTGTCCGCAGGACTGCACAACAACCAATGTGCCAGAGTTCGCGACATCAGCAGTCGGCTTAGTGATACTATTGACGACGCCGGCATTCGCCTACCTGTTGATCAGAAAACGGTAGGCAACACTCCTTTTTCTATTTTTATCTTTTACTTCAATAATACTGTTATAATGTTAGACCAGCTCAAATACTTTCTAAAACCGGATAAGGAAAAACTAGTCCTGTTTTTGATAGTCGGAATTACTCTGTTCTCCATTGAGTGGTGGTGGATACCCCCATGCTGTGACTTCATATACTATCAGGGACTACCCCTACCCATCTATTACTGGGGCGGTTTTGTAGGGTTTCCAAGAACCTTCATCCACACCAATTTTTTGATAGACCTATTAGCTTGGTATCTTATCTCCGCAGTCATCCTCCTTGGAGCCAAGAAATTAAAGAATATAATCTGAGAGGGCCGGGACCGGGATTTGAACCCGAGTCGTAGGTTGTCTGCAAGCTCAACTCTGCATACAGTGTGCTTGAGTCCCCGAAGGGGACGAAACACACCTTTTGATCAAGCTTTTATTAAAAGCTTGCCACAGACCCACAGGATAACCAGGCTACCCTATCCCGGCCATGAAGGAGCAGATATTTACTTTGGAGTTAATGTATAAATATATCAATAAAGTATGTAATTAAGGAATCAAGGTGAACGAACTGAGGAAAGACTATCTACTGGATAGGTGGGTGATCATCGCTAGCGATAGGGGGAAGAGGCCGACTGACTTCGTCAGAAAAGAAATTGAAGAAAAGCCGGGGTTCTGCTATTTCTGTCCGGGGAATGAACATACTACGCCGCCGGAGATAAGCAGGGTGGAAGAAGGTGGTAAATGGATTATACGTTGTTTCCCTAACAAGTATCCTGCAACTACTACCGAGTGTGGGGAAATCAGAGAAAACTTGCTGACGAAGATGCCAGCCTACGGAAGACACGAAGTAGTGGCGGAGACGCCTAACCACGGCCAACACTTGGATGAGCTTTCAGTGGACCACTTAGTAAAGGTCTTAGACATGTATTCCTCAAGAATAAAAGAACTGAAGAAAGACGAGAAAATAAGGTACGTGATGGTGTTCAAGAACCAGGGAAAGGAAGCTGGGGCTTCACTGGACCACTCACATACGCAGATTATTGCGTTATCCGTTGTTCCTCCGTTGGTTAAGGCGGAGACTGAGGCAGCAAGAAAATATGGGGCTGAGAGAGGCAGCTGCCCGTTCTGCGACATATGGCGTAGTGAGAAAGATAGTGAGAGACTGATCTTTGAGGACGAAAATACCATAGCATTCACACCCTACGCCTCAAGGTTTCCATTTGAGGCGTGGATTATGCCGAAGAGACACGTCAGAACACTAGAGGAACTCAGCGATCTAGAAAAAAAATCCTTCGCCGAGATGCTGAAGAAAATACTGCGAAGGCTTCATATGAGCCTGAACAAGCCACCATACAATTTCTGGCTTCACCATTCGCCTGAAGACGGAGACTTGCACCTTCACCTAGAGCTGGCTCCAAGGCTTTCAAGTTTCGCTGGGATGGAGTACGGCTCGGAGGTTGTGATCAATGTAATACCGCCTGAGACGGCGGCCTTCCATTATAAACAGAGGTGAGTATTTATTGTAGCTCTCCCAAGATTTTTAGGGTAACGCAAAATGGTGAACAGGAAGATACTCTCTGGGGTCTTATTGATTGCTTTTGTTGGAATCCTGAATGTGCAGGCGCAGGCTGGTCTGGCTGACTGGCATTATGAGCGCGCGGTGGCAGCATATAGTGGCGGAGATTGTGTCAATGCAAGCGAGCATGTTAGTGCGGCATTCGACGAATACAGTGCAACTGGTGATCTTCCTGGAATTTCGAAATGCAACGACCTTATAAAGAAGATCAATGACTGCCTGAGGCCGATAGGCGACCAAAATTATCTGCAGGCGCTTGATTACGCCATTAAAGGAGGGCAATACTTGGACTCCGGTGACTATGAAAAGGCTAAAGACCAGTTCGATTTAGCCCTAGTCTATCTACTCAAGGCAAACCATACGTTCCAGCACATGCTCCCAAGGGATACGGAGAGGATAGCTAAGATTGACATACAGTATTCCCAGGTCGCTGCAAAGATAAAAGAAGGCGAAATAATGAAGGCAGATGAGTTATATGGCAAGGCTCTGGTAATCGTTGAGGAGGAGGACTACAAGCAATACACAACAGCTCTGTTGTATGTTGAAAATGCTTCTGCGATTTATCAGAGATATGATGTCGGCGATTCCATAAGAGACTGTGAGATACTGCGGGGGAAGATAATCGACTTGATAGCCGAAGCGGCTGAAAGAGCAGGGTACCTCTATGAACAAGGGATAAATGCTTATCAAAGCGCGAACTGCACTAATGATGGCTTCTTCGAGGCGAGAACATACTTTCAGAATTCTAGGAATACATATATACTTGTAAACTATTTCGATCGTGCAGGGGATTGCGAACTCATCTTAAGCCAAGTCAATGAGTCAATAAAAAATTGCAGAGAGGACATGTTGAAGGCATTGGATAAGTCGATAAAGGAGGCGAAGACTAAACGTGCACTGATTCAGGAAGGAAACTGCAGCGCCTATGATGAAGTTGAAGAACTAGTGAAAACGGCAAGGCAGAGGGCAGTTGAACTCCATGAAATGTTCGGGACAGGGGACTTTTGGAATAGAAATACGGAGTGCGAGGAGTTGCTCAAGAAGATAGGGGAAGATAAGGAAAAATGCGAGACAGTCATGGAAGCAGATAAGTTATATGCTGAGGCCTACAAGCTGTCCCAGCAGGCAGAATATGAGAAATCGCTGAAGCGTGCGGTGCAGGCCAAGGAGATATTCGAAAAAAACAAGGACTTTGCAGGCATCACCAGGTGTGAGCGCCTCATAGACAGCAACAATAGGATGCTTGTAAGGTTGAATGAATCGAACGCATACTATGAGAAGGGGCTGGAGTACTATAAGGTCGCTGATTTCGATAACGCGCTTAATCAGGTATTGAAGGCGAGGGCCATCTACGAGAACATAAGCAGGTTCCGTGAGGTTGAAGTATGCAATTCCACGATAAAGGACATATACAAAGGAAATGAGACCAAGAACAAAGCAGCTTACTACTACGAAGAAGCCCTCAAATACCATAGCTACAGGGATTATGGGACGGCGCTTGAAAACGCTGAAAAGGCAAGGGATCTATACAAGAAGATAAATCATGCAGAGGGTCTGAAGAATGCAGAAAAGCTTATAGCGGACATGCCTATAAAAGAACCAACTCCGTGGATCTTACTACTTGTTGTGGCTTCCGTGTTGTTCATCTTCCTCCTGTGGAGCAGGACGAAGATATCGCGTGCCAGGAAAAAGAAGGAGGTTGAGGATGAAAGTAAGAGATTAGAGGAAGAGAAGAGAAAGGCAGAACTTGAAGCCGAGAAGGGGAGAAGAGAAGCTGAAAAGAGGAAGATGATGGAGGAGAGGAGCAGGCTTAGGGAGCTGGTTGAGGAAGAAAAAAAGAGGGCAGGCACCAAAGAAAAAAAGGAAGAAAAAAGTGAAGTCGATGACAGAGCCTACCTTGAGGAGATGATCAGACGGGAAGAGGAAGCCATAAAAAAGGAAGAGAGGGAATTACGGGGTGAGAGAGAAAAGCCCAAGAAGAAAGAAGAGGGCCTTGATGAAGTGGGGGCGGGGGGTCATGATGACCCCAGAGCAATGCTTGAAGAGATGATCGATCAGGAGAGTGAGTCAATAAAGAGAGAGAAGGCAGTTGTTCTAGATAACATTGAGTGGGAAAGGGATAAGATAGGCGAAATCGTCGATAAGGGCAAGGATATTCTAGGCAGAGAGAAAAAAGGTGTCTTAGACGACAGAAACAGGCTTAAGGGGATAATAGAGACGGAAGGAGGAGATGAAGAGGGCATTCATCAGCCGATGGATGACTCACCTGAGCGGCTTAGGATGAAGGAGATAATAAAAAAAGAACGAGAGTCGATGAAAAAAAGCGAAGCAGATGATACGGAATCTTCAGATTCGTAGAGATGAGAATGGAAAAGCAGTTAGGGGGAGAAGACAGCAGGAGCAAGAACAGATATTTTACGGTAGGCATGTACTACCATAAACTGCAAGAGTTCGATAAAGCAATAGAGAACTTCACGAAGGCTGTAGAAAGCGAGCCCCTTAATGGGGATATCCACTTCAATCGCGGGCTTGTTTATATTGCAAAGAGGGAATACACTAAGGCAATAGCCGACATCAACAAGGCGATTGAGTTAAAAGGCGACTTCCCGGAAGCACATCATGCACTTGGGAACGTATACGATCAACAGCAGGATTTTGCGAGAGCCAGGCAAGAATACAATAAGGCAATCGGGTTAAGCCCACGGGAGGATGCAGATGAGTCACTGCTCGAAAGACAGAGAACAGACAAGTTCGAGTTCCTAGAGAAACCAGGCATAGATTTTTCCAATGTCGCAGGATTGAAGGGAATAAAGGAGATAATAAATGAAGCCATAGTCTATCCCCTGAAAAATCCCGAGCTGGCTGAAAAATATGGCAAGACCGCTGGCGGAGGGGTGGTATTCTATGGGCCGCCTGGCTGCGGGAAAACATACATAGGGAAAGCAACAGCAGGAGAATGTGATGCAGCATTCCTGAATGTTAAGATAAGCGACATCATGGACATGTACGTCGGGAACACTGAGAAGAACATCCACAAGATATTTGAAACGGCCAGAAAAAACACACCCTCAATACTCTTCTTCGACGAAATCGATGGCATAGGCGGTAGACGGGATGCCACACAACAGAGCTTCGAGAAGAGGGCGATAAATCAGTTCCTCATGGAGATGGATGGCATAGAAGCCTCAAACAAGGGAGTCCTCACAATAGGATCAACGAATGCTCCGTGGTACCTTGATCCCGCCCTGAGGCGGGCGGGTAGATTCAGCAGATTCATATACTTCCCGGAGCCGGACAAGAAAACTCGCCAAGAGGTATTCAAACTCATGATGAAGGACAAACCAGTCGACAAGGGCGTTAATTACGGCAGGCTCGCAAGGCTGACTGAGGGTTACTCCATAGCAGACATAAAGCAGGTATGTGAGGAGGCAGCGGCAATACCCTGGAAGCAGGCTTTAAAGACGGGACAGGAGAGGAGGATAAGGATGAAGGACTTCATGGAGGCGAGCAGGAGGTTCAAGTCGTCTCTGCCAGCATGGTATAATTCAGTCCGAAGATTCCTGATAGAAGAAAAAGAAGACATGAAAGGCGGCGGCAGCTATAAGGATGGAGTAATCGTCGTAAAACACAAGAGGGCACAGGAGGAACTCTTGGATGAGGAAGAGAGGAAGCTTTTCAGCGATCTTGTGAGATGCGTTTCAAGGCAGACCAGCACTAAACATAGTTTTTTCAGAAAGATCAGTGTTGGTTTCGCTCGATACATTTTTTAGGTGCAGCAGGATGCATAAACAGATATTAGATGTATCAAAGAGGAGAGGCATAATGTACCCCTCCTTTGAGATATATGGGGGGGTAGGAGGGTTCTATGACTATGGACCGATAGGTTCAAGGATAAAGAAGAATATAGAAGATCTGGTGAGGAGGTATTACATTATAGAAGAAGGGTGCTTTGAAGTTGAGTGTCCGACGCTTTCGCCCGAAGCAGTGTGGGTGGCATCAGGTCACGTAAGCAGTTTCTCCGACCTCATGACGGAGTGTCTGAAATGCGGTGAGCCTTATCGAGCAGATCACCTGATCGAGGAACACACAGGTAAATCCTGCGAAGCCTCAGACATGAGTGCAATGGACGAGCTGGTCAAGGAATATAAGATAAAATGCCCTAAATGCGGCGGCGGATTGGACAGGGTCTACAGCTATAACCTGATGTTTCAGACCTTCATTGGGCCGGGGAAAAACAAGGAGGTAGCCTACCTCAGACCTGAGACAGCTCAAACCACCTACCTTGGATTCAGAAGGCTCTGGGAGATAGCAAGGAAGAAGCTACCCTTTGGCGTCATACAGATAGGCAGGTCCTTCAGGAACGAGATTTCACCGAGGCAGGGCATGATACGCCTCAGGGAATTCAATCAGGCAGAGATACAGTTCTTCGTGGAACCGGATGGGAAGTATTCTCCCAGATTCGATACCGTTTCAGCTATCAAGGCCAAGGTCATAGACAAAGAAGGCAGGGAGTCCAGCTTAACGCTTAAAGAAGCGGTGGAGAAGGGCATAGTAAAGCTGCAGATGATCGCTTATTTTCTCGGCAGGTCACTACAACTATTTAAGGAAATGGGTATAAACCCTGAGGCGTTAAGGCTGAGGCAACACAAGGACGAGGAGAGGGCCTTCTATTCAACCGATACATGGGATATCGAGTACATGAGCAGTGTTTTTGGTAAAATCGAGTTGGTCGGAGTCTCTGATAGAACTGATTACGACCTTTCAGCGCACATGAAGTTATCCAAGCAGGATATGACGGTGAACTATGAAGGCAGGAAGTTCATACCACATGTCGTAGAAGTCGCTTATGGGATAGACAGGCCCTTCTACTGCGTCATCGAATCCTGTTACAGGGAGGAAGGCGATCGCGTGTTTTTTTCCTTTCCAGAGGATATTGCGCCCTATAAGGCGGGTGTTTTTCCCTTAGTCGGCAAGGATGGGCTGCCCGAGAAGGCGCAGCAGGTCTTCGATCTGCTGAAGAAAGAGGGTCTTTACGTATTCTACGATGAGGGTGGAAGCATAGGGAAGAGATATGCTAGGGCTGATGAGGTAGGGGTTCCAATCTGCGTGACGATAGACTATGAAACCCTTGAAGACGATACTGTAACATTGAGGGACAGGGATACTAAGAAACAGGACAGGGTAAAAATAGATGGACTCTGTAAGGCTATCGTACGCTGATGAAGATCTCATCATATATCCTCTCCTGCCTAAGGGATATCTTCTGGTCATTGGATAGGTGCAGGAGAGACATGAATGTTGGGAGTATCTCTTTTCTTTCTGGAACCATCTCAGAGAACAGGACTATCTCATTCTTTTTCTCCGACAGGATACTCACCAGTTTCTTGTATGTTTCTTCTATCAGCTGCCTGATGTCTTTTGTGAGTGTTATCTCTATTGGGAGCCTCATCTTATCCTCCCTTTTGAGCCTGCTTTTTATCTCCCTGTCCTCTAAGACCTTCTGTATTGCTGCGATGAGTTCCTCTGCAGTGACCCTCCTCTTCGTAACCCTCTTCGGTTTGACCTTGAAGGGCAGTTCATCCCCGTTGTCTTTCTCTAAATCGCTGTATTCCCCAAGTTCCCCGATCGAGGTATAGGATCCAATGTCTAGTTCCCCGAACATAATCCCTTCGTCAATATCTGGTGCGAATTCCAGCGGATTGATCTCTATGGAGGCCACTATGTCGGCCTTCATCCTAAGAAGGACGGAGCTTACGAGGATGACGTTAGCAGGTATCCTGAAGTTTATGTCCCTCATCTTTTCGACCCTGTCAGAGTATAGAGTAGCCAGTCTGCAGATGTCTATGTCCCATGGATCCATGGTGCTTATGATCTCGTACAGGATATCCTTCCAAAAGGACTTCTCGATCAGTTCTTCGATCTCCATTTTTTTGGGGGTATTTATAAACCGTGTCACTTTGGGTTTAAATACTTTTCGTTTTATAGCCTCAATGCTCCGACTTCTCTGGCCTTTTTTACCGTGATGCCGTATTCTTTCAGTTCATCTAGGTGGTCGCTTATCCAGCTCTTGAGTATGAAATTGGCAACGTCGGATTCCGATCTGCCTTTTATCTTGACCAGATTCTTGATCACAAATTTTGTGTAAGGCTCCGTGTATACTGAGATAGTTTCCCTCATCTTCTAATGTATATATACATTATATATACTGTATAGGAGCATGTGTTTAAAAAGCACATTCTTATCCTCTCATTCACATGTCCTAAACACAACGGAGGGATGAAGATGACATTATTCAACCTAATATCTGTATTGGCGGGCGAGCAGGAGAAAGAGACCATCCGATTGATAAACGAGCACGCAGATATGACCTACAAAGTAGTATACGAATTCAAAAACGCATTCGACGCCTTTGAGGAAGGGAACTACAAGGAATTAGGGAAACAGGTAGAAAACACATGCAATCTCGAATCTATGGCGGATGACCTCCGGAGGAAGATCGAAGAAAACATGTATTCTGGGGCATTCCTCCCTGGAAGCAGAAGCCTCATACTTAATTTCGTGGAGATGGTTGACGAAATAGCAGATGCTGCCCAGGATGCTGCTAAGATGCTGGTCTTTCTTGAGGGCAGGAAGATGCCAAAGAACATACTCCCACTAATCAAGATGGAGATAGACGCGGGATTGGATACGATAGATGTACTCCGCAGGAGCGTGATCGATATGGCGAACATAGCAGACATGAGGTCTGCGATAGAGCGGATAAGGTCGAAGGAACATGAAGCAGATGAGATAGAAAACAAGGCCTATTCCTTGCTGTATAAGAAAGTCGAAGATGGAATCCTTGCACTGCTGCTATCAAAGCTTGTGGAGTACTCCGGGAACATATCCGACAGGGCCGAAGACGCGACTGATGCATTATCCCTGATCCTTTTGCTGCACAAGGCATAGACATGGATGCTATCTCATTATCGATCGTTGTATCAGCGCTCCTTGTTGGATTGAATATCGGGGCAAACAGCGCATCTAACGCTATTGGGGTCATTGTGGGCTCCAACATAATGTCCTTCAGGAAAGCAGCCCTGCTGGCGTCCATATCCATGCTGCTCGGCGCCCTACTGCAGGGCGGGGCGGTCATACAGACGATTGGAGGCGATATTGTGCCTTTGGAGAATGGAATGGATGAGGATATAGCGTTAGCCGCTCTACTAGCCACCCTGATCTTCGTGGGCATTTCAACAGCCTTATCCATACCAGTGGCAACAAGCCACACCATGGTGGGCGCAATAATGGGCATCATAATCGTTGAGGGGTTGGCGGGTAAACTGAATTTTATCCTCATATCCAAACTGCTCCTGTCCTGGATTATGACGCCGATTGCAGCAATAGTCCTCGCAGTACTCCTCTACAGGTATGTGATGACTCCCCTCTCAGGCAGATTGAATCTGTTGACCTTCAGCAGACTCTTCCAGGTACTACTGGTATTGGGTTCAGTGTTCCTCTCCTACAGCCTGGGTGCGAATAACATAGGCAACGCAGTAGGTCCAGTCATCGGCTCTAATGCTATGAGCAACCAGCTGGCGATAGTCTTCATGGTCGGGGTCTCAATGGGTGTGGGTGCAAGCTCTTTCAGCAGGCGCGTCGTCGAAACAGTAAGTAAAGGCATAACAAGCATGGGTCCTATCATGGCATTCACCTCACAGTTTGCGGCTGCATCGGTGGTCTACTTTTTCACAGTCCTTGGCATCCCGATATCGTCAACGCAGGCCGTCGTTGGCAGCGTCATCGGCATCGGACTGACCAAGGGAGTGAGGACGGTTAACATAAAAACCGTCGAATACATCTCTGTTGGATGGGTTCTGACACCGGTTATGGCTGGATCACTCTCAGCGCTGATATACTGGCTTCTCCAAATACTGTAGACATATAAATCTTTGATTCCCATATCTTTAACAAATGAAAAGGAGAATTCTACTACCGCTCATCTGCGCCCTACTATGCATCTGCGTCGTCTGTTCAGAATCGGATGACTACTTCACCCTCAAGTGGCAGTACTCCTCTAATGGCGGAATAGCATTTCTCAAAATAGCGGATCTTGAAGGCGACGGAAAGAAGGAGGTTATAATAGCATCCTCCAAGCAGATGCTTGGCGGCGCAGCCGGGTGGGTTAACATAATCAACAAAGAAGGAGAATCAACAGGTCAATATTTCCTCCCAGGACACGTTACTGGGATGGTAGTCGACGACATTGAAGGCGACGGGGAGAAAGAGATCATAACCTCGGTATTCTCGAGGCTCCACGTCCTGAATACTAAAGCAGAGAAGAAGTGGGAGATGTCTCCAAGACATGAGTATGACATATCCTCCATCTCCTTGGATGACGTAGACGGGGACGGGAAGAAAGAGATCCTAGTCGGTGCGGGTTCAGGAAGCCTCCGTAACGAGGTCTTTGTCATAAGCCCTGAGGGTAGAATAATCTGGTCGGCTTCCACTGTCGGGGAAGTCCATAGTATCACGGCAGAGGATATTGACGGAGATGGTGTTAAGGAGGTTCTGGTAGGCAGCTATGGCAGGTGGGGGACGTACAGCACAGCAGCGGCCGTGCAGGTATTCAACAGTAAGGGTACTAAGGTGTTTACATTCCCCACCGACAGGGGTGTAGCATCAGTCCACGTTGCAGACTTAGAAGGTGATGGTAAGAAAGAGATCCTAGTGGGCTCATATCAGGAACTCCATGTCTTAGACGATCAGGGAACGGAGTTGTGGGAGTATTCAACGGGTGGTCTTATAAGGGAAATAGCCGTCGAAGACATCGACGCCGACGATGATAAAGAGATAATACTAGGCTCGAACGACGTCTACGTCCTAAATAAAAAAGGAGAACTTGAGTGGCAGAATCCAGTCGGCTCAGAGGTCTACGACATAATGCTCGTGGACTTGAACAAGGACGGGTTCAATGAGATCATAGCAGCCTGTTCTGACGGAGCCTATGTGGTCGAGAGCGACGGGGAAACCCTATGGGAATACGAGACCAACACTGTGAGGGAAGTCTCCGCAGACGACTTGGAGGGTGATGGATATGCTGAATTAGCCATCGGCTCCGGCGACAAGAACGTCTACCTGTTCCAGTCAGAGACGTATGCGAAGGAGCAGGAGGCCTACAACAACTACAAGCTTGCAGAGTCCAGCTACAATAAGATGGATTACGTTAATTCAATGAAGTACGCTCAGAAATCAGAGGAACTCTATTCAGAACTCGATAATTCTAAGGGCGTCACAGATGCTCGAACACTCATCTCGAAGATAGAAAGCGATCTGAAGCGGACCAAACAGGAGGAGACGTCGGCGGATGAATACTACAACAAGTCCGTAGCCCTCTACCTGTCGGGCGACTACGTGAACGCCAGCACCCTTGCTCAGAAGGCAAAATACAAGTACGCGTATCTGAAGAACGAAAAGGCAGTCGGGAAATGCAATGACATAATAAACAAATCAACCCAGTTCATGGGTTTTGAGGCAGCAAGTCTACTGGAAAACGCAACCATCCTCTACAACGATAAAAAATACGAAGAATCCCTGACAAATGCGTTAAGGTCGAGGATCGACTACGTCTTCTTAAAGGACACAAACAAAACCCGTGAATCAGAGATACTTCTTGCAGGGATCTACTACAAGCTGGCTGAGATGAGCGCAGCAGTGGGCGATTTCAGTAACGCAAGCGTGTTCGTTCAGAGATCCTTTCACGTCTATAATTGCTTTGACAGTGGTTCTCAGGTGGGCTGTGATCCCTCAACTGCTGAACTGAAAGACATAAAGGCTCTTGCAGGTGAGATAGCGGAGAATAGATACGAGAACAGCAGATACGTGAAGGAGCTTCTTGAGGTAAAGTCTCTGATATCCAGGATCAGCAGAGAGGATACGGGCAACCCTATTGATGGGCTTTCTAAGTCGATCGGCTCAAATATGGTGTACATACTAATCCTGGTTCTTGTCCTAATCATAGTCGCGCTACTAGCCGGTTCCCTGTATCTGATTGGCAGACACCCGCACAGTCCCAGAAAAACAGAAGCTTACAGACCCAAAAAAAAGGAGGGCTTGATGGCTTTAGGCTCTGAAGGTGAGCAAAGAAGTTCGCAGCCTCAGAGGGAATCCCCTAAGGTAAAGAAACCTAAACCTGAGGGGAAGCCTTTACCCAAGATAAGGAAGGACAGGTTATTGGGCTACGGTCTACCGCTCAAGAAGACCATGGGGGAAGGGTTTCAGGAAGACTAGCTATAACCTGTGACCCATGTGCTCGAATTTTCTCTCAAGCATGCCTATGAATGAGGGCTCATATTTCATCAAGATATCCAGTCTCTTCTGGTTTTCCAGCCGCTCCATGTGTTTTCTCTTTAGGTGAGCGAATTCGTCTTTGTTGACTATATAATCTGTGAGGAATTCCGAGACCCGTTCACCGCTTAGAATATGCGGTAGTATCACGTAGTCGGCATCGGCTTTGTAGAGTGTAAGGGCATTGTCTATGTTCCTTGCCGTTATGATGATCACAGCATCTGGGTTGCGTTTTTTTGTCTCCTCTATTATAAGCAGGTTTTCTCTTAGGTTAGGTATCGTCGAGATCACAACGTTCGCATCCTTAAGGTTGACCCTCTCCAAAACCTCCATGTCGTCTATGTCCCCGTACAGTGAAGGAATCCTCTGACTCATCAGTGATTTGATGATCTCTGGGTTGATGTCTACTACGACGAAGTCTTTCTTCATGGCTTGGAGTGTTTTGATGATGATGCCGCCCATGCGATCGCATCCGAAGACTATGACATGGTGTCTAGCATCTCTTTGCACGTCTTCTAGGATCTTGTTCATGGAGAACCTGTTGAATACCTTCAATGCCGGAAGCAATCGGTTGTAGATCTGGCCTCCGTGGAGTATGTAGTAGGAGCTTACGGTGCTGGTTACGAGCATTATCCATGTCACAAGCGAGAGCATGTCGGCGCGTATATGCCCGAAGGAGAAACCCTCTCCTGCGAGGATCAGCGAGAACTCAGATATCTGCGCTAATGCAAGCCCGGTGAGTAAAGACGTTCTCTTACCATACCCGAAGAGGCTGCATATGAACATCATAATGATTGGTGTCCCGATTAGGACAAAGAGGGAGAACAGGATCACGTTCTGTATCAATGGAATGTACAGTGGAACCTGCATTCCAAGTGACACGAAGAATATCACAACGAAGAAGTCCTTCAGCGACCTTATCCTGCCGACGATCTCTATGTTGTATGGGAAAGATGCGAGGCTTACGCCTGCGAGAAACGAGCCTATTGATATCGCGGAGCCACCGAAGCCCAGAAGATTTGTGAATACTATATAAGAAAAAGCCGAAAAGACGAAGCACCAAGCCAGAGACGTCAGAAAGAGATGCTCAACAGATCTTGCGGCGAAGCAGAACAATGGAGGAAGCACGTATCTCCCCATTATTATGGCTAATGCAACCAACCCAATACCTGTGAAAGCCGCCGTAACCAATGAAGTTAACGTGAAAGAGTTAAGCGTCGTCAGAACAGCCAACACCATGATTGTCACCACATCCTGTATCAGCAGGGTTCCGAGCACGATTTTTCCGTGCAGTGTATCAAGTTCCTCTTTATCAGACAGCAGCTTTACCACAATCATCGTGCTGCTTATGGTGAGGGCGAATGCTATATAAAAAGACTCTATCAAAGTGAATTGGTTGAGTAGTGCCGCAAGCACGAATCCTATGATAAATGTTATCAATATCTGCCCTAAGCCGCAGCCAGCAGACACCTTACCCACATCCTTAAGCCTGTTTATGTCCAGCTCTAATCCGACCATGAACAACAGGAACGCTATCCCAAGCTCCGCCAGCGTCTCTATTGTCCCCTGTTCTGTGATAAGCTTCAGGCCGAAGGGGCCTATAACTATCCCTGCAGCCACATACGCTAAAATCATGGGTTGCCTTAGCAGCCTTGTAAAGAATGCGAATAATGTTGAAACCAGAATGATCAACCCGATGTCACCTAAAAGCCTCAAACCCTCTATGCCATCTCCTGCATGCAGATCCTGGATTAATCCATTGCATCTAATCTGCCCCGAAACATCCCCCAACTGAGTATATAGACTCAAGGCCTCGCCGACGTGGATGCTAGCATTTCCAATGTCGCCTTTTTTATAGGCCTCGTTCGCAAGACCATAATGCCAGCCGGCAAGCTCTTCTTGTGTCTGCGCGGTGGCAGAGAAAAGCAGCGCAACCAAAAAAACACCCAAAAACAAGCTTCTTTTTAGCATTTTGACTGTGTCATATAATTTGTCTAATCACCTTTATCTATGTTTCGGTATTTAATCACCGACGGGAAATATATTATGTTGAAGATGAAGGCGAAGATTGAGAACATCGTCTCCTCCATAGTCCTTGGACAGGATATCAACCTGGAGGAGTTCGCATGTTCTGTGGAGGGGGTGGACAACCCTAAGAGGTTTCCTGGAGTCATCTTCCGGATGCAGCAGCCCAAGCTCGCCATGCTGATCTTCCGCACGGGTAAAGTCATATGCAGCGGCGCAAGGTCGAGGGAGGAAATCGACTTAGCCGTCCAGAAGCTCTTGAAGAAGCTGAGGGAGGCCGACATAATCATCAAAGCCACCCCAAAGATCGAGATACAGAACATCGTCGCATCCTCTAACCTGAACTTCAGAGTCAACCTCGACATATTGGCGATGGAATGCGACAACACCGAATACGAGCCTGAACAGTTTCCTGGACTAATATTCAGGTTAGACGAACCCAAGACAGTCATGCTAGTATTCAGGTCCGGACGCATAATAGTCACCGGTGCCAAAACACCCAGAGAAGCCGACATGGCAGCCGAAGCAACAAGAAACATAATAAAGAAAACATCAGCCATCATGGGGACCTAAAAAGAAACTCGCAGCCCCTTTAAGAAAAGCGCTGGCAGAAAAACGGGAATTCGCAGTGGGCGAATTCTCCCTCCAGTTCACCAACGCCTTAGATTTTCTCAAACCTATCTTCTAGTTTCTTGAGCACGCCTGGCAGCGTTGTGTACTCCATTTCTCCTGGCGGTAGCAGGTGTGGCTGGAATGGTCCATGGCGTCTCATGTAGTTCGCCATCTCGTTCGCCTGTCTTCGGGCGTCGTCGAATCCTGGGTCAGCGAAAACGTCCACTGGACCGGTTAGTCTGCCTTCTTTGAGGGAGAATGCCAGCGCTATTATCCTTGGTGGTCCGTCGAATCTCGTCGGGTTGGCGTCTTTTTCGCCGACGGGCATCATTGGTCCGCGGTGGCTTCCTCGCATCCATCCTGCGATGTAGAAGGGTCTTGCGAAGGGGTCTACTACTTCCCCGGTTGCTGGATACCCTGACTGCGACCTTACCAGCATGGCGGGGTCGTCTTTTCCCACGTATCTGCCCGCTATAAGGTTCACTTTTTCGGTGCTTGCTACTGCAGCTATTTCTCCAGACTTCTTGTAGACGCTTTTTATCGCGTATATGTCTGTTAACCCTATCAACGCCAGTAGATCGTATGCTTCTTCTGGTGTGTCGAATATTATTCTCCGGCTTCCTTTGACGTCGTGTACCTCGAATTTGAATCCTTCGTGTAGTTTAGGGTCTAATACTAGGCCGGCTGTGTTGAAGGGGTTGGCGAACATCTCATACAGTGGCAGATTGAAAGCTGATGCCTCTGTTTTGTCTGCCATGAAGGCTATGAATGCTTCAGCTGGCCGTTCTTCGATTTCCATCTCAGCTATACCTGGCCCCATCCCCCGGACATTGCCCGAGAAAGCATCCGATAGAAGGTCTTGTCCTGCCCCATACAGCCCCTGCTCTTTTGCCTTTTCCGCGCCGGCCTTGAACGTGTTCCAAGCCAGTGAGTGTATTTCTTTCGCATCCACTCCCTTTTCGTGGGTCATCAACAGTTCTATGTCGTCTCCGCAGCGTGTGACGTAGCAGTCTATCAGTAGTTTCCCTTTTTCTTGTTCCAGGTTTTTCTTGCAGTACTCCATCACCTCATCTGAGGGCTTTGTGTGCCCTCCGATGCTTCCAATGTCTGCCTTTATTATGCTTATGGTGGTTCTCACATTCATCCACTCCCCCTCCCTATATGAGGCCGCCTTTACCCTTTGAGCCGAATGCTTTGTAGAACATCAAGGCGCTCGCATAGGCTTGGGCTTCTATGGCCGCAATAGTTTCTTCTCTCATGGCATGTATCTCTCTGAAGAACTGCTTGAAGGCGTATTTTGAGTTTTTGCCGAATATTTCTTCGTCGCTTTTCCCCTTGCCGGCGTATGTTTTCAGAACCCATTCCTGTATCCTATCGTAGAGGTCTATTTCGTACACTTTCAAGACTTCGAATACAATGTCCTGCCAGAAGGTTCCAACGTTGCCTTTTATGACATCTCCCTTCGGGAACTGTGTCGCAATCAAGTGCAGCGGGGTTCCGGTGATGCCGTGTTGTGCTACCCTGACGGGGCTTCCCATGTTCCTTAATGCCTGCGCGATCTCCTTTGTCCTTGGGATGTCTATCGACACCTGCTCTATTTTCACGCCTCTTTCGTCGTAGATGTTTCCATGAGTGGATCCATTGGCTATCGCCAGAGTATCTGGTTTTATACCTGCCTTATTCAGTTCTGAGATGAAGGTTGTTGCCTGTTTTGCCGTAGTCAGCATGAATCCTTTGTCGTCTTTTCGTCCGACTTCTCCGACTTCTACTTCGAGGCCGTAGGATCCTATCCCCCCCTCCTCCATCTTTTCTGTTATGTATTCAGCGATCTCTATCGTCGCCTTTATATTCCCTTCTAGCTCTTCTTTTTCGTTTTTTCCTTCGAAGTTGAATATGTGTGAGGCGTCTATTGCATAGGACGTGAATCCTGCGTCTATTTGCGCCGCCACCAGGTCTTTTGTCCCCTGTATGGTCTCCGGGCTTCCGTCCGTCACTGAGATGTGGTCTGCGTGCAGTACCCACTTGTCCCATCCTACTTTGTCTGCTGCCTTAACCATCCTCTTCGCGTATTCCGCCGGCGTATATCCTGTGTATCCGCCCTTCAGGTCGCATTCGGAGCGTGCTATCTCCATGATCACCGGCGTATTAGTATCCTTCGCCGCCTTCAGTATCCCCTCCGCTGCGCCTGGAATGTATCTTGTGTTGGCTGCCATCACGATGCAGTCCTTGTCTCTTACTCCGTTGAATAGTTTTTTTCCTGAGATCGGTTTGGCCATTTTTTTTATTCCTCCTTGAATTCTTTTTCCAGCCTTTCTATCACGCCCTTGCTTCCTATGTATATTGGAACGCGGTGGTCTATTTTTTCCGGCATAATATCTAGTATGTCCGCATATCCCGTGCTTATCCTGCCTCCTGCTTGTGTTACTATATAACCCATGGGGTTTGCCTCAAATAGTAGTCGAAGTTTCCCTGTTTCCTTTCCTTTGTATGCTGGATACGAAAACAGTCCCCCGTATTTCAGGTACTGGTGGACGTCTGCCACGAATGATCCCGAATACCTTAATTTGTATCCTTCTTCTTCGAGTTTTTCTATGAACTTGGCGTGTTTGGGCAGCCAGTCCTTCTTCAGTGCGCCGCTTGCGTATAGTTCTCCTTCAGGTATTCTGACGTCTTTTTCGAGCATCAGGTATTCTCCTTCATCGTTCATCGCGAATATGTGGACGCCTTCTTTGACCGTCAGACCTAAGACGGTCATGGGTCCGTATAGCATATACATTGCCGCCCTCAGGTTTCGTCCGGGCTGCATGACTTCTCCGTTGTCGTAGATCCCGATTATTGTGCCGACTGCGAGGTTCACCTGTACTAGGCTGCTGCCGTCTAGTGGGTCCATCGTCAGCGCATACTCTGTCTTGGCTTCCGGGAATTTTATTATCTCAGCTTCTTCTTCGGAGGCTGCTGCTTTCACCAGTTTTGATTTTTTGAATACCTCCATCATGTGTTTGTTGCTCCATTTGTCTAACGCGATCTGTTCTTCTCCGTAGATGTTTTCCGTGTCCACATATTCTTGGTTTGTGATGAATGCCTTCCTTATCGGTTCAGCCTGTCTGGCGATTAACTCGATCAATTCCTTCAGATCTTCTTTGCATGATGTCGTGTCCAGGTATTCTCTCAAAGTGGTCATCTTATTACCTCACATAATTATTTTAGGAAACGTAGTATAAAACGCCTTTATTTGATGAATTCTATGTCTTCTCTTAGGTTTCTGAAGTCTTCGTCTCCGGTCAGCAGCCTTGTCTTTTTTGTCTTTGATGTGATGTAGTTCACCGAATCAGTATATGACAGCTTTTTTTTCTCTTTGAGTATTCCAGCAGCCTTTATTGTATCGTGGTCTAGGTGCACTGTTTCGTTGTCTCTGGTTATGTGTAAGTAGAATGCGTCGGCTGTTTCTTTGTCTGTTCTATGGTATGTGAGGTGGTAGAACTCTAGTAGTGTTAGCGTTGTGACATAGTTTTTTTCTTGGAAATATCCCTCATATCTGGGGTTTCCTCTGAGGTACCATTCTATGAGGGCGTAGGTGTCTGCCACGTATTTCATTCCCATCCCTTCTTTATCTCCTTCATGATTTCGTCTGTTGATTCCTTTATCTTTACTCTGTCTCTGAGTTCTTTTAGTGTTGGCATAGGCTTCAGTATTATCTTGTTTTCTTCTATTTCTTCTATGAGTTTTTGTCCGGGCTTCAGCTTCAGTTTTTCTCTTAATGCTTTTTTGATGACTATCTGTCCTTTCTCTGTCATGATCGTTGTCTCAAACATTTTTCCTACCTCTGAGAAAAAGTAATACAATATAATATAGTAATACAGATATAAAAATGTAAGAAAAAAATTAGAGGGGGACTATCCCCTCAACTATTCCGTTGCAGCATATTTGTTCTTGTTCGCACATGTTAGGGTGCGTATTGTTTTATCCAGTTCACTCGTTTGAAGTCTTGGTCGTTGGAGGCTAGGTTTTTTATTTCATGGATTTTCATGGCTGCGAGGTGTAGTGAGTCGTTGGATAGGAGTCCGTGTAATTTGGAGAGTTTTAATCCTGTTAAAAATGTGTTTTCGTTAATTTCTAGTGTGGTCAG
Organism: Candidatus Altarchaeota archaeon; assembly: GCA_016931955.1. GTDB lineage: Archaea > Altiarchaeota > Altiarchaeia > IMC4 > QMZM01 > JAUWTD01. The sequence continues at coordinate 5,569 of JAFGDV010000022.1, read as the reverse complement.
GTTGGGTATTCTTATTATGTTTCTTATGGCTTCCCAGGGTTTGTCTAGGGATTTGAGTTTGTTTGGATTGTTTTTTTAGGAATGTGGTGGTCTTTGATGGTGGGATATTAAATGATTTATGGACTTGGGCAATAGCGGTTTTATGGAAGACTTCGTTGAGAACCAGTATGGGGGGGGTATCCTTTTAATTCTGCGTTTTTGATTCTTTCAAGGAATTTCATGCATTCGTCTGCTGTTTCTTGTTCGTCGAAGATTTCTGAGAGGAATATGTTGGCGTCTATGAAAACTTTTTCGCCTTTGGGCAGTTCTCCTAGTTTCATGTTGGCTCGAATTCGGGGGATTCGATTATTTCTTTGGCGGTTTTTTTATCCAGTTTTAACATACCCCTTAGTGCCTTTATAGGATCCTTAATCGGTTCTATCAGCACTTTTTTGCCTGTGAGTTTGAGTCTTACTTTTTCTCCGCTTTTCAATCCCAGTTTTGCTAGGATGCTTTTGGGTATTCTTATCTCCCCTGTGGGTTTTATTTTTTCGTAGACTATGTTCATCTCGGCCATTACTATACTCTTGGATTCCACCAATAAATACTCTATAGAGGTGTTATTGCCTCAACTATTCCGTTGCAGCATATTTGGTCGAGTTTTCCGTTTCCGTTGCTGTCTCGTACTTGTAGTGTTGTCACATAAACCCATCCTGTGCATTGGCTGCAGTCTGCTCCTATGCTGCATCCTCCTCCTATTGTCCTCACTGATGTGCTTGCAGTCGCAGTATTCGTTTTTCCGTCGCCGCAGTAGACGCTGCACTGCCATTGTTCTCCTGGTGCTGTATCCGTATTCGATATTGTCTCCACTTGTGTGTCTACGTTGTTTGTTACTGTCATAGATCCGGTGTAGCTGCCTTGTTCTACACCATTTTTGTAGCACGTCCAGTATGCTGTCAATGTGTCTCCTGTGTCCGTGTCTGAGCACTTCATGTTCAGTGCGAGGTCGTCTCCATCAGTCGGCGAAGCAGGATACAGTTCCCGGCTCACAAGCACAGGCGCACTATTCTGGGATTCTTCACTTCCAAAATCAGCGGAAGGCATAGTGGATATATATTCCCGAATATAAACATAATCTGTATATGCTGTAGGATAACTATAATAAAAATACATATCCCATATAGTAGGGTCGGTTGAGTCATAATAATACCCACAATCAGATGCAACAGAGACGCCGTTGACGTAGTAATCTCCTGAATTGGAAGACGTATCAATATCAAGACGGAGAATATACCAAGTAGAAGCAGAATAAGTATCATAGTTGTGCCATCCTTCGTCATCTAAATACTGTATATATCCCGTCTCTGCAAGATTCCAACCAAGTTGAGGAGTAGTCATAGCCTTAGAATAACCAAAAGCCGACCTCCCATTTGTCGAAGGCTTATAACCAAACTTTACCACGTAGGTATAAAGTCCTGAAAAAGTGCCATAAGACTTATACACATCATCCGCACCGATGCCATCACCAATACCGTTAAGCCTATTTGAGTTTATTGAAAAAGCACCGCTTGATTCAGTCCAACCATTACCAACAGTCATATTATCTGCCCTATCAAATGTATCACAAATCTCCATAACAGAACCACAATCTGAAGTAGTACTAACACCGTCATTATCATAGTACATATAAAGTTTATCGCTGTTTTCCATCTCAACCCAAACATCAGCGTATGAACCATCTACTTTGTATTCTATCCAATAATCCAATTCCGTGTCTTCAGCATAGTTTGTAAAACGTAGATCGTCGAAATCGCTTTGCATGTCGCTGTCATAGGTTACATTAAGCAATACTTGAAATCCATTTGATACGGTTTTATTTAAGGTGATGAGTTTCCGGTACTCCCATCCGGTGAGCCAGGGTGCTGTTTGGGCTGTTAATAGGCCCGAGCTAAGCAATAAGACTACCGAGAGCGTCGTCAATGCCGCTCCTATTGCAATTTTTTTGTTTGTTTTCATCGTTTTTTTTTTACCTCATTTTTTTTAGACGCAGTCAACATCGAATGTTGAGCATGAGACATCGTCGAAGTCTTCGGGACAGATTCCATCTATTTCGCCGCAGAGGTAGACTCCCTGGCAGGTTGATATCCCTCCAGGAGAGCAGTCTGGATCCCAGACTGAGCAGTCTACGTTGTCGAAGTCTGTGGGACAAATGCCGTCAGAGGCGCCGCAGCAGTAGTCTACGCCGCACGCCGAGAATCCTCCATTAGCGCATCCCTGGACGCAGTCGGGGTCGTTAGCCGTACAATTCACCCCATCAAAGTCTTCTGGGCATATTCCATCCACGACACCGCAGCAGTAGTCTACGCCGCACGCCGAGAAACCCCCCTCAGTGCAGACCACGGGACAATCCGGGTCACTAACACCACACTCCACCCAGTCAAAATCCAACGGACAAACACCATCCACAGCACCGCAACAATACGTCATATTACACCCAATAAAACCACCAGACGGGCAGGGTGTGTATTTTCTTATAACGTAGTTGTTTCTTTCGCTGACTTCTGTGATCCAGTCGTATGGGTCAGCTACTACGATGATGTCTTTTCCTGTTGTGTTGTATTCCACAAATAATGTCTGGCTTTCTCCTGCTGTGAGGTTGATTATCTCTGAGCTGAATGATTCGTTTCCTGCGTAGAATGATATATTAACGTCTGTTGCGTTGGCGCTTCCTAGGTTGCGGACTACTGCTGTTATGTTGTTGTCTGTGACTGAAAACTCGCTTTCATTTATTGACAGATCAGGGCTTATTATTGTAACATATATGTCTCTGCTTTGGGTGTTTCCTACTAAATCGGTGACATTCACAGTCAACGTATAGTCTCCATCTAATCCGGAGCTGCCCCAGATGGTTCTTGTCCCGGAACCGATTTTTGTTGTTCCAAGATACCATTCGACTTCACTTAACGCTGAGCCTGAATCTGTGACGTTAACTCGTAGGTCCACTATCCCCTCCAGTATGTCTCCGTCTTCTGGGACTGTGTCCGAGATTGCTGGCTGGGTGTTGTCCACGTTTACAGTGAATGCTTGGGTTTCAGTGTTTCCAAACAGATCTGAGATGTCGACTCTAATATTGTGTAGGCCATCACTTGTAGAAGTCGTTGTCCAGTTCAAAGCCGCTCCAGAACCAATACCTACTCCGTCTCTGTACCACTGTATATTGTTTGCTCCGCCTTCTGTGTCGTAGGTTGAGACCGTGAGCATCACTGTTCCACTAACGTTGTTATTATAGGCTTCGCCGTTCTCCGTCGGCAATACATAAGTCGACAGGATTATGGGTTTCTCTAAGTCGTTTCGGACTGTGGGGTATATTTTTCCTGACTTGAAGTAGCTGGATTCTTCGTCGTATACTTTAATGTAGGCGTTGTAGTTTGTGTTGTCTGTGAGGCTGGAGGTGTCTACCGTGCATGAGACACTATTGTGCTTCCCGCTCAGGCTTTTTGTGCATATGAGATCGTAGTCGAAGTAGAATTCTGCAGTATCCAATCCTTCGTCATCACTTACATCTGCAGTCAAGACAACTGAATTATATCCTATGTTCGTGCTGAAGTTATTCAAGGTTGGTGCTTGTCTGACGTCAAAGTTAAACGCGAAGGGCTCGGTGTACGTGGCGTGGAGCAATGTGGGGCTGACTTGGTAATCAACCCTCATCTCTACATAATATACTCCATCTTCTTCAGGGATTGGTACACGTGCGGTGAAGTATTGGGTGTTGTAATCAGATACGAACGTGTTAATAGTTGTCTTATCGCAGTCATAATCCCCTTCTGAGTTTATTACTGGTTGAATATACCGTACTGTTACTCCGCCATAGCCTGTGTATGGGTAGAATGCAACATTCACATCCACGTATTCTTTTTCATCACCGTTGCAGTCTTCTGCCTCGTATATGTCAAAGTATAAATTATCGCCTGGTGTTAGACTATTAGGGTCGTAGCCGTCAAAATCTTCGATGTACGATAATACGTCGTGGACACCCATTACTTGGCTTCCTAGGCATGAATATGTCTCCGTTCCCGAACATACGTGTGTGAAGTATCTCTTGAAGGGCGTGTAATAGTCGACTGACATGCTGTAGGGTTCGACCCATTTTGTGCCGCTTTCTGTGACTCTGAAGCTGTAGTTCATGCCGTAGTCGCTTATTCTCCTCGGTTCGAAGCCGAGATACAGGAAGCCTGAGCTGTCGTATTCGAAGTTGATGCTTCCCTGATTGAATAAGGTTAGTTTTTCGGTAGCTGCGTTCGGCTTATCTAATCTGACGACAATCGGCTTGCTCGCATTAACGTCTACGACATAATGCTTACCTTTTTCTATGTACACTTTATACCAGTCCTCTTCTGAACCGAAGACCTCATCCGGCTGAGGCCACAACCAACCACTTCTCATAAAAGCCGAAGGAGAAACCCAGTAAGCATCCGCTTTGATATCAGAGACATCACCACCAAAATCAGTATCCTCGACGACCATAATTTGATACATACGCTGGTCGTTGTCGTCAACAGTCTTATGGTATTCTGTGTCTGTGACCTGGATTTGGAAATTTATTGTGTCACCATCAGCAGCATTTAATGGTATCGGTATGTCTCCCTCCCAGGAAGGATAAGTTCCTCTTATTATGTCTGCACTATGTGCAATGCCATTATGCGTCCAATTGATAAAGGTAGAATCCCCTCTGATACTGTCCTGGTCGTCGTAGATTTCTAAGGATACTGCAACGTTGTCGCCAGGATAACCTGTCCCGATATATTTTGTCTCCCGTATTATTGGGTATTTTGTCGTTAGTGTTTTTAAGTGTGGTGCATGATAGCATAGTTTACTACCTCCTATTGTCACCGCACCATATCTCAATAATGCGTAGTCAATGAAATCACTGTTGTCGGTACGTCTTAACGTCGCAAAGCAGCTCATTTCTTCTTCTGAGCTATACAATTCAAAGCTTTCGGAGAAGTACTCAGGTTCTGTTAGAATCTGCTTACATGTTGAGATGTCATACAAATCTGTCACCGTAATGCTAGCATCCTCTAATGTGTCACCATAATTGAATATCCCCACTTCTCTAGGGGGTTGACAGGAAAAATGAACACGTAGACCATTCACATTACAGTCCTCGGGTGCTAATGAGGTGTCACACTCAATTTCAGGCCAAACACCAGGCTCCGCATTAACTACTACAACCAAGTCGTCTGTTGCAGTATATGCACAGCGTTTGTTCTCATCTATTTCATAAAATACATATTGCTTCACGATGAAGACAGGTATTGCCACTTCAGGGCCTAATCCAAAATATACAAGTGCAATACCCGATGCTAGGTCTATGGTATATTTAGTTTGACCTTCTGTTGTGAATAGTTCCTCTGGTTCAGTTAAAGCTTGTGTTGTGTCCACAACAATCGTAGAAACTATCCCGCCCTTTAACGGATCTTTTAAAATACGTTTAAATATTGGGGAGGTCACATAGTTATCGACTAATTCACCCGCAGCATCTTTACCTCCATTCATCCACTCATCTTGGAGTAGTTTCTTTGTTGGTTTC